>JBAIWX010000040.1:0-14792 GCA_037916975.1 Gemmatimonadales bacterium
GCGGGCGCCGCGGGCGCCGCGGGCCGGAGGGGCGAGGCGAGCAGTGCCCGCAGCGCCGGCGGCGTCTCCTCGGCCGCGACGAGCCGGAGCGCCGGGGCGCGGCGCCACAGCAGCGGGTGGCGGCCCGCGAGCACGCGCGCGAAGGCGAGGAGCCGGCCGGCGCGGGAGGTCAGCGGCGGCGCCACGCGGCGGTCACTCGACCTTCACGCCGTCGTGCGCGAGCTCCAGCGTCTCGATGGCGAGCGCGGTGCCGTCGGCGGTGAGCTGGGGGCCCGACCACTTCACGGGGAACGCGCGCACGAGCGTCCACTTGGTGACGAGCTCGCCCTTGGGATTGTAGATGGCGAGCGAGACGTTGCGCCGCTCGATCTTCCCCTGGATGATCGAGGCGTACCAGTTGAAGAACTCGTTGCCCTTCGCGAAGCCGCGCTTGAGCGTGAGGTTCCCGACCTTGGTGCGCCCCGGCAGCTTGTGCACGAATGCGTTGTTGCCGCCCTGCTCGTACGACAGGACGTCGGTCTCGACCTGGAGCCCGCTCGCCTCGGTGAAGACCGCCTGCGTGACGTTCTCGATCTCGACGTAGAAGCGGCAGTTCGCGTAGCCCTCGTTGGCCATCGCTCACTCCCCGCGCGGGCGGCGGCCGCCGCGCGCGAGCTCGAGGCGCAGGTCCGCCCGGAGCAGCCGCCAGACGCGCTCGGCCACCTGCTCGACGAGCCGGGCGTCGGGCACGCCGGGGCCGGCGGGCGGCGCGGGGGGGAGCGCGTCGGGCACGGGCGTCAGGCGGCGGCGTGGGTGAGGTCGAGCGCGAAGCGGGTGCCGCAGGAGGGACACGCCGTCTCGACGACGGGGCCGCCGACGGCGTTCACGCGCGCGAACAGTTCCTGGAGGTACACGAAATCCGCGGAGAAGAGCTGCTCGACGTGCCGGCCCTCGACCGCGGGGAGGCCGCCCAGCCGGGTGATCACCCGGCTGAGCAGCACGATGGGCAGGTAGGCCGCGTTCGCGCGGACGCGCGGGTCCTGCAGCGCCTCGACCTCGTCGAGGGCGGTGGCGAGCCGCATGATCCCCTCGCGATGGAGGGTCCCGCGCTCGTCCACCAGGCCGCACGGCAGCGTGAAGTCGTACTCCGTCCGCAGCATCCTGCCCCCGGCGGGCTCACTTCACCCGCTTGTAGCCTTCGTGGGTGACGGTGAGCTCCTCGAGCGCGACCTCGTTGCTGGTCGCGTTCCCCACGGGGCCGGTGAGCTTGCTCGGCCACGCGTTGACGAGGTCCCAGCGGGCGATCTCGCTGCCCTTCGGGTCGAACATGATGATCGACCCGTTCTGCCGCGCCTCGTCCACCTTCCCCTCCTCGCAGAGCTGCCGCCACTTCCACATGTCCATCGAGGCGGTGATGCCCTGCTTGAGGACGATGTCGTTCCACTTCATGCGCCCGGGCAGCTTCTTGAGCACGTACTCGCCCTTGGGCCCGGTGGCCTTGTGCTCGACCACCTGGGTCTCGCTGCCGAGGCCGGTGCACTCGCGGAAGGCGCCCTTGATCTTGCCGCCGAAGTCGACGGCGAACCATGCTGAAATCAGTGGATCCTGGTCGGCCATTGCGCCACGCTCTCCTGGTCAGGAAGTCCGAAGCGGACTCGGGTGTCGGGATCGGCTCACTGCCCGCCGCCGGCGAACTGCCGGAAGCGGAACACGACGAACTCGGCGGGCTTCACCGGGGCGAGCCCGATGTCGATGAAGAGGAGCCCGCGGTCGCGCGTGTCGGCGGGGTTGTTCTCGCCGTCGCACTTGACGAAGAACGCCTCGTCGGGGGTGAGCCCGAACAGCGCGCCGTCGCGCCAGACGCCGGTGAGGAAGGCGCCCACGTCGCGCTTGACGCGCGACCAGAGGTCCGGGTCGTTCGGCTCGAACACGACCCACTGCGTGCCGCGCTCGATCGACGCCTCGACGTAGTTGAAGAGCCGGCGGACGTTCACGTAGCGCCAGGCCGGGTCGCTCGAGAGGGTGCGCGCGCCCCAGATGCGGATGCCGCGGCCCACGAACGAGCGGATGCAGTTCACGCCGACCGGGTTGAGCAGGTCCTGCTCGCCCTTGGTCACCTGCACCGCCGGGTTGAGCGCCCCGCGCACGACCTCGTTCGCCGGCGCCTTGTGGACGCCGCGCTCGGTGTCGCTGCGGGCCCAGACGCCCGCCACGTGGCCGCAGGGCGGGACCTCCATCGGCTTCCCGTCCGGGCCGTCGATGCTGATCCAGGGGTAGTAGAGCGTGGCGTAGGCCGAGTCGTAGTTGGTGTCCCGCTCGCGCCACTTCTTGACCTCCTGCGGCGAGAGGCCCGGCAGCGGGTCGATGATCGCCATCCGGTTCCCCATCCGCTCGCAGTGGGCGATCATCGCGGTCTGGACCGCCTTGACCCCGTCCTTGTCGAGGATGCCCTGCTGGTAGGCCGCCATGATGTCCGGGCAGAGCAACATCGTGACGTCGTCGGAGATCTCCATCCCCTCGAGGCCGGTGCGCTCGCCCACGTCGCCGACGAAGTGCGTCGTCTGGACGGCGGGGAGCTTCGTGCTCTTCTCGACCGGCTTGATGCTGTAGCTGCCGAGGTTCGGCATCCCGCCCGCCACCTCGGTGGCGGTGACGAGCCGGCTCGCCGCGTTCACGGCCTCGACGACGTTGCGGCCGCCCTTCTTGGCGGTCGTGACGTTGTCGTAGGTCTCGACCGTGTCGCCCATCTTCACCTTGAGGGTGAAGGTGCCCTCCGGCGCCCCCTCCTCGGTGGCCGGCGCGACCTCGATCACGATCTCCTGGGTCGGCGCGCCCTTGGCCGCGATGCTGAGCGCGGTGCCCTTCGCCTTGCCCGGGAGCAGCGCCGTCGGCGCCTTGTCGCCATCGGCGCCCTTCGGCACGACGCGGGTCACCATGCAGCGCCCGCCGCCGTTGAGGAAGTAGCCGTACACGCAGTGCGAGAGGTACGCGCCCGCGAGGTGCGGGTTGCGGCGCCCTCCCTCCTCCACCGCCCCGAACGTCTCGACGTACTGGCTCCAGTTGGTCACCAGGGTCGGGGTGTTCACGGGACCCGCGGGCGCGAAGCCGACGAAGGCGGCCATCGCGGTGCCGACGCCCTCGATGGGCCGCGGTCCGGAGTTCACCTCCTGGATGTAGATGCCTGGCGAGAGATACTCTGGCATGCGAGGCTCCTCGAGACGGTGGGGGTGACGGTGAGGATGTGCAGCAGGCGGTCAGGAGCCGCCACGCGGCGGCTGGAGCACGAACGGTCGCGACGTCGGTCGAACCGGCGAGGTGACGTGGCTCACGGCATACCCGGCGGCCGACGGGCCGCGTGCGGAACGGTGGGGACGCTCGTGATGGTCGCGAGCGCCAAGCATCCGCAATCTTATCGCGCGGGTCCGTTCGCGCCAGACCGGGTCGGCGTCCCCGCATCCGCCGCGCCGGGTGCAGTTTCCGGCAGGCCCGGAAACCGGTCGCGCAGGACGACCTCCGCGGCTGCCGCGGCGCGCGCGACGCGGGCGTCGAGCCCGCCCGGCGTGGTCCCCGCGGGCGGGAGCGCCCACCCCGGCCCGAGCCGGAGCGCCAGCTGGTCGTGCAGGTCCACCAGCAGGGCGAGGAACAGCGACAGGGGCAGCCGGGCGCCGGCGGCATGCACCCGGGCGTTCCACCGCGCCGCCGCCCGTCCATGGATCTCCCACGCCAGCGAGTGCTCGGCCAGCACCGGCCCCCAGTCGGCGAAGGCCGCCGGCCCCTCGAACGCACCGGACGGGCACGCCGCGTCCGGGCTGCGCCGGATGGCTCCCGCCGTCAGGGCCATCGGATAGGCCCGGCAGACGACCGGCCGGTCCGCGTGCACCCCGCACCGTGAGAGCCCGTCCAGCTCGAGGAGGAAGACGCAGGGGCGCCCGACCGCGAAGGCGCCCCGCTTGTCCAGGCCCAGGAGGAGGTGCGGTCCGGCCGGCTCGAGGATGAACGACTGGGCGCTCGGTTCCTTCGCGGGAAAGCTGACGGTGAAGTCCTCGGGCGCGAGCCGCTGTGAGCGCACGAGGCGCCAGAGGTCGAGCCCGCTCAGGGGCACGACGAAGTCGCGGCAGCAGCGGCCGCAGGGCCCGCAGGGATCGCCGGTCACGCCGGCGGCTCCGCGTCGTAGGCCGCCAGCAGGAACTCGCAGAACCGCTCGAACCCGGCGGGCTCCCCGGCCACCGCGAGTCCGTTCCACGCCTCGACGAGTGCGACGTACCGCGCGGCATCCGCCTGCCGGCGCTCCACCAGGGCGCGATCCGCGACGGCATCGAGGTCGGCGAGCGTCCAGGGACCGCACCGGCACCCCGGATCCCGCCGCGCCACGAGCACCCCTTCGAGCAGCTCCGCGGCGAACGAGCGGCAGACCAGCGGCCGCGCCGAACCCAGTGCGCAGCGCCGCGCTCCCGACCGGGTCTTGAGAAGAAAGGTGCAAGGCCGCCGCTCCGGGGCCTCCCGGCCCGGGCGCCGCGCGAGCATGAGGCGGAAGCGTCTCGCGGACTGGTCCAGCGCGAAGGCGTCGCGCCGTCCCTCCCGGCTCTCGAAGAAGCGGAGGAAAGCGGTGGGCGGCACGCCGAGGGACCGGACGATGCGCCAGACGTCGGCGCCGGTCGGCACGACCACCGGGCCGCGGCAGCAGTGTTTCTCGCGGCAGGCGAGCCAGCGCATCTCGGCGGTGGAGCGACCGGCGTCGAGGATCGGCAGGTCCATGCGTGCGTGGATGGAGGTGGCGGCGCGCCGCCGTGCTTTCCCGGGCGCGGGCGGCCCCATAGAATACACTGTCTTCCCTACCCTTCCCTGCCGGGAGCCGGAACCCATGCCCGATTCCCGCCCGCCCATCGCGGACGCGGCCGCCCACCTGGGCACGCTGCTGGGCTGGCTGCGCGAGCTGCTCGCCTGGCAGATGGACGTGACCCGGCACACCTTCGGCGCGCTGGCCGCCGACGATTACCGCGGCCTGTACATCCCCGATGCCGAGGCGGAGATCCTCCGCGCCGCACCGGCCCCGCTCCCGGAGGCCCTCGCGGCCCGTCGCGAGGAGCTCGCCACCCGGCGGGAGGCGCTCGCGGCGGCGGAGTCGGACCCGGCAGCGGCGGAGCTGCCGCTGGTCCGGCTGGGCCGGCTCTTCGGCCTCTCGCGCTTCGAGCGCGACGTCGTGCTCGTGGCGCTCGCGCCGGAGCTCGACCTGCGCTTCGAGCGGCTCTACGCCTACATCCAGGACGACGTGACGCGGAAGCGTCCCTCGGTGGACCTGGCACTCCGCCTCCTCGCGGCGACACCCGCGGAGCGGATCTCGGCGCGGGCTGCCTTCGCGGGCGACGCCCCGCTCGTCGCGGAGCGCCTGGTCCACCTGTTCGAGGACGCACAGCGGCACGCGCCCCTCCTCGGCCGCTTCCTCAAGCTGGACGATCGCATCGTCGCGGAGCTGCTCGCCGCACCGGGGGGGCCGGCGCCGGCGGTGGACGCGGCGATCGCGCACGCGGTGACGGTGGAGCGCCCGGCGCGCTCCCTGGGTGACCTGCTCCTGCCCGACGATTTGGCCATGCGGCTCCGCCAGATGGCGTCGGAGCATCCGGCGGGGTTCGTCCTCGCGCTCCAGGGGAGCTACGGCAGCGGGCGGCTCGCGGTGGCGCAGGCCCTCGCGGCGCACGCCGGTGCGCCGCTCCTGGTCGTCAGCGTGGAGCGGCTCGCCAAGGGCGACGCCGCCGACGGCGCGTCGCTGCCCGCCGCCGAGGCGCTGGGCCGGGTGGCGCGCGAGGCGACGCTCCGCGGCGCGGCCATCCTGTGGCACGGCGCCGACCGGCTCCTGCACGAGGACGAGCTGCCGGCGTGGCGGCAGGCGCTGCTCACGGCCCTCGACGGCTATCGCGGCGCGTCGTTCCTCGCGCTCGAACGCCCGTGGGAGGCGCGCAGCGACCTGCGCCGCGCCCCGTACCTGCTCGTCGAGCTGCCCGTGCTCTCCTACTCGCAGCGCGAGGCGCTCTGGCGGCGGCGGCTCAACGGCGACGGCCCGGACGACACCACCCTGCAGGCGGTGGCGAGCACCTTTCGCCTGAGCGGCGGGCAGATCCGCGACGCCGCGGCGATGGCCCGCTCGGTGGCCCGCTGGCGCGCGGCCGGCACGGGGAGCGCGCACATCCAGCCGCAGGACCTGTACGCCGCCTGCCGGGCGCAGTCGAGCGGGCGGCTCAACGCCCTCGCGCGGCGGATCGGGACCACCTACTCCTGGTCGGACATCGTGCTGCCGCCGGACCAGGTGAGCCAGCTGCGCGAGATCTGCCTGCAGGTGCGCCACCGGCGCACCGTGCTCGAGCGCTGGGGCTTCGACCGCCACCTCGCGATGGGCAAGGGAGTCAACGTCCTCTTCGCCGGCCAGTCGGGCACCGGCAAGACGATGGCCGCCGAGATCATCGCGCAGGACCTCGGGCTCGAGCTGTACAAGGTGGACCTCTCGTCCATGGTGTCGAAGTACATCGGCGAGACCGAGAAGAACCTCGACAAGGTCTTCTCCGCGGCGCGCGAGGCGAACGCGATCCTCTTCTTCGACGAGGCCGACGCCCTCTTCGGCAAGCGGAGCGAGGTGAAGGACGCGCACGACCGCTACGCGAACATCGAGGTCGGCTACCTCCTCCAGAAGATGGAGGAGTACGACGGGGTCGCGATCCTCGCGACGAACCTGCGCAAGAACCTCGACGACGCCTTCGTGCGCCGCCTCCACGTCGCGATCGACTTCCCCTTCCCCGAGGACGCCGACCGGCTCCGGATCTGGGAGAAGGTCTTCCCCGCGGGCGCGCCGCTGGGCCCCGACGTGGACCTCGGCCTCCTCGCCCGGCAGTTCAAGGTGGCCGGCGGCAACATCCGCAACATCGCGCTGCTGGCCGCCTACCTCGCCGCCGAGGACGGGTCGGTGATCGGCATGCCGCACCTGATCCGGGCGGTCAAGCGCGAGTACCAGAAGCTCGGCAAGCTGGTGACCGAGGGCGAGTTCGGCAGCTGGCTGCCGCTGGCGAGGGCCTGACCGATGCGCCTTCCCGTTCACGCGCCCGAACCGGCGCCGGTCCGGCGGCAGGCCCAGCGGTCGCCGTCGGCACCCGCCGGCCCGTCCGCCGTGCCGGCCGCTCCCCTGACCGCCGAGGCGATGCTGGGCCACCAGCGCGCGGTGGGGAACGCCGCGGTCCAGCGGATGCTGCTCGTGCAGCGCTCGCCGGCCTCCGACTCCGACAGCTGCCCGTGCAATACCGCCCCCGGCGAACCCTGCTCGTGTGGCGGCAAGGAGGGCGAGCAGTGAGGCGCCGCACGTCGCCGTCGCGGAGCCGCCCGAGGGCGGGCACCGGACCGGTGCGCCAGGCTCCGGCACCGGCGCGCGGTGCGGTGACCTCCGCGGCGGCGGAACTCGTCCTCGATGGCGGCCCGACCCGGCCGGAGCACCTCCTCTCGCTGCAGGCGGAGGTCGGGAACCGGGCGCTGCAGCGCACGCTGGCGGCGGCGCCCCGTGCCGGGCGCATCCAGCGCGGGCTCTGGGACTGGCTCACCGGCGGCGGCAAGACGACGGCCCCGGACGAGCGCGCCAAGGCGGAGCAGGAACTCGAGGAGTTCCGCAAGAAGACCTTCCCCTGCCTGACCAAGCACCGGCCCTCCAGCGGCCTCGGCCAGTTCGACGTCTGCTTCGACCCGAAGGCCGGCTCGCTGACCGTCACGCTGAAGGTCTCGTTCAACTTCGTGGACGGGGACCCCTCGAAGGTCTCGCCCGGGTTCAAGCCCGAGGAATTCAAGTGGACGCCCGGCGAGCAGGCGACGTTCAAGGCCGATTACCTGCGTGAGGTCGGCGCGCTCTGGTCGGGGAAGCACCTGTTCAAGAGCACGAAGAAGTACTGGGAGCGGATGACGGTGAAGACGAGCGTCGTCGTCTCGGACGTCGCCGCGGACCAGGCGCACTTCCAGATGACGGTGGGCAAGTATCCGTCCGACGCGGGGATGGTGCAGAGCTCGATCTGCCCGCCAGGCTATCATCACGACGGGAACGCCTGCCGCCGCAACGCCGCGGCGGCCGACGGCACGCGCCCCGACTACGGCACCGCCGCGCTCGACATCAACGACCTGCGCCGGGAGCAGAAGCTCGACTGGTCCACCGGCGCGGTCACCAGCATCCCGTTCCGGCCCGGGAAGGCGGTGCTGGACGGTACGGGAACCACCGCGCTCGGACCGCTCGTCGCCTCGCTCAAGGCGAACGCCGCGATGCGCGTGGAGCTGACCGGCTACACCTCGAGCACCCACCGCGCCGGCGAGACGCCGGCGCAGGGCGCCGCGTCCAACATGGCCCTCGCCCGCGCCCGGACCGCCGCCGTACAGGCCCACCTGACGGGCCAGGGGATCGCCGCAGAGCGCATCCTGGTGCGCAACCGCGGCGAGGACGGTGCCGGGCCCGGCAACGAGTGGTGCATGGTGTCCGCACAGACCGGCACGCAGGAGACGCAGCACCCGGGCGTGCACGAGACCGGCCACATGCTGGGGCTCGAAGACGAGTACACGACGACCGGCACGCCGGCGGGCCAGGCGCTCCCCGCGAAGGCCGACCAGATGATCAAGGGCACCACCGGCCACGACGTGAAGACCGGCGACACGCAGAGCGCCATGAGCCTCGGCTCGACGGTGCAGCCGTGGCACTACAGCAGCTTCCTCGAGGCGCTTCGCAAGATCTCCGGCATGGCGGAGTGGGGGCTCTGACGCGCCCCGCGTTGCCGCTGCTGGCCGTCCTGCTCGCCTGTGCCGGCCCCGCGCCAGGGCGCCCGGCCGCGCAGCCGCCCCGTACGACCGAGGTCACCGTGCACGACGTGCCGCCGCTGCCAGCCGGCATCCTCCTCCAGCTCGCCGTCCGCGAGACCGGCGAGGTCTATCGCGTCGCGGACGATGGCCGGTACCTCGTCAGCGGCCCGGGCGGGCAGGAACACGAGGCACGCCCGCGCTCCCGGCGCAGCCCGGGCGCCGATCGCCTGACGCCGGAGGCGCTCGTGCGCCTGCGCTCGGCGCTCGACGCCGCGCGGCTCGACACCCTGCCGGACTCGATCCCGGGTGCCTCGGCCCTGGGCCCCGACGTCCTGCCCGTGGGGGGCCGCTGGACGCTGCGCCACTACGTCTTCACGGCGCGGCCCGGCCCCATCGTCCGCGCCGTCGAGGTGGTCGCGGATGCGCGCCTCGACGAAAGCTTCGGCGCGCTGGCAGGGCTCTTCCGGGCGCTGGACGACGAGGCGTTGGGAGGGTGGAGGCTGGAATAGTCCGGGGTGGACCGCGCGTGACCGGCGGGCACCCCGCGTGTAAGTTGTCAGATGCCCCCCGGCCCCGCGGCCGGGCACCCCCAGGAGACGCGCCATGGCGAACCACCTCGTCCCCGGCACCCCCGACCGCGAGGGCCTCCTCCGCGCCCCGCAGAAGGACGGGGCGTCGCCCGCCGCCGACGGCGGCCAGGCGACGCATCCCCTGCTCACCCTCCAGCGCCAGCTCGGCAACGCCGCGATCCAGCGGCTCCTCGCCCAGCGCGAGGCGGCGCCCGAAGAGGAGGAGGTCCAGATGAAGCGGGACCCGTCGGCGGTCCAGCGCGCGGCCGTGGAGGAAGAGGAGCCCCTCCAGATGAAGCGCGACCCGTCGGCGGTCCAGCGCGCGGCCGAGGAGGAGGAGGAGCCGGTGCAGATGAAGCGCGACCCCTCCGCCGTGCAGCGCGAGGCGATGCCGGAGGAGGAAGAACCGATCCAGGCGAAGCGCGACCCGGCCGCCGTCCAGCGCGAGGCGGCCCCGGACGAGGAAGAGATCCAGATGAAGCGCGCGGGCGAGGTCGTCCCCGAGGTGGGCGCGGAGGGCGGGCCGGCAAGCCCAGCCGTCGCCTCGGCGATCCAGGCCAAGCGGGGCGCGGGAAGCCCGCTCGACAGCGGCACGCGCGCGAGCATGGAGGCGAGCTTCGGCACCTCGTTCGAGGACGTGCGGCTCCACACCGATTCCGATGCCGACGGGCTCAACCGGAAGCTGGGCGCGAAGGCGTTCACGACCGGGAGCGACATCTTCTTCCGGCAGGACACGTCGCCCGGGGACGCCTCGCTCCTCGCCCACGAGCTCACCCACGTGGTCCAGCAGCGCGACATGGCCCCGACCGGCGGCGGCCTCCAGGTGGGCCCGGCGGGCGACCACTACGAGGCGGCCGCCGATGCCGCCGGCGCCGCGGCGTCCGCCGGTGCGCCCGTGCAGGCCAAGCGCGACCCCGGGCAGGACTGAGCCCCGCGCATGCTCGCCGAGCTCGACGAGACGATCCGCCAGCTGCTGGTCAAGGAGGGCGGCCTCGCCCCCACCGACGTGGACGTGAGCTTCGAGATCCCGACCCGGGAGTGGTCCACCGGGATCTCGAAGCCGACGATCAACTGCTACCTCTTCGACATCCGCGAGAACCGCGAGCTGCGCCAGAGCGGGATGACGGTACAGCAGTTCGGGAGCCGCGAGGCGATGCGGGCGCGCGAACCGATGCGGGTGGCGCTCACTTACCTCGTCACCGCGTGGACCCGCCAGGTGGAGGACGAGCACCGGCTCCTCTTCCACGCGCTCAGCATCCTGATGCGCTTCCCCGAGGTGCCGGACGCGCTCCGGCAGGGCGCGCTGGCGCAGCACACCCTCCCCATCCGCACCACGGTGGCGCAGCCGGACGGCGTGCTCAAGAGCCCGGGCGAGTTCTGGACGGCGCTCGAGAACACCCTCAAGCCGTCCATCAGCTACGTCGTCAACCTCGCGCTCGACCACGACAAGATGCCGGCGGGGCCGCCGGTCTTCTCGCAGGCGGTGCGCTTCCGGGCGCCGCTCGACGGCCTCGACGAGATGTTCCGCTTCGGCGGCGTGGTGCGCAACAAGAAGGGCGAGCCGGTCGCGAACGCGGAGGTGCGGATCGACGGGCACCGCGGGCCGGTGCTCTCGGATGCGGCAGGGCGGTTCCGGCTCCGGGTGCCGAAGCCGGGGACGTACACGCTGATCGCGCGCGTGGACGGCACGGAGAAGAAGCGGGAGATCGTGATCCCGGAGCCCGAGTTCGACATCTCGATCGGGTAGGCCGGGACGGGATGCACAGCCGGGCCCACCGAGGCCCTAGGGCGCCGCTCCCGGTCGCCCGAAGTGCACCCGGACCGTGAGGTACGCTCCCGGCGTCCGGGAGGGGCTGTACGCCTGCAGGATGGTGGCCTGGGTGAACCCCGCCCGCTGGGCGGCAGCGCCCTCGGCGGTCTTGAAGACAGCCTTCTCGAGCGGGAGCCCTCCCTTCAGCGCAGCGTTCAGGGCGAGGATGTTCGAGTTTTCGCTGCCCATCCAGGTCGCCAGCATCCCCCGGGCTCGCGCGCCGAACTTCTGATTGATTTCCCCCATGATCTGCAGGATGTTCAGCACCGACGAGCGCTCCTTGCCGTCGGTGGTGCGCATGTCGATCTGCAGCATCCCATCCTCGTTCAGCCACGCGCGACAGTAGAAGTTCTTGTCGCTTCTCGAGTCCTTCACCTCGTAGATGTCGGGCGTGCTGCTGTCGATCCTGAATGCCTTCGCGCTGCCGTCCCGCAAGGTGGGCGGCGCATCGCTCCCCGGCGGTACCCGCACGGTCGGTGGTGCATCATCCGCGCCCGGGTTGCGCACGGTGGGCGGCAGCGAATCGGGGCCGCCGGCCGCGGAGGCCCGCACCGGGGGCGGCGTGTCGGTGGGCGGCAGCGGCTGGGTGACCGGCTTCCCCTCGAGACCGGCCTTCTGCAGCTTGACGACCGCGTCGTTGGCCTTCTTGTTGAAGCTCCCGTAGAGCTGGCGCACGGTCTCGTCCGAGAGGGCCGGCTGCACGCCCGTGTCGGCCGGGCGGATGTAGAAGCCGCCAGCCCCCTTGCCCGCCCCGGCGATCGTCTGGTCGGTGACCACGGTGCCCGCCGCCCGCTGGGCCATCCGGTTGGTGCGGTACACGTACTCCGAGATGTTCGCGAAGGCCTGGAACTCCGGGTCGGCGATGCCCCCGGCCATCGCGAACTGCGAGAATCGGTTGATGTACTTGTAGGCCTCGTACTCCCGCATCGCCACGCCGACGTCGCCACCGCACTCGTGCAGGATGTGCTCGAGCATCTCGAGCTGCGAGTGCGCGCCGTGGAAGGCCTCGGTCACGCTCTGCACCTTTCCCGCGCCGAGCATCGCCGCCGGACCGATGTAGGCCTCGCGCGAGAGGAAGTTCGCCTCGAGCTGCTTGGCGCTGATCTCGAGCGCGAGGTCCTGCCGGGCCGCGGGCGACAGGCTCTTCGAGCCCATCCGGTCCATCAGCCCGTCCACTTCCTTGAGCAGCTTCGCGCGCTCATCGGCGGCGGATGGCCCGTTGAGCCGCGCGGCCTCGCGCTCGACGGCGGCCACGTCGAGCCCCAGCTTGGTGGCACGTTCCCGTACCCGCTCCGCCGCCGCCGCATCCTGGCCCGCGTGGGCCAGGCTCTTGGCCTCGTTGAGCAGCGTGATCCGCGGCGTGAGCTGGTCCATCGCCTTCTTCAGGTATGCGGCCTTCTCCGCCTCGGACAGCCCTTCCAGCACGTTCCGGTAGGCGAGGAGGCGCGAGCTCTCCGTGTAGAAGGCCATGCGGTACGCCTCCGCCCACCCGCCGCCGTACTCCTTGGCCATGAAGGCCTCGGCCTGCAGCACCCGGGCCCCCGCCCCCCGGCCGGCGATGTTGAGGTCCACGTCGCTGATGGCCGTGACGCTCGCGTCGGGCAGGGGTTTCGCCCCGAAGCGATTTTCCAGCACCTTGAGAAGCTTCTGCCGATGCTGCTGGAGCGCCGCGGCCACCCTCTCGCCTTTGGGGCCGCTCTTGAGCAGCTCTTCCACCAGCTGCTTCCAGTTCCCGTGCTGCCTCAGCAGCAGCTTGCAGGCCACGTCGTCCAGCGTCTTGAACGGCTTGCCGCCGATGACACCCTTGAGGACGTCCTGGACGATGCCGGAGACCTTTTGCGACGACAGGACGCGCCCGAGCCGCGCTACCGCCTCGTCCCGGATGCGGGCGAGGAGCGAGGCCTTGGCGACCGGCTTGCCCGTCTTGGGGTCCACGACGAGCTTCGCCTCGGGGATGGTGTCGACGCCCTTCTGGACCGCCTTCTCGACGTCCGCGACCTCCTTCGCCACCTTGAGACCCGCGACCACCTCGCGGAACGCCAGCAGGGCCACCCCGGCATCGACCACCGCTCCACAGATGGCCAGCGCCACGAACATGCCGTCGGGATACTCGGCGCCGATCGCGGCGGCCGAGTCCAGTGCACTCCCGGCGGCCGCCTCGTCGATCTTGTACTGCTTGTAGGCATCCGCGGCGCTCATCGCCGAGAGGGCGGCCGCGCCGGCGAGGCCGACGAGCTGGAGGCCGGGGAGCGCGGCCGCCAGCGACACGGCAATCATCAACGCCCCTTCGGCCAGGTGCGTCCACGTGTCGGCACTCTGCCGCGCCTTGAGCTCACGCTCGACCAGCTTCCCCGCCGCGGAGTCAGGCGCGATGTGCAGGTGGCGCATCGTCTCGGCGCGCACCCGCTCGAGCTTCCACGGGTCGAGCTCTCCCTTCGAGAGGTGGTCCTTCGTCTCGGCGATGTCCTTCAGCACCTTGGCGGCCGGGCCGGCGATGAACGCCGCCACGGCGGCGTTGTTCGTGCGGGACAGCTGCAGGTAGTCCGGACCCGCGAGCTGGTGCAGGATCGGGAAACGCTGCCCGTGCACCTTCTTGAGGTCGTTGAGCTTCTGCACGCGGGTGATGAAGGACTTGATCGTATCCCCTGCGAGGTCACCGCCTCCGCCGCCTCCCTGGGCGTCCTTGGGGCCCTTCTTCGCGGCATCGAGGAGGCTCTTCGCGACGCTCGCCTCCTTGTCCGCCTCGGCAAGCTCCCAGGCGGCATCCTTGAGCGCCTTCACGTCGGCGAGGTTGTCTCCCTTGTAGCGGTCCCGCTCGCGCTTGGCGACGGCCTCGTTCCGGTCGAGGAGGAACCTGGTCACCTCGGACAAGCGGTTCCCGAACATCACGCTGAAGCGGCCCTCCAGCGACTCGGTCTTCGGCGCGAACGGACCGAGCGCCGCCTGCTGCGCCTTCGCATCCGCGCGCTCGTCTTCCGGCAGCCGCGTGAGGCCCACGCTGGCCAGCATCTCCCGGCTCGTCGCGTCGTACTGCGTCGTATCCGGTATGGGCTGGCCGAGGGCGGGGCGCAGGTCCGGGACGCCGGTCGCCGCGACCTTCGCCTCCGCCTTTTTCCGGTCTGCTTCACGGCGGCGGACCTGTTCCACCACCTCAATCGTCAGGATGAGTTGCTGGTCCGTGGCGGAGAGCGCGGGTGCGGGCACATCCGTCGGAACCGCCGCCGGCGCGGGCGCCGGGGACGCGGCGGTGGCAGGATCCCGCTGGATGCGCCCGCCCAGGAGCGACTGGACGCGCGCATTGCCGATGGCGCGCTGGAGGGAGTTGACCTGCTCCGGCGAGAGCTCCGGCAGGGCCGGATCGAAAACGGCGGCGCTGCCCGACGCGACGTCGGGCCGCCGGCCGAGGGGCCGTGGCTTCGCAGCGGGACCGGTGCGTTGACTCCGGCGACGGGACATGGATCGCCCCCGGCGGAGCGGACGGAGGAATAACTGTGACGCGAATCGGGGCGCCCGGATTCGAACCGGGGACCTCCTGCTCCCAAAGCAGGCGCTCTACCGGACTAAGCTACGCCCCGTGGCCGCGAAAGCTATCCCGCGCCGGGCGCCGTGCACAGGGAGCGCCGCGC
>JBAIWX010000041.1:0-8416 GCA_037916975.1 Gemmatimonadales bacterium
TGACCTACTTCCACCGCGACGACGTGCCGCAGGCGGTCCGCGACGCGGCCGGCGACGCCCTCCCCGCCGTCGTCGCGCGGACGGGCGATGCCTACGTCCTGCTCCTCGGCCCCGACTCGATCGAGCGATGCAACGGCAAGGTGGCCGACCTGCGCGGGCGGCTGCGCCACCAGGCGCGCCAGCGGGGGCTCGACCTGCCGCTGGCCTGAGGCGCGGCGGCACCGGCGTAGCCCCGCGTCCCGGGTGCGGACTACCTTGCAGCCATGCCCCTCCGCACCCTCATCGCCGGCGCAGCCACGGTGGCGCTCGCCCTCTCGGCCGAGGGGGCGCGCCTCGATGCATACCCGCGAACGCCAGCGCGATCGGTGACGCTTGCCGCGCCGCTGCGGGAGGTCTCCGGACTCGCCTTCCTGCGGGACGGACGCCTCGTCGCACACGACGACGAGCGCGCGGTCCTGTACGTGCTGGAGCCCCGGAGCGGCCGTCTCGTCGCCCGACTGCCCGTGGCAGGCCTGCCCGTGCGCGGGGACTACGAGGACGTGACACCGCTGGCGGGCGGCCTCGCGCTGCTCCGCAGCGACGGGACCGTGTTCCTGCTCGAGCCCGGGCCGGCAACCTTCCGTGCCACGCGCTCGTGGCGCGCACCGGTGGCCGCCGCCTGTGACGCGGAGGGCCTCGCGGCGGTGCGGGACACGCTGTTCCTCGCCTGCAAGCACACCCGCCGCGGGCGGGTCACGATCCACCGACTGCTGGCGGCGACCGGGGCGCCGGCCGGCGTGCCGCTCATCCTCCCCGTGGCGACGCTCGCCGGCGGCGCCGCCGGCTTCCATCCCTCGGCGCTCGAGGCGGACTCGGGCTCCGGCCACCTGCTGCTCCTCGCGGGCCGCGAGCGGCGCCTCGCGGAGGTGACGCGGACCGGAGCCGTCGTCGCGACGCGACGGCTCGCCGCCCCGCACCGGCAGCCGGAAGGCCTGGCCCTGGCCGCCGACGGCCGACTCTACGTCGCCGACGAGGGCGGCGCCGATGGTGCCGGGCGGCTGAGCACCTACGTGCCGCGGCGGGACCGGTGAAGGGTCGGCTCGCGCTGCTGGCATCGCTGCTCGCCTGCACCCCGGCGGCCGCACAGCAGGACGATTCCGCCGGCGTCGTGCCCGGACCGCAGTTCCGGCGCGGGACGCTTCATCGTCTGCTCTTCGGCGCACACTACCGCGAGCTCTGGCAGCGTCCGCTGCGCGTCCCCACGCTCGACCTCGCCCGTACGCACGGCGGCCTCGTGCCGACGGAGCGCGGCGGCGGCAAGCAGACGAAGTCGCTGCGCTTCACCGCGCGCGACGGCGGGACGTGGGTGTTCCGCTCGCTCGCCAAGGACCCGTCTCCGCAGCTCCCGCCGTCGCTCCGGGAAACGCTCGTGGACCGGATCTTCGAGGACCAGATGAGTGCCGGGCATCCGCTCGCGCCGCTGCTCGCCGCGCCCCTGCTCGACGCCGCGGGCGTCCCGCACGCGACGCCCCGCCTGGTGCGGCTGCCGGACGACGCGGCGCTGGGCAGCTTCCGCGCCGAGTTTGCCGGTGCCGTCGGGTTCCTCGAGGAGCGGCCCGCCGACGGCCAGCCGCTCCCCGGGAGCGCGGCCGGGCCGGCCGACGTGACGAGCACGGCACGGCTGCTCGAGCGCCTCGAGCGTGGCGACGCGACCGTGGACGCGCGCGCCTTCCTCGCCGCCCGGCTCATGGACGTCTATCTCGGCGACTGGGACCGCCACGAGGATCAGTGGCGGTGGGTGCGCACGGGCGACGGTCCGTGGCGGCCGCTCCCGCGCGACCGGGACCAGGCCTTCGCCCGCTTCGACGGGCTCCTGCTCGACCTTGCGCGCCTCTCCGCGCCGATGCTCACGGTCTTCGGCGCCCGCTACCCGGCGATCGGCGGGCTCACCTGGAACGGCCGCCGGCTCGACCGGCGGCTCCTGCCCGCGCTCTCGTGGCCGGCCTGGGACTCGACCGCACGGGCACTACAGGCCGCGCTCACCGACTCGGCCATCGCCGCGGCCGCGGGCGCCCTGCCGCCGAGCTACGGCGAGCAGGCTCGCGAGCAGCTGACGGCGGCGCTCCGGGCGCGCCGGGATTCCCTGCCGGCCGCGGCCCGTGCCTTCTACCGGCTGCTGGCGCGCGAGGCCGACGTGCACGCCACGGACCGCGCCGAGACCGTGACGATCCGGCGAGAGCCCGGCGCGCTGACGGTGCGCGTGCACCCCGCGGACGACACGACCGGCGCGACGACCTTTGCGCGGCGCTTCGTGGCCGGCGAGACCAGCGAGGTGCGTCTCTACCTGCACGGGGGCCGCGACCGGGTGCGCGTGACGGGAACCGGCGCCGGACCGTTCCTGCACCTCGTGCCGGGCGGCGGCCGCGACAGCGTCTCGGCCGATCGGCGACCGGGTGGCCTCCTCATCCATGCCGACGGGGACCGGGACGACCTCCCGCGGGGCATCCCCGCCGACCGGCGGCGCTACCGCCCTGCGCGCTTCCGCGAGGCGGCGGGCGGCCACCGCGACTGGGGTGGCTTCCTCCGGTTCCGTCCGTGGCTCTCGAGCCAGCCTGACGTCGGCCTGTTCCTGGGCGGAGGCCTCGTCCACTACGACTTCGGCTTCCGGAAGCACCCGTGGGCCTCGCGCGTGGAACTGCGCGCGGGCTGGGCCACCGGCGCCGGCACCGGCCGCGCGGAGCTGCGGGTCGCGCTACCTCGGCGCAACTCCCTCACGCGCTTCGGCCTGCTCGCCCGCGCCTCGGGCATCGAGCTCGTCCGCTTCCACGGCTACGGGAACGAGACGGTGCTGGAAGGCACGGACGCCTTCTACCGCGTGCCGCAGTCCCAGTACCTGCTCTCGCCCGCCGTGACCTTCGGGGCGGGATCGCCCGTCTCGCTCACGCTCGGGCCCGAGGCGTCCTACGTCACCACCGGGCTCCGCGCGGACCGCTTCGTCACGCGCGACCCGCCCGACGGGACGCGCGCGGGGTACGGGCAACTCGCCGCGGCGGCGACGGCGCAGCTGGACACGCGCGACGACGCGCGGTGGCCCACGCGCGGCATCGCCGCGACGCTCCGCGTGGCGGCGAGCCCGGCGTGGTGGGACGTCGAGTCCACGTTCGGCTCCGTGCAGGGCGAGGTCGCGACGTACCTCACGCCGGCCCGGCGCGGCCCCACGCTCGCGCTGCGCGCCTCGGGACGGCGGGTCTGGGGACGGTATCCGCTCCATGAGGCGGCGTTCGTCGGCGGCGCGCGGTCGGTGCGCGGCCTCCGCGAGCAGCGCTTCGCCGGCGACGCGGCCGCGTGGGGCAATGCCGAGGTGCGCGTGCCGCTCGCGCGGACGTTCCTCGTGCTGCCCGGCGAGGTGGGCGTGCTCGCCGTCGGTGATGCGGGTCGGGTGTGGGTGGCGGGCGAATCGTCGCGGCGCTGGCATGCGACCGCGGGCGGCGGGCTCTGGCTGTCGTGGCTCGACCGCGGGGGCACGCTCAGCGCCGTGGTCGCGCGCGGGGAGGACCGGACCGGGTTCTACCTCAGGGCGGGCTTCCAGTTCTAGGGCCCGAGAGCCACTCGCCGTGGACCTCGCGCGCCCCCGCGCGGTCCACGACCACCACGCCAAGGCGCACCCGCCCGTCCCGCAGCCGGTCGAGGCGCACGTAGCCGGAGCGGCCCGCGGCGAAGCGGGTATCGCCGCCCCGCCCCACCGGGTCCACGTGGCCGTCGTACCCCGCCCCGCTCACGATCACGGTGGGCACGAACGGATCCGTCAGCACCTGCAGCGAGTGGTCGTGGCCCGCGGCGTACGCGAGCGGCGGCGCCGCGCGGAAGGCCTCCCCGAGCGCGCCCAGCAGCGCGCGGTAGCGGGCGTTCGAGCGGTCCTGGCGCGAGATGCCGTTCCGCCGCGCGACGACCGGCACGGAGCCGAGCAGCGGGAGCGGCAGCCAGAACCACGGCTTCCACTCGCGCAGCGGGAAGAGGTGATCCACGAGCCGGAAGTGGCCGCCGTGGACCCCGTGGCTGCGCAGCGGATGGTGGCCCACGACGACCACCGGTCCCGGCGCGGAGGCGATCGCGTCGCGCAGCCCCGCGACCACCGCCGCCGAGTCGGCGAACGCGCACGCCGCCGCCGGCCGCGGCCCGCCGTGCAGCCACCACTGGGTGTCGAGGGCCACGAGCCGGAAGCCGCCGGGCAGGTCGCGCAGCGCCGGGCCCGGGCACCCGCCGCCGGGCAGCAGCTCGGCCCTGCCGTCGCCGAGGGCCCGCACGAGCGAATCCTGCCGCGCGACGCGCGCCCAGCCGTCGGCCGCGCCCCTGGCCCAGTCGTGATTCCCCGCGATGAGGACCGTGCGCACGCCCGCCGTGCGCGCGATCGCCACCTGCATGTCGAGCCGGCGCACCGCCTCGGGATGCGCGGGATCGGCGGCCGGGGGAATGCCGCGGGGATAGACGTTGTCGCCGAGGAACACGACCGTGGCCGTCGCCGGGTCCGCCGCGGCAGCGACGGCGGCGAGCGTGCGATCACCGGGGCGGGCGGCGCCGGCGTCGCCGATCAGGAAGAGGCTCGCGGCGACGCTGGCGGGCTCGGGCTCGGGCACGCTCACCGGTGCCGGCACCCCCGCGCAGGCGCCCGTGGCGAGCGCGGCACCCAGGATCGCGCCGAGGGCGCTCGGCTTCACGAGCCGAGCATCGCAAGCCGGGCGGAGAGCCGGTCGGCCGACTGCCGGGCGAGGCGCCGGCGCCCCTCCGCGAAGGCGGGGACGGCCACCACCCGGTCGTAGAACCCGGACGACAGGATCCACTCGCTCGTGAACGGGCTGTGGGCGGCCTGACGCTCGAGCCAGCGGAGCGCGTCGGCCGCGCGGCCGGTCCACGCGTAGTACGTCGCGAGGTCGGTGAACTGGTGCACCGTCGCGTACTCCTCCCGCTCGAGCATGGCGCGGAGCGAGTCGGCCACCACCTCCGCCTCCCGGGCGCGACCGGCCGCGTGGAGGCAGAGCGCGCGGGCGGCGAGCCAGGGGCCATGCTCGCGATCGGCGCACTCGGCGGCCCGGCCGAGCAGTACGAGGGCATAGCCCTCGAGCGCCAGCGCCACCAGGTCGTCCGGCGCCTGCGCGAGCCGCGCGCGCGCCCACTCCACGGCGAGGTCGTAGCGACGGACGCCGAGCGCGACGGTGATCGCCGAGTGGCGCATGCCCGCCGTGAGCGGCGCCCGCTGCACCGCTGCCCGGGCGAGCGCGAGCGCGGAGTCGGCGTGCCCGAGGTGCGCATGGAGGTGGGCCAGGTCGGCGAGCGCCTCCGGCGAGTCGGGCGCGAGGGCGAGGGCATCCTCGTAGCGCACGATGACCGAGTCGAAGTCGCCCGGGGCGTGGCCCCCGAGCGCCATCGCGCGGAAGTGGGCCGCACTCGCGCCCGCGAACCGGGCGTCCGGGTCCGCCGGCGCCAGCCGGACCGCGCGCTCGCCGCGTCGGATCGCGTCGGCGAGCAGGGAGTACAGGTCGTCGGTGCCGCGATAGCCGTAGACCACCGCCTGCTCCTCCGCCTGCGCGAGCCCCGCCTGCGCCTCGGCGGAGGAGGAGTCCGCCGCGACCGCCGCCGCGAAGGCGGTCCGTGCCTCGCGGAGCCCGTCGGGCGAGGGGCGCCCGAGCCAGTAGCGGCCGCGGAGCACCAGGGTCGTCACGAGTTCGGGGGCATGCCCCGGCCGGGCTGGCAGCGTAGCCCCGCCCAGCAGCTCGGTCCCGGCGTGCCGCGCGATCTCGCGCGCGACGCGGGCGATCCCCGCCTCGTCGAAGGTGTAGGTGCGCTGGAGGACCGCGCCGCCCCCCGCGCGCAACAGTCGCACCACCGCGCGGTAGCGCCCGCCGTCGACCCGGCTCACGCTGCCCGCGAGCACGTGCTCCACGCCCAGGGTGTCGGCGATGCGCTGCGGCGAGAGGCCGACGCCGACCAGCGTCGCCGCGGCCGGCGGGGCCGTGACCGTCAGGCCCTGCATCCCGTTCAGCGCCGCGCCCACCTCACGCGCGACCCCCTCCGCCAGGAAGGCGTCCACGCTCCCCGCCGGTTCCGCCGCGAAGGGAAGCACCGCGAGCGACGTGGTCGCCGTCCGCGGGCGCACGGACGGGCGGAGCGAGACGGCCGCCGCCAGCACCAGCAGCACCAGCGCAGCGAGGACCAGCCATCCCCCCGCCCGCGAGGGACGCTCCAGGCCGCCGAGCCGGTCCTCGACGGCCCCCCGCGCGCCATCCGCGGGCGTCGGCTGGCGCGGGGGTTCCCCGAGGATCGCGCGCAGCTCCGCGGCGAGCTCGCCCATGGAGGGGAACCGGTCGGCGGGGCGCTTCGCCATCGCGCGCGCCACGGTGGCGGCCACGCGCGCCGGCAGCTCCGGGCGGCGCCGCTGGATCGGCGGCGGCTCCTGCTCGAGGTGCATGCTGAGCGTCTCGGGCACCGACGCGCCCTCGAACGGCGGCCGCCCCGAGAGCATCTCGTAGAGCGTGCATCCGAGGCTGTACACGTCACTGCGCCCATCCACCGGCTCCCGGCCGCGGATCTGCTCGGGACTCATGTAGGCGGGGGTCCCGACGGGCCCGCCCGCGCCCGTGAGCGTCTGCTCCGCGGGCAGCGTGCTCGCACGCGCAATGCCGAAGTCGGTGAGCACCGCCTGCCCGCCCGACAGCAGGATGTTCTCGGGCTTCACGTCACGGTGGACGATGCCGCGACGGTGCGCATACTCCAGCGCTTCCGCCACCTCGCGCGCGTAGAGCAGCGCGTCCTCGGCCGGCAGCGGCCCCTCGCGGAGGAGGCGCTCGCGCACCGACTCGCCCTCGACGAACGGCATCACCGAGTAGACGATGTCGCCGACGGTGCCCGAGTCGATGAGCGGCAGGATGTTGGGGTGCTGCAGCGGTGCGGTGATGCGGACCTCGCGCAGGAACCGCTCGGCGCCCACGCGCGAGCAGGCGGCCGGGTCGAGCACCTTGAGGGCCACCGGCCGGCCAAGGCGCCGGTCGTGGGCGAGGTAGACGATCGACATCCCGCCGCGGCCCGCGATACGCTCGATCTCGTAGCGCTCGCGCACCGCCTCGGCGACGCGCGCGGAGTAATCGGTCGCGTCCTCCCCGGCCACGCTACGGCGCCTCGCCGTCGGGGTCGGGGCCGAGCACGAGCTCGCGGAGCGCGGTGCCCGCCGCCTCGCGCAGGCGCGCCTCGAGCAGGGCGGCCGGCACCTTGCGCCGCAGGCGCACGCCGTACTCGACGTGGAGCGGACCCGCCGCGGAGCTGGCGGCGCGCACCACCCACTTCTTCGTGTCGGCCTCGAGCACCGCCTCCACCCGCTGCCGCGCCGGCGCATGCCCCTCGGCGAACACCACGCGCAGGTCCCGCCACGGCTTCGGCGCCTCGGCCGTGGCGCCGGCCACGGCGGTGTCGAGCGCCGCCTCGACGCGCGCCCGCCGCTCCGCCACGCGCGACGCCACCTGCGCGAGCTGCTCCGGGGCGAGCGACTTCAGGATCTCGCGGTCCACCATCGACACGAACTGGTGGGTGCGGTTCGCGATCGCGAGCGCCCGCTGGAGGCGCCGCTCGGCGGGCGTCCCCTGCAGCCCCGCCGGCGAGCGCCCGAAGTCGCTCCACCAGAGCGCGACCACCACGGCGTTGAAGGCCACCGAGAGCGCCGCCGCGACGCCGACCGCCTGCACCCCGCACGCGAGGCCGACGGCCGTCGCGAGGAAGATGTAGACGGCGTCCTTCGAGTCCTCGAGCCGGTTGCGGAAGCTCACCGCGGCGACGATGCCGGCGAGGCCGAAGGCGAGGGCCACGCTGTGCTTCACCACCACGACCACGCCGGCGACCACCACGGGGAGGACAAGCAGCGTCTGCACGAACGACTGGCGGAACCCCTGCCGGGCGCGGGTCAGGAGGTAGATCCATGCGACGGGCAGCATGAGGAGCACCGCACTGGCCGCCAGCGCGACCACCGCAAGGGCCGCCTCGGTGCCCGAACGTCCGTCGGGCATCGCGGCGGGTGGCACCCCGACCGCCGCCCCGGCGGCCCCGAAGTCGTTCGCGTCGAGGAAGGCCCGCGCCCCGGGCACGACGGCCGCCGCGACGGCGGCCCCGGCGAACAGCACGACGTAGTAGGCGAGCACCCGCACCAGCGGCTGCTCGCCCAGGCGATCGAACAGGCTGCGCGATCGGGGCTCGGTCATCGGTCCGGGTCGTGGGAGGTGCACGGCTGCCGTGCCGGTGCAAGTTAACCGGCCTTCACGATCGGGCCAGAGCCCCCGCAACGCGAACGGGCCGCCCGCAGGCGGCCCGTCCGGGACTCCCTCAGGCGCGGGCGCGCCCGGTCACTTGATCGGCTTGCCGCCCGACGTCAGCGTCTTGAGCCGGTCCTTGATGAGCC
>JBAIWX010000042.1:0-5295 GCA_037916975.1 Gemmatimonadales bacterium
AGATGGCGCCGGTTGTAGAGCAGCGGGAGGAAGCGCGCGTCGAGGCGGGCCAGCGGGCCGATGGCCAGGATCACGTGCAGCAGCACCAGCGCGGCCAGCCCGAGCCCCCGGATGAGCACCGTCTCGACCGTGAACTCGGGATGGAGCGCGAGGTCGACGGAGGCGTAGGCGCCGAGGAAGAGCAGGACCGCGCCGAGCGCGGCCCCGTCATACCAGTACTTCTGGCGGTTCCAGTTGACCGCCCGGAAGTGCGCGCTCATCGGCTCGGGTCCACGTGCAGGCCGGCCGGCGGCGGGCCGTTCACCGGCTCCGGACGGTGGGAGGCGAGGCCAAGCAGGAACTCGATCGTGGCACCGACCGCGACGACGGTGACGAGCCGCAGGTGCAGGCGCCGGAGGCCGCTCGTCATGCGGCCATCGTCCGGCGCGCGCCGATCCAGCGGCGGAGGAGCCACGGCCAGAGGAGCACCGCCCCCGGCAGGATGAGGACGCGGAAGCCCCGCGTGCCCTCGGCGGCGACCGGCTCGAGCGCCGCGGCGCCTCGCCAGGCGAAGGGTGGGGCGAAGGCGAGGCCGGCCGCGAGGTACGCGGCGGCGAGGCGGACGAGCCACTCGGCGAGGGAACGGGACACGGCACGGCTCCGGACGGCGGATGAAGGCGTCACCGCTACGAATGCCGCGCCGTGGCCGGCGGTTCCCGGGGAACCTCGCGGTGCCGTCGTGCCTTCTCGGGGCAGTTCCGACCGCAGGATTTCGCCCGGCTGCCAGGAGTTGGTGGATGCGCGTGCTGATGTTCGGCTGGGAGTTCCCCCCCTACCAGGCCGGAGGCCTGGCGACGGCGACCGTGGGGCTCGTGAAGGGGCTCGTGCGGCAGGGCGTCGGCGTCACGCTGGTCGTCCCGTTCCCGGTGGAGGGCGACACCCTGCCGGGGCTCCGGCTCGTCGGCCTCGACGCGCCGACGGAGGCGGTGCGGGTGCACCGCGTGCCCTCGACGCTCACCCCGTACGGCGGCACGGAGCAGTACGTCGAGGTGCTCGCGGCCGCGCGGCGGTCCGGGTCGCGCCATCCCTACGGCGCGACGCTCTTCGAGGAAGTCGAGCGGTTCGCCGCCGAGGCGGGTGCGATCGCCGCCCGGGAACCCCACGACGTGATCGACGCCCACGACTGGCTGACGTTCGCGGCAGGACTGGCTGCGCGCGAGGCCTCGGGGCGGCCCCTCGTCGCGCACATCCACGCCACCGAGTACGACCGCGCCGGCGAGGGCGGCAACCCGCTCATCCTCGCGCGCGAGGCGGCGGGCCTCCTCGGCGCCGACCGGGTCATCAGCAACAGCCACGTGCTCAAGCGCGCCTGCACCGACCGCTTCGGCGTGCCCGAGGCGAAGGTGGACGTGGTGCACTGGGGCGTGGACGGTGCCCCGGTGGCCGCCAATGTGCCTCGCTGGTCCCCGTTCCAGGATCCCGTCGGCGGCGGACGCCCACCGACCGTGCTCTTCCTCGGGCGCGTCACCTGGCAGAAGGGCCCCGACTACTTCATCGAGGTCGCGGGCCGCGTCGCCCGCCACGTGCCCGCGGCGCGGTTCGTGGTCGCCGGCACCGGCGACATGCTGCCCCTGCTGGTCCGCCGTGCCGCCGAGCTCGGCATCGCCGACCGGGTGCACTTCGCCGGCCCGCTGCAGGGCCCGGACGTGGACCGTGCCTACCGCCTCGCCGACGTCTGCGTGATGCCCTCGGTGAGCGAGCCCTTCGGGCTCGTGGCCCTCGAAAGCCTGCGGAACGGGACGCCCTGCATCGTGCCGCGCAGCGCCGGGGTCGCGGAGGTGCTGCGCCACGCGTTCAAGGTGGACTTCTGGGACGTGGACGAGATGACCAACCAGGTCGTGGCGCTCCTGCGCCACCCGGAGCTGCACGGCGAGCTCCGCGAGCAGGGCCTGCGCGAGGTCGGCTCCGGGCGCTTCTCGCTCGAGGAGCCGGCGCGCCGGACCGTGGACGCCTACCGCCGCGCGCTCGCCGCGCGGCCCGTGGAGGGATGATGCCCGACATCTGCATCTACGCCCAGGTGCACCAGCCCTGGCGCCTGCGCCGCTATCGCCTCTTCGAGGTCGGCGCTGGCGGCCCGTACTTCGACGACGAGACGAACGCCCGCATCCTGCGGCGCGTCGCCGACAAGTGCTACCTGCCGGCCAACCGGCTGCTCCTCGACCTGGTCCGGCGCACCGACGGCCGCTTCAAGGTGGCGCTGAGCCTCACCGGGACGCTGGTGGACCAGCTGCGGCGCTGGGCGCCGGACGCGCTGGACAGCTTCCGGGCGCTCGCCGCATCGGGCGGCGTGGAGCTGCTCGGCGAGACCTATCACCACAGCCTCGCCGCGCTCGGGGATGCAGCGGAGTTCGAGGCGCAGGTGGCGATGCACCGGCGCATGGTCGAGGCGGAGTTCGGGCAGCGGCCCACGGTGTTCCGGAACACGGAACTCATCTACTGGGACGGCCTCGCGCCGGCGATCGCGGCGCAGGGCTTTCGCGGCGTCATGGTCGAGGGCGCCGACCACGTGCTGGGCTGGCGCTCCGCGAACCACGTGTACGAGGCGGCGTCGGCGCCCGGGCTCCGGCTCCTCCCGCGCAACTACCGGCTCAGCGATGACGTCGGCTTCCGCTTCGGCCAGCGCAGTTGGGAAGGCTGGCCGCTCACGGCCGAGAAGTATGCGGCCTGGCTTGCGGCCTCCGGCGGGACGAGCGCCCACCTCTACGTGGACTACGAGACCTTCGGCGAGCACCAGTGGTCGGAGACCGGGATCTTCGACTTCCTGCGCCACCTGCCGGACGCCTGCGCGCGCGAGGGGATGGCCTTCGTGCACCCGTCGGCGCTCGCCGCACGCGAGCCCGTCGCCACCCTCGCGTTCCCCGAGCCGACCTCGTGGGCCGACGCCGAGCGCGACACGAGCGCCTGGCTCGGCAACCGGATCCAGCGCGCGGCCCACGCGCGGCTCTACGACCTGCGCCCCGCAGTCGTGGCGAGCGGGAGCGCGGAGCGGCTCGACGCGTGGCGGCGGCTGACGACGAGTGACCACGTCTATTACATGTGCACCAAGCACTTCGCCGATGGTGACGTGCACAAGTACTTCAGTCCCTACGAGACGCCGTACGATGCCTTCGTCGCCTTCATGAACGTCGCGCAGGACCTCGCGCAGAGCGTCGCCGGCCAGCCGGCCGATCGCCCTGCCGCCGAGGAGTGGACCCACCTCGCCGGCATGGCGTGCGTCGCATGAGGGTGGACGGGAACCGGGCCGCGCCCCCGGGCGTTCCTGACTCGAGGGCCGGGACCGGCACGAGGCCGGGGACGGTGCCCGGGGACCCGGAGGACATGATGGCCATCGGACTCGTGGAGTGTGACCTGGGCGTCGCGCCGCGCCTCGCGGGGGCGCTCGCCGGGTGGGCCCCCGGGGAGGGCATGCGGGTGGAACAGGCCGCGGCGCGCGCCGCGCTGCAGCCGATCGTCGCCCACCGGGAACGCGGGCTCGCCTGGCTGATCGAGCAGGACGGCGAACCGGTGGGCTACGCCATCGTCGAACTCGGGGTGGCGCACGGGTTCCTCTGGCGGGAAGCGCGGCTCGCCGCGCTCTGGCTGTGCCCCGCCGTGCGCGGACGGGGGACGGCGCTCCTCGCGCGCCGCGCGGTGCGCGACCTGCTGCCGGCGCTGGGCGCGGCCCTCGTTGCCGAGTCGCCCCCGCCCGACGACCGGCACTGGACGGGTTTCGCGTCGGCGTGGCGCGACGGCCGTGCGGTCTCGGCGGCATGAGCGTGGACGCCGTCGCCCCGGTGGGTGCCGCCGGCGGGGCGCCCGCCGCGGTGATGGACGCCGCCGCCTTCGAGGCGGCACTGACCCCGCTCCTCGGGGCGGCCTACGCGACCGCGTACCACCTGACGCGGAGCGCCGCCGATGCGGAGGATGCGGTCCAGGAGGCGGCGCTCAACGCATTGCGCGCGCTCCGGACGTTCACGCCGGGCACCAACTTCCGCGCGTGGTTCTTCCGGATCCTGGTGAACGTGGTGTACAGCCGGTTCCGGCGCACGAAGCGCGAGGGGACCCGCGTGGAGCTCGAGGAGGCGCCGGAGCTTCACCTCTACATGCAGTCGGCGGCGGCGGGGCTCCATGCGGGCACCGACGACCCCGCCTCGGCGCTGATGGACCGGATCGACCGCGAGGCCGTGCATGCGGCCATCGCGGCGTTGCCCGACGAATACCGGGTGGTCGCGACGCTCTACTTCGTCCAGGACCTCCCCTACCAGGAGATCGCGGAGATGCTCGGAGTTCCCGTGGGTACGGTGCGGTCGCGGCTCCATCGCGGCCGGCGCCTCCTCCAGCGCGCCCTCTGGCGGATCGCCGAGGAGCGCGGGATCGCCGGGCCGCCCGCCACCGGCACCGGGGAGGCGCCATGACCCGCCTCACGTGCGAGGAGGCCTTCGCGCGGCTCGACGACTTCCTCGATCGCGAGCTCGACGCGGCGGAGATGCGGCTCGTGCAGGAGCACCTCGACGCCTGCGCCGCCTGTGCCGGCGAGTTCCGCTTCGAGGCGACGGTGCTCGGCGACCTGCGCGCGAAGCTCACGCGCATCGACGTGCCCCGGACGCTGCTGGCGAAGATCAGCGCCCGGATCGCCGCGGTGGAGCGGGCCGAGCGCGACGGGCACTAGCGGGCCTCAGCCCGGAGCGCGGCCACCCGGCGTGGCCTCGGCGCGGTACACGATGACCCGCGCGCGCTCGAGGGTGATGAGCCCGCCGCCGATCATCGCGTCGAGCTCGGGGAGGATCGCCTGGATCCGCTCCTCGGTCTCCACGCACTCGACGACGATCGGGAGGTCGAGCGAGAGGACCTCGACGCGGTCGGTGTGGAGCCGCGCGCTGGCGCCGAAGCCCATGATCGCCCGGAACACCGTGGCGCCCGCGTACTGGCGCGCCCGCAGGAGCTGCACGATCGCCTCGTAGAGCGGGCGCCCCTCGTGCCGGTCGCGTTCCCCGATGTGGATCCGCATCAGGGTCCGTTCCCCCGCCAGTCCATGCATCGTGCCTCCCGGCCCGCCTAGAGGGTGGTGCGCCAGCCGACGAGCTGCCGTGCGAGCGCCAGCCCCGCGAACGTGCCGGCGAGCGAGAGCCCGAGGCTCAGGGCGGCGTAGAGCGCCGCTCGCCGGTGGTCACCCTCCTGCATGAGCCGCGCGGTCTCGTAGCTGAAGGTCGAGAACGTCGTGTAGCCGCCGCAGAACCCGGTGGTGAGGAGCGCCCGCACCTCGCGCGGGACCGCCGG
>JBAIWX010000043.1:0-8245 GCA_037916975.1 Gemmatimonadales bacterium
TGGTGCACCTGCTCTTCCCGCGCCTGCCGATCCAGCCGGAGGCGTACGGGCTGGTCGGGATGGGCGCGGTGGTCGCCGCCGCGACAGGGGCGCCGATCACCGGCATCCTGCTCGTCTTCGAGATCACGAACGACTACGCGATCGTGCTGCCGCTCATGCTGGCGACGGCGGTGGCCGTGCTGGTCGCGCGGGCCGTCGCGCGGGACACCCTCTACTCGGCCTGGCTCCGGCGCCGGGGGGAGCGGGCGGACGGGCCGGGCTGAGGCGGCCCGCACCGACCCCGCCTCCCCCGTGGGGCTCACCTCAGCGCCACCGTCCCGCTCAGGGTGACGAACTCGTCACGCCGGTTCTGCGCCCACGCGGACTCGTCGTGGCCGGGGTCGAGCGGACGCTCGCGGCCGTAGCTCACGACCTCGATGCGGTCGCCCGCAATGCCGTGCCCCACGAGGTAGCGCTTCGCCTCCGAGGCACGGCGCATGCCGAGGGCGAGGTTGTACTCGTCGGAGCCGCGCTCGTCGCAATGCCCCTCGACGCGGATCCGCAGCGAGGCGTGCCCGGCGAGGACGGGGAGCTTGCGGTCGAGGATCGCCTGGTCAGCGCCCCGAAGGTCGCTCTTGTCGAAGTCGAAGTGGATGCGCTCGGCGAGCGTGGCCGCCGCCTCGCGCGCGGCACGCTCCGCCGAGTCGTCCTTCGGGGCCGGGGCGGGTGCGGCCGCCGTCGGCATCGGCGCCGGAGGGGGCGCGGGCTGCGCGGCCGGAGCGGGGGCGGGCTCGGGCCGTGGCGCATGGCTGCAGGCGGCGAGGGTCAACGAGGCGAGGAGGACGGCGGGCAGCGGCAGGCGGCGGGGCATGGCGGGCTCCTGGTCACGCGAGGCGGCCGGGACCCTCCCGGCCTATCATGTTGATGTCAATGTATATACCCGTCCCCGCGGGTCAATGGTTCGCGGAACGGCGACGGGGCGCGCCGCCCGAGCGACGCGCCCCGCCGAGACCCCGGCCGGCCGGCGCTCAGGCCGACGCGCCACCCTCCGCCAGCAGGCGGCTCTGCACCGCCTCCGCGAGCAGCTCGCGGGCGCGCGCGGCGATGTCGTCGAGCGACGGGGAGCGGGCATACATCTCCTCGGCGCGCCGGCGCAGCTCCTCGCGCGTCGGCAGGTGCGGCAGGTGCACGTCGGCGAGCGCGGCGCCGATCCCCTCGCGCGCCGCCCGGGCCCGGGCGGTGAGCTCCTGGGCGCGCGGCGAGTTCGCCCACGCCTCGCGGGCGCGCGCGGCGTACTCCTCGACCGGGAAGCTCGCCGCCAGCTGGCGCGCGACCTTCTCGATCACGGCGCGGCCCAGCGGGCGCTCGTTCTTCACGACGTCCTCGGGGGGGGCACCGAGGTCCCACACCAGCCGCAGCCAGGACATCACGGTGAGCACGTAGAACGTCGGGTCGAACTCGTACCACCGGAAGCCCTGGCGCGTGGAGCGCTGGTAGGCGTGGTGGTTGTTGTGCCACCCCTCGCCCAGCGTGAGCACGGCGAGCCACCAGTTGTTGCGCGAGTCGTCGCCGGTCACGTAGCGCTGCGTCCCGTGCACGTGCGCGAGCGAGTTGATGAAGAAGGTGCCGTGGTAGAGCAGCACCGTGCTCCAGAAGAAGCCGACGACGAGCCCCTGCCACCCGAGGGCGAGGAAGCACCCGACCGCGAGGACGAAGGCCGGGAGGTACTTGTGGCGGTTGAGCCAGCGGAGCTCGGGATACCTCGCCAGGTCGCCCACCGCCTCGTAGTCGGTCTCGTCGTGCTGCGGGCGGAAGATCCAGCCGAGGTGCGAGTACCAGAACCCGTGCTGCGCCGGGGAGTGGACGTCGAGCTCGGTGTCGGAGTAGCGGTGGTGGTGCCGGTGCTTCGCGGCCCACCAGAGGATGCCGCGCTGGGCCGAGCTCTGCGCGAGCAGGGCGAGGAGGAACTGCACCGGCCGGCTGGTCTTGAAGCTCCGGTGCGAGAAGTACCGGTGGTAGCCGGCCGTCACGCCGAACATGCGGATCACGTACAACGCCACGCAGAGGAGCAGCGTCGGCGCCGAGACGCCCGTCCAGATCGCCGCCAGGCAGACCAGGTGCGTGAGCACGAAGGGCAGCACTTCCGGGTAGATGATGTCGTCGTGCGACTCGAACGGGGTCGTCGTCTGGCTCATGGGCTCCTGCGCTCCGGGCGCTCGGGATACGTGGGACAGGGCAGAAAAGATACCGGGCGCGGGCCCGGGACGCCATGCGGAAGACCCCGGATAAGTGCTTAGGATCCTTCACCTTCCATGATCCGGCGCCCGCCGCGGCCGCAACCCCGCCGCCGGCCGGGAGTTATCATGCGTGGTTCCCGGCCCTGCCCCACCCTCCACCCCGGCCCGGCCCATGTCCCTCGACCACGCCGCCCTCGCCCGCCGCTACCGGATCACCGACGGCACCCGGTTCCTCCTCGCGGACCACGACCCGCGCGACGACGCCGGCCTCGACGGCCAGAAGAAGGACGCCGACGAGCTCCTCGCCGCGAGCGTGGCCCGCCTCGCCGAGCTGCAGGACGTGCTCTACGCGCAGGATCGCTGGGCACTCCTCCTCGTCTTCCAGGCGATGGATGCGGCGGGGAAGGACAGCGTCATCAAGCACGTGATGAGCGGCGTGAACCCGCAGGGCTGCCAGGTCTTCAGCTTCAAGGCGCCATCGGCCGAGGAGCTCGACCACGACTTCCTCTGGCGGACGGCGCGGTGCCTGCCGGAGCGCGGGCGCATCGGGATCTTCAACCGCTCGTACTACGAGGAGGTGCTCGTGGTGCGGGTGCACCCGGAGTTCCTGGCGGCGCAACGGCTCGACCCGCGACTCGTGAGCGACCGGATCTGGGCGGAGCGCTGCGAGGACATCGCGGCCCACGAGCGCTACCTCGGGCGGAACGGCATCGTCGTGCGGAAGTTTTTCCTGCACGTCTCGAAGGGCGAGCAGAAGCGCCGCTTCCTCGAGCGGCTCGACGAGCCGGAGAAGAACTGGAAGTTCGCGCTGCGGGACGTGGAGGAGCGGCGCCACTGGGACGCCTACATGGCGGCCTACGAGGACGCGATCCGCCGGACGGCGACCGAGGCGGCGCCGTGGTACGTGGTGCCGGCCGACCGGAAGTGGTTCACGCGCCTCGCGGTGGCCTCGGCGGTGATCGAGACGCTCGAGGGGCTGGCGCTCGCGCCGCCCGTGCTCGACCAGAAGCGGCGCGAGGAGCTCGCGACGGCGCGCATGCTCCTCGCGCGGGAACCCTGAGGGACGCTCAGCCGCCCGTCTCGAAGCCGGGATAGAGCGTCATCCCGCCGTCGATGTAGAGGGTCGAGCCGACGACGTAGTCGGAGTGGTCGGAGGCGAGCCAGACGGCGGCGCGGCCGATCTCGTCGGCCTCGCCGATGCGCTTGTAGGGGATGAGCTTCATGAGCTCCGCGTAGGCCTCGGGGGTGCCCCACGCCGACATGTTGATCGGGGTCCGGATGGCGCCCGGGGCGATGGAGTTCACCCGGATCCGCCGCTCCGCCACTTCCTGGGCCAGGCTCTTCATCATGAGCATCACGCCGCCCTTGGACGCGGCGTAGTTCACGTGCCCCGCCCACGGGATCACCTCGTGGACCGAGCTCACGCAGATGACCTTCCCCGCCGACACCGACACGTCGGGCCGGATCCCGCGCCGCAGGAACTCGCGCACCGCCTCGCGGGCGCAGAGGAACTGGCCGCGGAGGTTCACGCCCATGACGGTGTCCCAGTCGGCGACCGACATCTCGTGGAAGGGCGCGTCCTTCTGGAGCCCGGCGTTGTTGACGAGGATGTCCACCGTGCCGAGCTCGGCGACCGCGCGGGCGAACATCGCCTGCACCTGGTCCTCGCGGCTCACGTCGCACTGCACCGTCAGGGCGCGCCGGCCCATGGCGCGGAGCTCGGCGGCGACCTTCTCCGCCTCCTCCGCGCGCGACACGTAGTTCACCACCACGTCGGCCCCGGCGCGCCCCATCGCGAGGGCGATCGCCTTGCCGATGCCGGAGTTGGCGCCGGTGACCAGCGCCACCTGCCCGTGGAGCACCTCGGGCGCGTGGTGCTCGGGCATCATCGGCTCGGGCAGGTTCATCTGCTGGTAGTAGCTCTTCACCGTCGTCACTCCCGTCGAGGTTGGGTGCGGAATGCCGGGGCCGCGCGCGCGGTTCCCGTGCGGCGTCGCCTACGGCTCCACGAGCTCGACCGCGTGCCCGTCCGGGTCGCGGACGAGGACCGCCCGGCGCCAGCCGAGCGCACGCGCGGGGTCGGCCGCGACGCGGTCGGAGAGCAGGCGCCCGCCGCGCGCGAGCAGCCGCGCGAGCGCCGAGTCCACGTCGGCCACGGGCACGACGGTCTGCCAGTGCAGCAGGTCGTCGGGCCGCGCATCGTCCGGATAGGCCCGGCCGTCGCGCGGCGCGAGGTACTCCAGGAATTCGACCCCGGGGCCCTCCGTGCCGCGGAGCCCCGAGATGTGGAGCCGGGCGCCGCGGACGGTGTGGAGGTGGGCCTGCTCGTCCCCCTGGTTCCAGCTCTCGCCGCGGACCGCGAACCCGAGCCCCTCGCGCCAGAAGCGCAGGCTCGTGGCGGTGGCCGCGACCACGATCGCGGTGTGGTCGATCCCCATGAAGAGCGGCATGTCGGGCCGGTGCCACTTCTGGTCGCCCTTGTCCGGGGGGAACTGGAGGATCTCGAGGGGGTGGCCGTCGGGGTCCCGGAAGTAGAAGGCGCGGATGCCAGCCGCCTGCGGGATCGAGGGCGGCAGCGTCTGCGGCGCGGTGGATGCGTAACGCACCCCCCGGGCACGGAGCACCGCGTAGGCCGAGTCCATGTCGCGCACGATGATCGCGACGTGCTGGAACCAGCGGTCGTTGCTCCGCTGGTCCACGGGCGCAGGCCGTCCCTTCGGGACGAGGAACTCCGTCAGCTCGAGCCGCTCGTCGCCCAGGCGCAGCTCCGCGGTGCGGAGGCGCACGCCGAAGAGGCCCGTGAGCGCCTCGACCTCGGGGCCCGCGGCCTCGATGCGCCCGCCGACGGTGAAGCCGAGCACGTCGCGGTAGAACGCGACCGACCGCTCGAGGTCGTCCACGGTCAGCCCGACCCGGAGCACACCGCGCGACGCCGCGGCGGGTGCCTCCGGTGCCGCGGCCGCGATGCCGGCACCCGTCCACGGCGCCTGGGCCGGCGCGGCGGCGGGAAGCGCCGCCCAGAGCAGGACGGCGAGCGCCGCGAGGCCGGCGCCTGACGCGCCGCGGGTCCGCCCGGTCACCGGAGCCGCTCCAGCAGGTGGTCCCCCACCCGCAGTGCGTTCGCCATGATGGTGAGCGCGGGGTTCACCGCGGCGCTCGAGGGGAAGAAGCTGCCGTCCACGACATACAGGTTGTCCACCTCGTGCGCCTTGCAGTGCTCGTCGAGCGCCGAGGTGCGTGCGTCCCGGCCGAAGCGGATGGTGCCGTTCTGGTGCGCCACGCCGGCGAGCGGGATGCGTTCGCCCACGAAGAGCGGCCGGGCGAAGAGGCCCTGGTGGCACTCGTGCCCGTGGACGCGACACTTCGCCTGCTGCTTGAGGAGCGACTCGAGCTTGGCGACGAGCCGCGTGTGCCCCTCGAGGTTGTTGGGCGTGTAGGAGAGGACGATGTTCCCGTCCCGGTCGAGCGTGACCCGGTTCTCGGGATCGGGGAGGTCCTCGGAGGTGAGCCAGAAGTCGAGCGAGTGCTTCGCGACGAGATCGAGCGTCCAGCCCGGGACCACCGGCGGCGCGCCCGCCGAGAGGGTCGCCGCGTCGAACTTGCCGACGAAGGAGATGTGCCCCATCGGGAAGGGCCACTCCGGGCTGCCGAAATAGAAGTCGTTGAGCGCGAGCGTCTTCTGGAAGACGGTCGGGTTCGGGCACTTGGAGATCGCGAGCAGCACCGAGTTGATGTGGCCCATGTAGTGGCGACCCACCACGCCGGAGCCGTTCGCCAGCCCCGCGGGATGCCGCTCGGTGGCGGAACGGAGCAGGAGGGCCGCGGAGTTGATCGCGCCGCACGCGACGACGACGATGTCCCCCCGGACCACCTCCCGCCTCCCGTCCCGCTCGAACACGACGCCGGTCACCTCGCGCCCGCTCGCCGAGGTCTCGAGCCGCAGCACCTTCGCCCCCGTGAGAAGCTCCACGTTCGAGTGCGCCAGCGCCGGGTCCACGCCGCAGGTCTGCGCGTCGCTCTTGGCGCCGATGAGGCAGGGGAAGCCGTCGCAGGTGCCGCAGCGGATGCAGGCACTCGTGCGGCGGTCCTTCTCGTCCAGCATGATGCCGAGCGGCACGTGGAACGGCCGGAGCCCCTGCGCCGCGAAGTCCTCGGCGAGCTGCGCGAGGCGCGGCTCGTGCGAGACCGGCGGGTGCGGGTAGGGCGCGCTCGCGGACGGCTCGGTCGGGTCGGCCCCGCGCTCGCCGTGCACGTGGTAGAGCCGCTCGGCCTCGGTGTAGTAGGGCTCGAGCTCGTCGTACGTGATGGGCCACGCCGGGGAGAGTCCCCCGGCGTGCCGCAGCTCGCCGAAGTCCTCGCGCCGGAGCCGGAAAAGGGCGGCACCGTAGAACTTCGTGTTGCCGCCCACGTTGTAGTTGGTGTGCGGGTGCAGCGGCTTGCCGGCCTTGTCGCGCCAGGTCTCCTTCGTCTGGTACTTCCCCTCTACGTTCACCGCGCGCGGGTTCCAGTTGTCCGGCTCGCGGGGGACGTAGTCGCCACGCTCGAGGAGCAGGATGCGCTTGCCGCTCGGCGCGAGCTTCCGGGCGAGGGTGCCGCCACCGGCCCCGCTGCCGATGATCACGACGTCGTACCGCGAAGACTCCTGCATGGCTGCCTCTGGCGTGGGGTGATGACCGACACCGCGCAAACGCGACGGGGGCGCCGCGGGTTCCCGCGACGCCCCCATCCCGGTACCGGTGTCCGGCACGGCCGCCTGGTGCGCCCTCCCGGCGCGGGCGGCGGCACCGGCCCGCGCGCCCTCAGCGCTGCGCCGTGGCCATGGCGCGGCCCGCGCCCGCCACCTCGAGCCGGATGCGGTAGAGCCCCGTCGAGGCGGTGAGGAACAGCGTCCGGCCGTCGGCGTCACCCCAGGCGAGGTTGGCGTCGTGCTCCGGCGGCTCGAGGCGGCCCAGCACCTTGCCCGCCGGCGAGACGATCCAGATCCCGCCCGGCCCGGAGACGAACACGTCGCCGCGCTCGTCCACCTTGATGCCGTCGATCGCGACGTCCCGATCGGTCGGATGCCTCGTCAGGTCGAGGAAGACGGTGCCCGGCCCGATCGTGCCGTCCGGCCGGACCGGATAGCGCATCACCACCTTCCGGGAGAGGTCCCAGTTCCCCACGTACAGGTAGCGCTCGTCCGGGGAGAAGGCGATCCCGTTCGGGCCCGACAGTTCCTTCGTGAGCAGCGTCACGGCCCCGTCCTTGACGAGGTAGACGCCGCTGAACGCGAGTTCCTTCCGCGGGTCGTCGAACGCCTTCGGGAGCCCGAACGGCGGGTCGGTGACGTAGAGCGCGCCGTCCGAGCGGTAGACGAGGTCGTTCGGGCTGTTGAGGCGCTTCCCCTCGTAACGGTCGGCGAGGACGGTGATGGCGCCGGTCCGCTCCATCCGCACCACGCGGCGTTCGCCGTGCTGGTCGATGGTGAGCCGGCCCATCGGGTCGAGCGCGAGCCCGTTCGAGCCCGGCTGGTGGTACTCGCCGACGTCGAGGCCGGCGTATCCGCTCTTGGTGCGGAAGACGGAGACCTGGCCGTCAGCCGGCGCCCAGCGCCAGATGGTGTTCGCGTTCGGGTCGCTGAAGAGGAGGTAGCCACCCTCCGGCACCCACACCGGCCCCTCGGTGAACTGGAAGCCGCCGGCGAGCTTCTCGATGCCGGCGCCCGGCGCGACGATGGCGTCGAGCGCGGGGTCGAGCCGCACCACGCGCCCGCCGCCCGCCACCGCGACCGGGGCGTCCACGGGCCGGTAGAAGTCGAGCGTCGCCGAGCGGATCCAGAGGAAGTTGCCGGGCGGGCTCGAAACCGGTCCATTCATCGCGAACACCGCGATCTCGAACCGCTCGCCGGGCTTCGCGTGCCGGGAAAGGATCACGCGGTTGGGCGCGTTGAACCCCTTCACGAGCGGGCCCCCCGCCTGCCCCAGCGGCCGGGGCAGTTCGCCGTTGACCCAGACCTCGGCGTAGTCGTCCACGACCACCTCGAACACCGC
>JBAIWX010000044.1:0-3711 GCA_037916975.1 Gemmatimonadales bacterium
TCAGGCCGTCACGCGCCAGGGGTGCGTGTAGACGGTGTGCGACGCGCGGCGGGTGAAGCCGCAGAGGGTGAGGTTCGCCTCGTGCGCCATCCGCACCGCGAGCGCGGTGGCGCCGGAGACGGTGACGAGGAGCGAGGCGCCGAGCATCGCCGCCTTGTGCACCATCTCGAAGCTCGCGCGGCTTGTCACCACCACGAACCCCGACTGCGGGTCGGTGCCGCGCGCGGCGAGGGCGCCGATCAGCTTGTCGAGCGCGTTGTGCCGGCCGACGTCCTCCCGGACGAGGTCCACGGCGCCGTCCCACGTCGCCCACCCCGCCGCGTGCACCGCCCCCGCCTGGCGGTTCAGCTCCTGCCGCTCCACGAGCCGGTCGAGCGCGTGGTGGATGACGGCGCCGCTCACCGCGCGCCCCTCGCCCACCGCGGGCACAGGGCGCAGCACGGCGTCCACGCTGTCGCTCCCGCAGACCCCGCAGCCGGTGCGCCCCGAGAGCCGGCGCGTCCGCCCCTCGATGATCGTCATGCACGCCTCCGCGACCGTCGCCTGCAGCTCGATGCCGCGGGCGTGCGGGAGGAAGGCGATCTCCTTCATGTCCTGGGCGGAGCGGATGAGCCCCTCGGTGAGGGAGAAACCGAGGACGAAGTCGAGGAGGTGGGTGGGGGTCGCCATCATGACGACGTGGGGGACGCCGTTGTACACGATAGTGACGGGGCACTCCTCGGCGACCATCTCCTCGCGCTCGCGCGCGACACCCTGCTCCCAGCGCACGGCGTGGTGGGGGATGAGCGGCTCGGCGGTGCCGAGGCGCTGGAGGGCGCCGGGCTGGACGAGCCAGTCGGCCTGGTCGGTCGGCGACGTCATGGATGAATCAATAGCGCCGTGGCGGGGATTCCGCCTCCCGGCGGGGTCCGGCCTGCCGCCGGCGTCGGGGTCGCGAAGCTTCCGTTGCGGATGAACCGTTACGCAAAGTGCGGATCGCCGGCGCCCGGTACCACACCGTGCGCCTTCGCTCTCCGGCGCTACGCCGGCACCTCGAGCCGGTAGCCTACCCCAGGCTCCGTCCGGAGCAGCGCCGGCCGCGCCGGGTCGGGCTCGAGCTTCCCGCGGAGCTGCGCCATGTACACCCTGAGGAGGTGCGGCTGGTCCTGCCGGCCCGGGCCCCACACCTCCCGGAGCAGCTGCCGGTGGGTGAGCACGCGCCCCGGGTGGGCCGCGAGCGCGAGCAGGAGCCGGTACTCGGTCGGCGTGAGGCGCACCTCGGCGCCGTCCCGCGTGACGCGCCGAGCGGCGCGGTCCACGCTGATGGGCCCGAGCGTGATGACCGGTTCGTCGTGCCCCGACTCGCGCGCCGCCTGGTGGCGCAGTGCCACGCGCATCCGCGCGAGCAGCTCGCCCACGCTGAAGGGCTTGGTGAGGTAGTCGTCGGCGCCGGCATCGAGCGCGGCGATCTTGTCCCCCTCTTGGCCGCGCGCCGAGAGGACGATGACCGGCCGGTTCGACCACTCGCGCAGGGCCTTCGTGACCTCGATCCCGTCCGCGTCAGGGAGGCCGAGGTCGAGGAGCACGAGGTCGGGGTTCCGTCCCGCCGCCTGCGCGAGCCCCTCGCGCGCGGTGGTCGCCTCGACGAGCTCATACGCCTCGCTGCCCAGCGCCGCGCGGAGGAAGCGGCGCATCGGCGCCTCGTCCTCGATCAGCAGCACGACCGGTCCACCGCTCACGCCACCTCCTCGCCGCCCACCGGCTCCGGCTCGAGTGCCGGCGGCGTGCCGACGATCGGGAGCGTGAAGCGGAAGAGCGCCCCGCCCCCCGTGCGCGGCTCGACCCAGACCTTCCCGCCGTGCGCGGTCACGATCCCGCGGCAGATCGCGAGGCCGAGCCCGATCCCGCCCGCTCCCTGCGCCGCGCGGTGGAACTTGTCGAAGATGCGATCCGCCTCGTCGGGCGGGACGCCGGGCCCCCGGTCGGCGATGCTGACGAGCACCTCGCCGGGCCGCGCCTCCGCCGAGACCTCGATCGGGCTCCCGGGCGGCGTGTAGCGCGCGGCGTTCTCGAGGAGGTTGAGCACGACCTGCTCGACCAGGACGTCGTCGATCGGGACGAGCGGGAGCGTCGCCGGCACCCGGACCGTCACCTGCCGCCCGCCGAGGCGGTCGGTCATCCGCACCAGCGCGGCGCCCACGACCTCCTCCAGCACGTGCCACTCGCGCCGGACCCGCAGCGCACCCGTCTCGACGCGCACCATGTCGAGCAGGTTGGCGACGAGGCGCGTCATCCGCCGGGTCTCGTCCACGATGGACTGCAGCAGGTCGCGCCGGGTGGCGGGGGCGAGCCGGTCGCCCTCCTCGAGCAGCGAGCTCGCCGATCCCTCGATCCCCGCGAGGGGGGTGCGGAGGTCGTGCGAGAGCGAGCTCAGGAGCGAGGTGCGGAGCTGCTCCGCCTCGAACTCGAGGTGCACGCGCCGCTTCTCCTCGGCGAGCTCGGTGCGCTCGAGCGCCACCGCCGCCTGCCCGACGATCGCGTCGAGCACCTGGCGCTGCGCCGGGTCGGTGAACCGGTCGGCGGGCTCGGGGGTGAGGCCGATCACGCCGAGCGTGCGCTCCGGGGTCGCGAGCGGGACGTAGAGCGCGTCCGCCGCGGGAAGCGTGTCGGTGCCGAGCCCCGCCGGCTGCCCGTTCTCGAAGACCCACTTCGCCACCCCGAGGTCCCGTGCCCGCGTCCCGCCGGGCGGCATCTCGGCGACGGGGCCGAGCTGGCCGCGCTCGTCCGGGAGGAGGAGCCGCACGCTCCCGCCGAAGAGGTCGTGCAGGTGGCGGAGCGCCGCGCGCGCGATCTCGGGGCGGAGCCGCGCGGCGGCGAGGTCGCGGCTCACCGCGTAGAGCGTCGCGGTGCGCCGCTCGCGGAGGCGCGCCGCCTCCGCCTGCTCGCGCACGCGCGTGGTGAGCGTCCCCATCACGAGCCCGACGCCCAGCATCATCGCGAAGGTGAAGAGGAAGCGGACGTCGCTCACGCTGAACGTCCAGTAGGGCGGGACGAAGCAGAAGTCGAACGCCGCGACGGCGAGGAGCCCCGCGAGCACGCTCGGGCCCCGGCCGAAGAGGACCGAGGCGACCACGACCGCGAGGAGGAAGAGCATCGCGGCGTCGATCTCGGCGATCGCCCCCTGGAACGGGAGCGCCGCGGCGGTCACCAGGGCGACGATCCCCGCGGCGGCGACGTAGTCGCGGAGCGGCCGTCGCCGGCGCGGCGTCGGCGGGAGCGGCGCCTCGGGCGTCCCGGGCTCGTCCGCGCCGACCCAGACGTGGAGCCCCTCCGCGCGGCGGATGAGGCGGCCCGCCACCGACGCCCCGAAGAGCGCCCCGCGGAGCACCGGCCTTGGCCGACCGACGAGGATCCGGGTCACGTTGTGCTGCCGGGCCCAGGCGAGGATCTCCTCCGCCGCGTCCTGCCCCGGCACCGTGACGGCGCTCCCGCCCAGCTCCTCCGCGAGCCGGAGCGCCTCGTGCACCGCCTCCCGCTGCCCGGCGGGGAGCGCCGCGTGGCGCGGGAGCTCGACGTACAGCGCGCTCCACGGCGCCTGCAGCTGCCCCGCGAGCCGCCGTGCCGCGCGCACGAGGCGGAAGGTCCGGTCCGACGGCGACACCGCCACCAGCAGCCGCTCCGACGCCGCCCACGGCTCGGCGATGCCGGCGGTGGCGCGGTAGCCGCGCATCT
>JBAIWX010000045.1:0-2169 GCA_037916975.1 Gemmatimonadales bacterium
GCCTCCTCCTCCACAAACCCTTCCCGAGGATCCGGAAGGGTTCCGGCAGCCAAAAAATGCACCTCCCGTGATTCCGGAACTTCCATACGTTCAGGCGAACCCATCCGGCTTTCAGGCGAACCCATCCAGAACAAGCGGGGGCGGCTGGGGGTACCCCGGTTTTCAATGACCCCGGTATCGAGCAGCTCCTTGATGGCCCGCCGGACGTACCCCTCCCGCTTCTTCAGGCGACCGTTGATGGCGCTGGCGCCGGGTAGCCCGGGGTTGCGCTTCAGGACTCCAACGACGAGGCCCAGCAGCTCGTTGTGGGACTCCTCGGTCGCCTTCTCGGACTTCTTCGAGGGAGCCTCGGTTACCGCCACCGTGGCCATGCGGTGGTTGATCAGCAGGCCGAACGGCTCGACGCGGCCGGGGCGAGACTTCGCCCACGTGACCGATACGAGCCCGGGCTCGTCCTCCACCGACCGCAGCACGCACAGCGCGCCGGCCTCGTACTCGATCGCCCCGCTCTCTTTCGCGGCGGCCAGGTCGTTCGTCGCTATCGGCCCGCCGCTGTAGGCGCCGCGCGCTAGCTCCGACAGGCACAGGATCACGATCCCGTGACGCTTCGCCGCTGCCTTGCAGCCCTTCAGGAAGGCATCGACCTTCGAGCGCGGCGTCTCGGCGACGTCGTCGGGGATGCGCCGGGCCATCGACTGCAGCGAATCGATCACCAGAACGGCGGGCCCCTCGCCCCACCGCCTGCGCAGCGCCGCCGCCACCGACTCCACCTCCACGCCCGGATCGTCGTCGGGGTCGACAAGAAGCAAGGGCAGGGTGGCGAGATGCTTCTCTAGGTCGCCCAGCGGTACCGGCCGGCCCTCTTCCAGGAACGTTCGGTCTAGACCGATCTGCTGCCCTAGCCGGATGAGCACTCCTTCGCGGGGTTCGTCGCCTGCGATGTATCCAACCGGAATGCTCTGCTGGGCCCACGCGTGGGCCAGGTGCACGGCGAACGTGGTCTTGCCGGCGCCCGGCGCGCCGCCGATCACCCAGAGCAGCCCGGCCGGCGCACCGCCGCGCCATCCGGCGTCGATGGGCTCGAGGCCCGTCGGCAGCTTCGCCGGGGCATCGCGCAGTCGACCGACGAGGGAGGTGAGTGAGGGCCATGCATCCGACGGGTCGACCGGCGGCGGCGGCGGCTCGTTCGCTCCTGTCGAGACAGTCGCGCGAGGCGCCTGCGAGTCGGTCGTCAGGGGCGCGCGCCAGGTGCCCTCCTGCTCGAGCAGCTGACCGAAGGGCATGTGCCCGCGCTGCCGAGCGTCGCGGACCTTATGCACGGGACCATCCTTGGCCTCGCGGTCCCAGGGCGGCTGGCAGCGCGGGTTGTACTCCGACCAGATCAGCTGCAGCGCCTGGTCGTCGGATAGGCCGAAGCCGCGAACGAGCCCCACGGCGACGCGAAAGAGAGTCTTGCTCCCGCCCTGCGCTTCGATGGCGGGCGGCTGCGCGGCGAGCCACATGCGGGCTCGCTCGAAGGCCTCCGGGCGGTTGACCGGACGTTCCTTCGAACTGCGGCGAGGCTCTGCCGGCGGCGCGGTGGGCGGAGGCGCCGTCTGCGGACCTGCCCCCCCCTGGCTATCCTCCTGTCCTGCCTCTGTGAGCAGCCGGTAGAGGGCCTCGGGCAGCTCGGCGATCGGACCGCGGTGCGTCCACTCGTATCGCCGACCGCTCACGTGCTGCGACGGAGCCGCGACGATCTGTCCGCCCTCGACGCGGACGTCGAGGCCACCCGCGCCGCGCCCCTTCACGCCGACGCGATTGGAGAGCGCGGCCAGGCCGAGGTGGGCCGGGCAGAGGAACAGGCGATGTTCGCCGCCGCTGCCGGTCCGCGCGGTCGCCGTCGGAGGCAGCGGGCCATGCACGTTCTCGAACGCGGCCAGCTGCGCGCGCCCCTCGTCGCCATCGATGTCGAGCGCCACCAACCGCGCGGCGCCTCCCGTCGCGAGCCCGAGGTTGGCCTGCGGGGAGCGCTTCCACAGCTCGGTCGCCTGGGCTTTCGTGAGGCCGGCCCTCCAGTCGAGGCCTGCGCGCTTGTAGAAGTCCGCCCGGGGATGCTTGCCGGGGCGCCGGCAGCGCGCGCCTTCCTGGCACGTGCAGGTGCCCGAGGCGGTCACGTGGTGCAGCCCG
>JBAIWX010000046.1:0-6955 GCA_037916975.1 Gemmatimonadales bacterium
GCCGCTCCGCCAGCTCGCGGCTCAGCACGATCTCGCTGTTCCCCGTCCCCTTGAACTCCTCGAAGATCACCTGGTCGAGCTTGCTGCCCGTGTCCACGAGGGCGGTGGCGATGATCGTGAGCGACCCACCGCCCTTCTGCGGGTCCACCTGCCGCGCGCTCCCGAGGAAGCGCTTCGGCTTCTCGAGGGAGCCGGCGTCCATCCCGCCGGTCAGGGTGCGGCCGCTCCCGCGCTCGGTGGCGTTGTAGGCGCGCGCGAGCCGGGTGAGCGAATCCATGATGAGCACCGCGTCCCCCCCCAGCTCGGCATGGCGGCGCGCCCGCTCGAGCGTGAGCTCCGCCACCGCGACATGCCGCTCCTGCGGGAAGTCGAAGCTCGACGCCACCACCTCGCCCACGCCCGCCATCTCCATCTCCGAGACCTCCTCCGGCCGCTCGTCCACGAGGAGGAGGAAGAGCGCCGCCTGCGGGGCGGCGGCGGCGACGCCGGCGGCGATCGCTTGCAGCACCGTCGTCTTCCCCGCCTTGGCCGGCGCCACGACGAGCGCGCGCTGCCCGAAGCCGAGGGGGCAGAAGAGGTCCACGATGCGGCCGATCTCGCCGCCGCCCCGCTCGAGCGCGAGGAGGCGGCGCGGGTGCACCGCGGGGAGCGAGGCGAAGTCGGGGCGGCGCCGTGCCTCCTGCGGCGCGCGGCCGTTCACCGCGGTGACGCGCCGGAGCACCGGGCCCCGCCCGCGCCCGCCGGACTGGACCTCGCCGGCGATCGCGTCGCCGGGGCGCAGTGACCAGTCGCGGATGAGCCGCTCCTCGACGCGCACGTCGTCGGGGGACGCGTCCCACCCGCGCTCGCGGCGGCGCAGGTAACCGTGGCGGCCGTCGAGCTCGAGGATGCCGAGGATGTCGTCCATCACTGGGTGCCGGGGGATCTCGTGGAGAGGAGGGGAGGCCGCGCGCCGCCGGTGGCGCGGAGCACGCGCTGCGCGGTGGGCGGCGTGGAGCCGTCGTCGCCGGTGTCCATGCGGTCGAGCCGGGCCGCCAGCCAGCCGGTGAGCCGGCGGTACTCCGCGGCGACCCGCGGGTCGTCGAAGCCGATCGTGCCGCCGCTCAGCCGGAAGGCGCCCCACTCGGCGAGCAGGAGCTGGTAGATCCCGTCCACGTTGCCGAGGAGGGAGTCGGTGAGCTGCCCCGCCTCGTACGACTCCTTGAGCGGGGTCCGCGCGTTCCAGTCCTGCTGCTGCAGCCGGGTCCAGCCCACCTTCTGCACCTGGTAGGCGATCGTGTCGCGGAACGCGGCCTCGATCTGGACCTCGTGGTTGTGGTAGGAGCGGATCACGTTGCGCGCCGCCACCACCGCCCGCCGGCCGGCGCGCAGGCTGTCGGGCGTGCCCAGGCGGGCGGCGCTGAAGAGCCGGGTGAACCCCGCGATCATGAGCGAACTGTCCATCTCGGCGCGGGCGTCGGCGTACGACTGCACGTAGCTCCGGCGCAGCTCGCCCAGGCTCCGCGGCCGCAGGATGTCCGGCGTGACCGCCGAGCCGGGCGCACGCGCGGGCCGCGCGGGCTCGAGGGTCGGCGGCGGCGGCGTGACCACGGGCCGGCCCGCGGGCCTCGGCGTCGGGGTCGAGTCGGCGAGCGGCGGCGAGAGGGTGCGAACCGCGGCCGCGATGGCGCTGTCGGAGACGCTGTCGGCCGGCAGCGCCGCGGCGGTCGTCTCGTCCGGGGACGTCGTCGCCGCCGCCTCGGCCGGGCGGGGCCGCGCCTTCCACCACTGCCAGGCGAACCACCCGCCCACGCCCACGAGCGCCACCAGCAGCGCCGCCCCGGCGATCAGCACGCCCGTGAAGCGGCGTTCCGGCTTCCACTCGAGCGGCTGGTAGTCCGTGGACCAGGTCTTGATGACTTCCTCGTCCGCGGGAACCGGCGCCGGTTCGGCGTCGAGTGCCGCCGCCGGCTCCGGCGTGCTCGGGGTGACGGGCACCGTGCGGGGCGGTCCGGGAACCGGGTTGGCGGGCGGCAGCGGGACGGCCGGCGGCTCCGCGGCCAGGCCGACCGGTGGCGTGATGCCGGCGGCGGGAAGAGGGGGCGGCGGCGCCGAGACCGGCGTCGGCATCGGCGGCGAGGGCGGCATCACGAGGTCCGCGACCGGCGACGCCACCGCGGGCTGGTCCGGGGCTGGCGGCGGCATCTCGGGGCCGCGCATGATCTCGAGCCCCTCGACCGGTGCTCCCGCCTTCGCCTCCGCACCCTCGTCGGCCCCGGCCTCCCGCGCCGCGCTCTCGGTCACGAGCGGCGCCAGCGGCTCGAGCGACGAGGCCTGCTGTGCCGTGGTCGGCATCAGCCCCTCGGGGCGCTCCACCGCCGCGCCGGCCTCGTCCCCCGCGACGTCCATCGCGCCGAGCGGGACGACGAGCGAGTCGCGCTTGGGCCGTGCGGGCGGCGGCGGCTCCGCCGCCTCGCCGGGGGCGGGTGCCTCGGCTGCTGCCGCTGCCGGCGGCGACGCCGGTGGCGCGGGCGCCGGCGTCAGCGCCGCGATCTCGTCGTCGGAGAGGAGGTCGAACTCGAGCGCGACCTCCTGCTCCCCCGGACTGTCCGCGGGCAGGCGGCTGCCCAGCTGGGGATGCCGCGCCACCGGCACCCAGGCCTTCGTCTGCGAGTGGTAGATCAGCGCGTCGCCGGTGAGGACGCCAAGCTCGAGGTCCCAGACCATCTCCTCGACGGTCCGGTAGCTCTTCTGCTCGCCGCTCTTGAGGCGCACGTAGTACATGGGGTTCCCCGGTCACCGGGCCATCGGACCCGGTGCAGCACCGGGTCGGCCGGGCGGCCGATCAAGGGAGGTCCTGAAAGGTAGGCAGGCCCCGGACGCGCCGCTACGCTCCCGCACGACAGCGCCGGAGGGCCCGCTCGAGGTTCGACCGCGCCGGCGCCTCGAGCCGCTCCCGGAGGGCCGGGGTCGCGTAGATGGCCGGGCGGCGCAGGAACCCCTCCAGCACGGCGGCGCGTCCCGCGCGGAAGGCCGGCTCCGGGACGTGGGCGTACTCGCGCCGGATCGCGGCGTCGTAGGTGTCGAAGTCGGCCGGGGCCGCGGCGAGGATCGCGAGGTCCACGTCCTGGACGAGCCCCGCGTCGCCCGTGGCCGGGGCGCGGTGCGTCGTGGCGAGGATCATCCCGGCCACCCGCCCGGCGCGGGCCGCGTCGAGTCCGTGCCGCCCCGCGAGTGCCCGGGCCCGCTCCGCGCTCCGCGCCTCGCAGTCGGTACCGTCGGCGGACCAGACCACGTCGTGGAACCAGAGCGCCAGTTCGCAGGCGTCGGGGTCGTCGGCGAGCGGGCGGACGGCGTCGAAGTCGCGGAGCACCGCGCCCAGGTGCGCGAGGCCGTGATAGTGCCGGCCGGGCGCGGCGTAGGCCGCGAGGATCGCCGCGAGCTCGGGGCCGGGCTCGCCGCGGAGCCCGAGCCGCTGCCAGAGCGCCGCCCAGCGCCGGGCGAGGTCGCGCTTGAGCGCGCTGCCCGGGGCGCTCACCGGAGCGTGCCCGTCGCCCACGCCACGCGCTGCAGCGCGGTCGCCAGCACCAGCGCCGCCATGACCAGCATGATGTCCGCGGCCCCGGCGGGCCAGGCGAGCATGAGGGCGTAGAGGACGATCGTCTCGAACCCGCCGATGAGCCCGGCGGGCATCGTGACGACGGTGCGTTCGCCGCGCGCCGCGGCGCCCCGCGCCTGCCGCTCGAGGATGGCGGACAGCACCATCCAGGAGGCCGCGTTCACGTAGCAGGCGCCGAGGAGCGCCGACAGCGCCGACCAGGGCCGCGGCGCGCCGGCGCCCCACGCGATGCCCGCGGGCACGAGGGCATAGACGAGGAAGTCGAGGACGAGGTCGAGGTACCCGCCGAGGTCGGACTGCGTCGCGTGCAGCCGCGCGAGCGTGCCGTCGAGGCCATCGAGGAGCCGGTTCACGAGCCAGAGGACGAGCGCCGCGCCCCAGAGCGCACGGGCGGCGGCCGCCGCCGCCGCGAGGCCCACGGCGAGGCCGAGCACCGTGACGACGGTGGGGGGACAGCGCGGCCCGAGCGCCCGCGCCACCGGCTCGAGCCAGCGGTCCTTGAGCGCGCGGAGCGGCCCGTCGAACATCCGCTAGGAGGAGCAGCTCAGGACGATGGGGGCGCCGCCGTCCGCGGCGGGCCGGGCGTACTCCGCGCGGTCGGGCTGCTCGTCGAAGGGGCGGCGGAGCACGGCGAGGAGGCGGTCGAGCTCCGACGGGTCACCGCGCTGGGCCCCCTCGATCGCCCGCTGGGCGAGGTGCGTCCGCAGGACGAAGCGCGGGTTCACGGCGTCCATCCGCGCGCGCCGCGCGCCGTCGTCGCTCTGCTCCGCGCGGAGGCGCGTCCGGTAGTCCGCGAGCCACGCCGCCGCGTCGTCGCCGCCGCCGCCCACGAGCCGGGCGAACCCGCGGCGGTCCTCCATGCCGGCGACCGTGACCCCGCCGAGCGCACGCCAGGCAAGCGTCCAGTCGGCGCGGTGGCGCTCGAGGAGCCGGAGCAGCCCGTCGAGCAGCTCGCCGTCGGCGTCGCGCGGCTCGAGCAGGCCCAGCTTCTCGCGCATCCGCGCCGCGGAGGCCTCCTGCCACGCGGGGACGTAGGCGTCGAGCCCCGCCAGCGCCTCCTCGCGCGGGATGAGCGGGAGGAGCGCCTGCGCGAGCGCGCTCACGTTCCACTGCCCGATTCCCGGCTGCTGGTCCCACGCGTAGCGCCCGCCGGGGTCCGAGTGGTTCGGCGTGAAGCCGGGGTCGAACGCCTCCATGAACGCGTACGGGCCGAAGTCGAGCGTGATGCCGAGCACCGACATGTTGTCGGTGTTGAGCACCCCGTGCACGAAGCCCACGGCCTGCCAGCGGGCCACGAGCCGCGCGGTCCGCTCGGCGGCCTCGCGCAGCAGTTCGCGCCAGCGGTCCGCGCGGCCGGCGAGCCCGGGGAAGTGGTGCGCGATCACGTGGTCGGCGAGGGTGGCGAGGTGCTCGCGCTGGCCGCGCGAGGCGAAGACCTCGAAGCTCCCGAACCGGACGTGGGACGGTGCCACGCGGACGATGGACGCGGCGGTCTCGGTCACCTCGCGCTGCACCGGCTCCGGGCTCCCGACGAGGCAGAGGGCGCGCGTGGTCGGGACGCCGAGGTGGTGGAGCGCCTCGCCGACCAGGTACTCGCGCACCGCGGAGCGCAGGACGGAGCGGCCGTCGAAGCCGCGCGAGTACGGCGTGGGGCCGCTGCCCTTGAGGTGCAGGTCCCACCGCCGCCCGGCGTGCACCACCTCGCCCAGGAGGATCGCGCGGCCGTCGCCCAGCTGCGGCACCCAGGCACCGAACTGGTGTCCCGCGTAGAGCATCGCCACCGGGTCCGAGCCCGGCGCCGCCACCGAGCCTGCCGCCCACGCGAGGAACTCGGGGCGCCGCGCCTCGGCGGGATCGAGCCCGAGGAGCGCGGCGACCTCCCCGTTCACGTGCAGCAGCACCGGGTCGCGGAGCGGGGTCGGCGCCACGCGCGTGCCGAAGGCATCGCCGAGGCGCGCGTAGCTGTTGTCGAAGGCGAGCCCCGCGAGCGGGTGCACCGGCGCGGCGGCGGTCATCCCGTCACCACCCCGCGGCAGGCGCCGAAGCCGATCGGCACGAACCCCTCGCGCACGCAGCGGCCGGTGAAGGTCACTTCGTCGCCGTCCTGCAGGAACCGCCGCTCCTCGCCCGTCGGGAGCCGCACCGGCTCCGTGCCGCGCCACGTGAGCTCGAGGAGGCAGCCGCGGCTCTCCTTCTCCGGTCCCGACACCGTGCCGCTGCCCAGCAGGTCGCCCGGCTGCAGGTTGCACCCGCCCGAGGCGTGGTGCGCGAGCAGCTGCGCGGGGGTCCAGTAGAGGTCGGCGAGGCGCGAGCGGCTGAGCCGCGCCGGGAGCATTCCCTGCGCTCGCATCGCGGCCGTGGAGAGGTGCACCTCGAGGGTGACGTCGAGCGCGCCGGACGCCTGGTCGCCGGCGTCGGCGAGGTAGGGCAGCGGGGCCGGATCGCCGGCGGGCCGGGCCCACGCCGGCGCGCGGAACGGCGCCAGCGCCTCCATCGTCACGACCCACGGCGAGAGCGTGGTCGCGAAGTTCTTCGCGAGGAAGGGCCCGAGGGGCTGGTACTCCCAGGCCTGCACGTCGCGCGCGGACCAGTCGTTGAGGAGGCAGCAGCCGAAGAGGTGCGCTCCCGCCTCGGCAACCGGGATCGTGGAGCCGAGGGCGTTGCCGCGGCCGACGAAGAAGCCGACCTCGAGCTCGTAGTCGAGACGCTTCGTCGGGCCGTGGGCCGGCACCGCGCTCCCCTCGTCCTTGAGCTGGCCCGACGGCCGGTGCACGGGCGTGCCGCTTGGCACGAGTGACGACGCACGCCCGTGGTAGCCGATCGGCACCCACTTGTAGTTGGGGAGGAGCGGGTTGTCGGGCCGGAACATCGAGCCGACGTTCGTCGCGTGGAACACCGACGCATAGAAGTCGGTGTAGTCGCCGACGTGCGCGGGCAGCAGGAGCGCCGCCTCGTCCTGCGGCACGAGCGCGAGCCGGCCGCGCGCCGCGATCCCCTCCGCGGTGTCGGCGCGGAGGAGGCGGCTCAGCGCGAGGCGGAAGCGGCGCCGCGCGTCGAGCGGGAGCGCCATGAGCCCGTTGAGCATCGGCGCGCCGCAGCGGGCCGCCGCCGCGGGGGCGTCGGCGAGCAGGCCGTCGGCCGCGGCCTGGCCCAGGTCCGCCACCATTCGCCCGATCGCGACCCCCACCCGCGGGGCCTCGTCGGTGCCGGCGCGGCGGAACACGCCGAGGGGCAGGTTCTGCACGGGAAAGTCGGTGCCCGCCTCGTGCGCCGACTCGACCCAGCTCTCCAGGTCGGCGCGGTGCGTCTCGTCGATCGGGAAGTGCGTCATGCGAAGGGCAGGGCGCGGAGCTCGTC
>JBAIWX010000047.1:0-6451 GCA_037916975.1 Gemmatimonadales bacterium
GGCTCGTCCTCGCCGGCGCGCGCCGGAAGGCGTAGCGGATGCGGCGGCTGGACGTGCTCGTCGAGGCGTGCGTCGAGTCGGTCGCCGAGGCGGAACTCGCCGGGCGGCTCGGCGCGGACCGGATCGAACTCTGCGTCAACCTCGCGGAGGACGGGCTCACGCCGCCGCCCGAGCTCGTGAACGCGGTGCTCGCCGCAGTGAAGGTGCCGGTGCGGGTGCTCGTCCGCCCGCAGGCGGGGGGCTTCGCCTACGGCGAGGAGGACTTCAAGGTGCTCCGCACGAGCGTCCGCGCGATGCTCCGCCTCGGCGTCGCCGGTATCGTGACCGGGGCGCTCACGCCGGCGGGCGACGTGGACGCGGTGCGGCTCGCGCCGCTCGTCGTCGGAGCGCGGCCGATGCCGATGACCTTCCACCGCGCCTTCGACCGGGCGAAGTACCCGGGGCCGGCGCTCGAGGCGGTGGTGGCGCTCGGATTCGACGGGGTGCTCACCTCGGGCGGGGTGGCGACGGCGTTCGAGGGGCGGCACGAGCTGCGTGACCTGGTGACACAGGCGGCGGGGCGGCTGCAGGTGATCGCGGCGGGGAAGGTGGAGGCGGGGACGGTGCGGCAGTTGGTCGAGGAGACGGACGTGACGGCGATCCACCTCCGCGTGGCGCGGCTCGAGGGGGTGCTCCGGGCGCTGGGGCGGTAGCGCCGCTCACGGCACCGTGAAGTGCCGGATCGCCTGCAGCGACCGGCGCAGCTCCCCCCGGAAGTCGGGATGCGCGATGCTCACGAGCGCCTCGCCGCGCTCGCGCAGCGTCTTCCCGTGCAGGTTCACCGCCCCGTACTCCGTCACGAGCCAGTGCACGTGCCCGCGCGTCGTGACCACGCCCGCGCCCGGGCTCAGCTCCGGCACGATCCGAGAGATCGTCCCCCCCGCCGCGGTGCTCGGCAGCGCGATGACCGGCTTCCCCCCCTCGGACCGCGCCGCGCCGCGCATGAAGTCCATCTGCCCGCCGATCCCCGAGTAGATCCGGTGCCCGATCGAGTCGGCGCAGACCTGCCCCGTGAGGTCCACCTGCAGCGCCGAGTTGATCGCGACCACCTTCGGGTTCTTCCCGATGATCGCGGTGTCGTTGGTGCGGTCGCACGGATGGAACTCGACGAGCGGGTTGTCGTCCACGAAGTCGAAGGTCCGCCGCGTCCCCATCACGAAGCTCGTGATGATCCGCCCCGGCGAGACGACCTTGAGGCGGTTCGTCACCGCCCCCGCCTCGACCAGGTCCACGAGGCGGTCGGTGAACATCTCGGTGTGGACGCCCAGGTCGTGCTTGCCCGTGAGGCGCGCGAGCACGGCGTCGGGGATCCCGCCGATCCCCATCTGCAGGGTGGCGCCGTCCTCCACGAGTCCCGCCACCAGCTCGCCGATGCGCGCCTCGATCTCCGTCTCCGGGTGCGGCCGCGCCTCGTGGAGCGGGCGGTCGGTGCGGATCCACGCCGTGACGCGCTCGAGCGGGACGACGACGTTCCCGTGCGTCCGCGGCATCCGCTCGTTGATCTCGGCGATGAGGACCGGCGCGCTGTCCGCCGCCGCCTTCGCCGTGTCCACCGACGTGCCGAGGGTGCAGAGGCCGTGGTGGTCGGGCGGGGAGAGCTGGACGATCGCGGCGTCGAGGGGGACCTGGCGGGAGGTGAAGAGCTTCGGGATGTCGGAGAGGAAGACGGGGACGAAGTCGGCGCGCCCCTCCTCCACCGGGGTCCGGAGCGCCGGCCCCGTGAAGAGGGAGATGGACCGGAAGCGCCCCGCCTGCTCCGGCGCCGCCCACGGCGCCGGCCCCTCCGTGTGCATGTGGTAGACGCGCACCCCCTCGAGCCCGGGCGCCTGCACCATCGCCTCGAGGAGTGGCGTCGGCGTCGCCGCCGCCCCGTGCACGAAGAGCCGCATCCCGCTCCGGAGGTGCCGCACCGCCTCGTCCGGCGAGACGGCCCGGCTCCGCCACTCCGCCGCGAGGTGGCGGCTGCTCACGGCTTCCAGGTCCCCTTCGCGACCATCGGCACGAACTTCTCCACGCCCTTCGGCGGGAAGCGGAGCGTCTTCCCCTGCTCCGCGCTCATGTAGGCCGCCATCAGGATGCGCATCACCTCGACGCCGTCGTCGAAGGTGAGCATCGGCGCCTGGCCGCGGAGGAAGGCCTGCACCACGTGCCGGTCCTCCCCCTCGTAGCCGTAGGCCGCGGGCTCGTCCGGCACGACCGGCATGAGCCCCGTCTCCGCGTTCTGCTTCTCGACGAGGTCCTCCCCCGCCGCCCCCGCGACCTGCCGCGAGAGGAACACCTTGAGCGGGGAGTCGAGGGTGTTCCAGCTCATCGAGTACTCGGGGCCGAGGAGCTCGGCGGAGAGCCGGAGCCCGGCGCCCACGAAGCTCCAGCTCGTCGTCGCCTCGCCGATCACGGTGCGGCCGTCGGGGGTCTCGTACTCGATGGTGACGCTGGCGAAGTCCTCGGCGGGGGCCTTGAGGTAGTCCACCTCCTTGCCCATCGCCTTCGCGAGGCGCTTCGCGTACTCCGGCCGGCTCCACTTGAGGCTCGCGATCCGCCCGTTCACCGACACGGGGGTGAGCGCCGAGCGGGGCTCGCCGGGGGCGGTGAGGAGGAAGCGCACCACCTCCACCGAGTGGCACATCATGTCGTTGAGCACCCCGCCGCCCTGCAGCCGTCCCTGCCAGAACCACGGCATGTGGGGGCCGCTGTGCTCCTCCGCGGCGCGGGCGAGGTAGGGGCGGCCGGCGTGCCGCGCACCGCGGGCCCAGACGAGCTCGCGGCCGCGCGCCACGTGCGGGGCGAAGAGCTGGTTCTCGAGGTAGCCGTGGAGGAGCCGCGCCTTGACGACGAGGTCGCGCACCTGGCGCGCCTCCTTCACCGTGCGGGCGAGCGGCTTCTCGCAGGCGATGCCCACGAGCTTCCCCTTCCCGCGCAGCACCGTGTCGCAGATCTCCTCGACGTTCTCGAGGCGCGCGTAGTTGGGGCCGCAGAGCCAGATCGCGTCGATGGCGGGATCCGCCACCATCTCGGCGATGCTGTGGTAGGGACGACAGTCGCCGACGCCGAGGGAGGTGGCGAGGGCGGCGGTCTCCTCGCGGCTCGCCTTGCGGGGGCTCCAGACGCCGAGGACGTCGGCGTCGCGCACGGCGCGGAAGGCGGAGAGGTGGAACTTCGCGTTGAAGCCGCTGCCGACGAAGCCGATGCCGAGGCGGCGGGAGGGAGGCATGGGGGTTCCTCCGGCGGAGGGGCGGCCGGGCGGCCGCCCCGTGGGGGAGATCAGCGCCAGGTGGGCGGCAGGGCCTCGGGGCGCGTGGGTTCGATGCGGCTCCGCGCCGCGGCGTAGCGGCGGCGGATGTCCCTGAGCTCGCGGAAGCCGATCAGGCGCCGGTCGTCCTCGTCCCAGAGGGTGAGGCGGAGCGTCTTCACGCTCTCGAGGAGCCGGAGCCGCGTCACCTTGTGGAGCTCGGGGTTCTCGCGGTACGCCCGTTCGAGGTGGTAGTTCGGGATCCGCGCCGAGAGGTGGTGGATGTGGTGCAGGCCGATGTTGGCCGTGAACCACTGCAGCACCCGCGGCATCTCGAGGTACGAGGCGCCCTCGAGGGCGGAGTGGAAGTAGTTCCACTGCTCCCGGTAGCGCCAGTAGGTGTCCTCGTACTGGTGCTGCACGTAGAAGAGGTAGACGCCGATCGAGCCGGAGAGGAGCGTCACGGGGAGCTGCACCGCCACGAAGTGCCCGACGCCCACGACGAGGCACATCACCGTGATGAGCCCGGCGAGGAGCAGGTTCGTCACGTGCACGCTCCGCCACTCGCGCTTCCAGTCCTTCGGGATGTCGAGCGGGAGGCGGTGCTTGAGCACGAACTGGTAGAAGGGGCCCACCACCAGCATCGTGACCGGGTGGCGGTAGAGCCGGTACAGGAGCCGCTTGTGGCGCGGGAGGGAGAGGTACTCCTTCGCCGTCAGCGTGTCGATGTCACCGAAGCCGCGCACGTCCAGGTTGCCGGAGGTGGCGTGGTGGATCGCGTGCGTCTTCCGCCAGTAGCCGTAGGGAACGAGCGTCAGCACCCCGATCGCGGTGCCGACGAGGTCGGCGAGCTTCTGCGAGCGGAAGAAGGCGCCGTGCCCGCAGTCGTGCTGCAGCATGAAGAGGCGGACGAGGCAGAGCGCCGTCGGCAGTGCGAGCAGCAGCGTCAGCCAGTAGCCGACCTGCAGGCTCCAGTGCATCAGCATCCACCCGGCCACGAAGAGCGCGCCCGTCGTCACCAGCTGGAAGACGCTCTTCCAGGTGACGGGGCCGCGGTAGCGGGCGAGGAGGGCGTTCCAGTCCACCCCGTGGGGCGTACCGGTCTTCGTGGGCTCGACGGTGGTGTCCGGGCTCGTGGCCATGGCGTCCTGATGCGCTGGTGTCCGGGCGGCGTGTCATCGCGGCAACACGCGGCGTGGAGAGAGGTTAGCCCCGGCGGCGGGGTCCGCGCCAGTCGGGACGATTACCGACCGTCGTCACGGGTACTTGACGCCGAGGCGCTCCGTCGCCGCCGGCGGGCACCCCGGCCACTCCGCGAGCGGGGTGTTCCCCTGGTAGCCCAGGTCCTCCCAGCCCATCCGGCTCGACCAGAACCCCGACGCGGTGAAGTCGCGCATCCGCGTGAAGAAGGCGACCCCCTGCTCGAGCCCGGGCTTCGCGCGCGCCGGCCAGGCGATATCGTCGAGGATCCCGCGGCGCTGGGCGTCCGACGCGGTGGCAAAGTCGCGCTCGTGGCGCCGGCGGCACTCGCCGTCGAGCCAAGCGAGTCCCCCGCGGACCGGGGTGACCATCTCCGCGTTCTCGGCGAGGATGAAGTCCATGAACTCGGGGACGCCGGCGTCGGTGGCGCTCCCCGAGCGCCCGTCGCGCGGGATGATCAGGTCCACGAGCACCTTCACCGTCTCCCACTCGTGCGCGCTGAACACCTTCGGCGCGGCCGGGCCCGCGGCCTCCGTGCGCGCCGCCTGCACCGCGAGCGCCGCCCGGCGCACCTGCTCCGGGGCGAGGCCGAGTGCGGCGCCGAACGGCACCGCGGCGAGGGCGCCGAGCAGCTCGCGGCGGGTCGGGTGGTGGCCGGCGGCCGGTTCGTCGTCACCGCGGGGCGCGGGTTCGTGCGCGCTCACAGCGCCCCCGCCTTCCGCTGCCGCACGATGTAGTCGCTCGTCCGCATGGCGAGGGCGAGGATCGTCCACGTGGGGTTCTTGTCCGCCTGCGACACGAAGGGCCCCCCGTCGGTGATGAAGAGGTTCTTCACCTCCCACGCCTGGCACATCGGGTTCACCACCGAGCTCGCCGGGTCGCTCCCCATGCGGGTGCAGCCGAGCTCGTGGATGATCTGCCCACCCGTGGCGATGCCGTAGCCCTGCTCGCGGGTCGGCATCGGGTCGAAGACCTCCCCGCCCATCGCCGTGATGAGCTCGCGAAAGGTCTGCTGCATGTGGCGGACCTGGTTGTACTCGTGGTCGCTCCACTTCCAGTGGAAGCGGAGCACCGGGATCCCCCACTGGTCCACGACCTCGGGGTCGAGCTCGCAGTAGCTGTCCGCGTTCGGGACCATCTCGCCGCGCCCCGAGAAGCCGATCGTCGCGCCCCAGAGGCGGCGGTAGTCGTCCTTGAGCGCGGCGCCGTAGCCGCCGCCGGGCGCGTAGCGGTGGATGCCGCCCATGAACCCGTACGACGGCGGGTAGAGCCCGCCCCACAGCTCGACGTGGTACCCGCGCGGGAAGTCGAGCCTCGCGTTGTCGAGCCACCACGGCATGTAGAGGTGCGCGCCGCCCACGCCGTCGCAGTTGTGGCGCGGCTGGTCCACGAGCGCCGGGATGAACCCGCCGACGTCGGTGCCGGTCGTGTCGGTGAGGTACTTCCCCACCGTACCGCTGCCGTTCGCGAGCCCGTGCGGGTGGCCGGCGGGGCGCGAGTTGAGGAGGATGCGCGCCGTCTCGCAGGCGCTCGCGGCGAGCACCACCACCTTCGCCTTGACCCGCTGCTCGGTTCGCGTCGCCTTGTCGATGTAGATGACGCCGTCGGCGCGGCCTCGGCGGTCGAGCGTCACCTCGCGCACCATCGCACCGGTGCGGAGCTCGAGCCTCCCCGTGGCGAGTGCCGGGAGCACGAGGACGTTCGTGCTCGAGAAGTTGGCGTTGACCGCGCAGCCGCGGTTGCACTGCCCGCAGTAGTGGCAGGGGGCACGGCCGTTGATGGACTGCGTGAGGATCGAAAGGCGCGAGGGGATGCAGGGGATGCGGAGGCGGTCGGCGGCCCGCTTGACGAGGAGTTCCCAGCAGCGTGGCTTCGGCGCCGGGAGGAAGATCCCGTCGGGATGGTTCCGGAGCCCCTCGCGGCTCCCGAAGACGCCGATCAGCCGGTCCACCTCGTCGTACCACGGCGCCACGTCGTCGTAGG
>JBAIWX010000048.1:0-24391 GCA_037916975.1 Gemmatimonadales bacterium
ACCGCTCCACTGCCGTCCCCGCGGGAGGGTGTCATGTCCGAGAGTCCCTTCTGGGCCGCGTTCCTCACCTATGCCATGGTCGGCTGCGTCGTGCTGATGGCCGTCGGCGCCCGGCTCATGTTCCCGACCGATCGTCCCGCGCGGCCGCTGCCGCGCCCCGAGCCGCCGCTCCGCCCGCACCTGCCGACGCACGCGGCACCGGCGCACTGACCTCGGCGTCGATCGGCCCGTCGCCTCCTCCCCGGGGGCGGCGGGCCGTCGCGTTCCCGTCCGGCCCCGGGTAGCTTGCTCGCATGCCCGAGGCCGCCCTCGAGGTCGAACCCGCACCGCTCCCGGACGCCGTCGTCGGCTGGCTCGTCCGGCTCTCCGTCGCCCTCCACAAGCACGCCACCTATCCGCCGGGCCACCCGACGCTTCGCGGCGCCACCGACTCGGCGCGCGACGGGCTCGCCGCGCTCCTCGACGAGCACGGCGAGCTCGCCGTGGGCGTCGCCCGCACGACGCTCGTCGTGGGCGACGGCGCCACCGACGAGGGGCACCCGGTGCTCCGCGAGCTCGCGCAGCGGCTCCATCGCCGCGAGGTCGGGCGGCTCGTCTTCCGCCGGGGCGTCGAGGCGGAGGAGCTCACGGAAGCGTTCACGCTGCTGAGCGGCGAGCCGGCGCAGGTGCGGGCCCGGCTGCGCGGCGAGGGCGGTGCGCCGCCGTCGTGGCCGCACGTCGAGGTGCGCCCGCACGCCTTCGATCGGCTCGCGCTCGCGGGTGATGCGCTCGCCGCCGCCCCGGCCTCGGGCGCGAACCGGCTCTGGCGGGAGCTCGCGTCGGCGGCACTCGGCGGCGACCTCCCGGCGGACGGCGGCGAGATCGACCCGCTCGCCCTCGCGCGCGCCCTCAACGCGCGGCGCGGCGGGGGCTCCGCGCGGGCGATGGGCGAGCTGCTCCTCCGCCTCGGGCGGGAGGCGCGGGCGGCGGAAGGCGAGGAGCGGGCGCGCCTCGAGCGCCGCCTCCGCGAGCTGGTGGCGAACCTCGCGCCCGCCACGCTCGCCTGGCTGTTCGGCGCCACGGCGGAGCCGGGCGCGCGGCCCCTCCTCACCGACGCGGTGGACGTGCTCCCCGCGGACGGCGTGGTCGAGCTGCTGCAGGCGGCCGCCGGGGCGCGCGAGCAGTCCATCTCCCACTACCTCCTCCGCATGCTGCGGAAGCTCGCGCACCAGGCGACGGGCCTCGGCCTCGCCCCCGAGGGCGACGCCGCCCTGCGCGACACCGCGCACGAGCTGCTCGAGCGCTGGACGCTCGACGATCCCAACCCCGGGGTGCACGCGGCGCTCCTCGACCACCTCGCGCAGCTGGACCGCGCCGCCGGCGCCGGCGCCCCCATCGGCGCGAGCGAGGGACGCCGCCTGCTCTACATCGCGCTCGAGACCGGGGCGGCCGGCCCCCAGCTCGCCGAGGGCGTGGAGCTGATGCTCGCCGCGCGCGAGCTCGGCGCGGTGCTCGACCTCGTGGCCGAGGCCCCGGAGGGGTCGCCCGCGGCGGCGGCGGTGCTCGACCACCTGCGCTCGCCGGACGTGCTGCGCGGCGTCCTCCTCGAGGAGCCGGTGGACCAGGACGCCTGCGCGCGGCTCCTGCAGCAGGTCGGGCCGGAGCACGCCGAGCCGCTCCTCGACGCCCTCGCCATCTCGGAGTCGCAGCCGACGCGGCGGCTCGTGCTCGATCGCCTCGCCGCCCTGGGGTCCGCCGTCGGGCCCAGGCTCGTGGCGCGGCTCCCCGAGGTCCCGTGGTACGTGCAGCGGAACCTGCTCGCCCTGCTGGCGCGGCTGCGGACGCTGCCCGCCGGCTTCAGCGCACGGCCGTGGGTCGAGCACCCGGAGGTCACCGTCCGCTTCCAGGCGCTCAATGCGATGCTCCGCGTCCCGAAGGAGCGTGAGGAGGCGATCCACCTCGCGCTGGCCGACGCCGACCCCCGCCTGGTGCGCTTCGGGATCGACATGGCCGCCCAGCAGGGCCTCCCGCGCGCCTCGCTCACGCGGCTCATGCTGCTGCTCAACTCCGAGAAGACGCCGCTCGACCTCCGCGCGCGCGGCATCCTGCTGCTCGAGCAGGTGCCCACCCCGGCCACCCGTGACTGGCTCCTCGCGCGCGTGGTGAGCCCGCGGACGCTGCTGCGCGGCCCCCGGCTCCACGCCAAGACGCCGGAACTGCTCGCGGCCCTGGTGGCGCTCGCGCGCGCCTTCGCGGACCAGCGGCCGGCGCAGGCGGCCCTCCAGCTCGCCGCGAAGTCCGGCGACCCGGACCTGATGGCCGCCGCGCGCGGCCAGGGGGCCGCGTGAGCCAGGCGGCGCCGTTCCTCCTCGCCTTCGGCCAGTGCCTCGCTACGATGAACCTGTATGGCGAGGGGCACCCGGCGCGCCTGCGCGCCCTCGAGACCGGCTTCGAGCGGCTGCAGCGGCTGCTCGAGGAGCAGGGCGCGGTGGAGCTGAGCTTCCTCGGTGCCGAGACGGTGCTGGGCGAGCGGGTGTTGCAGGAACTGGGGCAGTGGGACTGGGGGCCGCGCCTCGCCGCGGCGGGGCTCGAGCGGATCGAGATCGCGCCGGGCGTCACCCGCGAGGCGTGGGACGGGTTCGTGGACGAGGCGTGGCGCCGCGTGACGGGGCGGGGCGAGCCCTCGAGCGAGGCGCGGCAGCTCGTCGCCGGGCCGATCCGCTGGGGGCCGCTCGCGGTGCGCGGCGCCGCCACGCGGGCCGCGCGGCTCGTCGAGGAGGCGGTGGCCGCGCCGGCACCGGGCGCCGGGCTCACGCTCGCGGAGGAGGCCGCCGCCGTCGCGTGGATCCACGGCGAGGTCGCCGAGCGCGACGCGATGCCGATGCTCGAGGTGGAGGCGGTGGTGCGCTCCCTCGCGCTCGCCATGCAGGCGGAGCGCCGGATGCTCCTCCCCCTCCTCGAGCTCAAGCGCTTCGACCAGTACACCACGACGCACGCCTGCAACGTCGCGGTGCTCGCCATGGGGCTCACCGAGCGCCTGGGCCTCGGCCGCGAGGAGGTGCGGGGGTTCGGCGTCGCGGGGCTGCTGCACGACATCGGCAAGGTGCGGATCCCGAAGGAGATCCTCACCAAGCCGGGCAAGCTCTCCGACGAGGAACGGCAGGTGATGAACCGCCACCCGGTGGACGGCGCCGCGATGGTGCTCGCCGGGGAGCGGGGCCTCGGCCTCGCCGCGGTCGTGGCATACGAGCACCACGTCTGCATCGACGGGACCGGCTACCCCGCCTTCCGGTGGCGCCGCGATTGCCACTACGCGAGCCGCATCGTGCACGTCTGCGACGTCTACGACGCGCTCTGCACCAACCGGCCCTACCGCGCCGCCTGGGAGCCGGAGCGGGCGCTCGAGTACATCGCCGGGCGCGCGGGGACCGAGTTCGACCCGCAGGTGGCGCAGGCGTTCATCGGGATGGTGCGGGAGTCGGCGACCGCGCGCGTCGCGCTCGCCGAGTGAGGGGGCGCGGCGGGCGCCGCGCCCCGGCCGGCGTCAGGGCTTGAAGCGCGTCGCCTCGGCCGGCGGCTGGTAGGGGTGTTTCGGCTCGAAGGTCCGCCAGAGCAGCGCCGAGACCTTCCGGAGCAGCACGTAGCCCTCGTTGCCGTCCTCGTAGCCCTGGTCCTCCTGGAGCTTCGTGATCACGCAGAAGACGTAGTCCCCCGACGGCGCGTTCACGAGCACCACCTCGCTCCGCGACCGGTCCACCGCACCCTGCTTGGACGCCGCCTCGACCCAGGGCGGGATCGCCGAGAGCGCCTCGCCGGTCCAGTAGATGTGGGTGAGCATCCGGTAGAACTCCTCGTCCGCCGCCGGGCTCACGGCGCGGCGCTCGCGCACCCGGACGAGGAGCTCCGCCATCTCGCGCGGCGTCGTCTGGCCCCAGCCGTACTGGGTCCGCGCCGCCTCGCGCCCCGGCGTGCGCGAGTTCACCCGGGTCGAGTCGAAGCCGTGGGCCTGGAGCCACTCGTTCACCGCGGTGCCGCCGCCCACGAGGGCCTGCAGCCAGAGCGCCGCGGTGTTGTCGCTCGTCGTGATGGTGAGCATCGCCACCTGGTTGAGCGGGACCGTGGCGCCGTCGCGGAAGCTCGCCAGGATGTCGTGCTCCCCCGGGTAGGCGAGCGAGTCGCGGTAGGTGAGCGTGTCCCGCCAGGCGAACCGCCCGGCCTGCACCTGGTCGAGGAGGGTGAGCAGGATCGGCACCTTGATCATGCTCGCGGTGGGGAAGACCTCGTCGGCATTGATCGCGACCTCGCGGCCGCTGCGCAGGTGGCGCACGTAGATCCCGACGCGCCCGCGCACCTCGCCGGCGAGCCGGGCGAGCGCCGCCTCGAGGGCGGCGTCGCGCCGGGGACGCGCGGCGGGGGCCTGGGCGGGGAGCGCGCCGGCGGCGCCGGACGCGAGCGACACGAGGACGAGCGCCGCGCGCACGGCGCGGCGGGCATGACGCGGCGATATGATCGGCATGCCGGGAGTCTAATCCGCGCCCGGCGCCCCCGGCGAGGGGGCGGGCTCCGGGGCATCCCCGACTTGCGCCCCCCGACCCGTCAGGTACGTTGAGCGGTGGCCGCCGCCCGGCGCGCCGCCCCGACCCCTCCGGAGCCGTCCCGATGCTCTACCTGTGGATCAAGGCGTTCCACATCATCGGCGTGGTGAGCTGGTTCGCCGGCCTCTTCTACCACGTCCGCTTCTTCGTCTACCACGCCGAGGCGCTGGCGATGCCGGAGCCGAAGCGGTCCATCCTCGCGAAGCAGTACGAGCTGATGGAGTCGCGGCTCTTCTACATCATCATGAACCCCGCGATGTGGATCACCGCCGGCACCGCCGCCGTCATGCTCTTCCTGCCGGGCGGCCGCGGCTTCCTCACGGCCCCGTGGATGCTCGCCAAGTACGTCCTGGTCGCGCTGCTCATCGCCTTCCATTTCTGGTGCGAGCGCGTGATGAAGGACTTCGCCGCCGGGCGCCCGACGCGGAGCGGCGAGGCGTACCGCATCCTCAACGAGGTGCCGACGATCATCCTCGTGCTCGTGACGCTGCTCGTCGTGCTCAAGAGCAGCGACGCCTGGGGGGCGCTGGCCGCGACGCTCGTCGGGCTGGTCGCCTTCATCGGCCTGGGCATCAAGGCCTACGCGCGCCACCGCCGGCGCAGCGAGGCCGCGGCGGAGGAGGGCGCGCCGGTCGCGGGCTGACGGGCCCCGCGCCGGGGCCGCCGGCCCCTCAGCCGCTCCGCGCGGCCCCCGCCCGACCTTGGGCGGGGGCCGTTTCATGAAGAATTCCAGCGGCGCCCTTCAGGGTCCCCTCAGAAACCGTCAAGTAACGTGAGGCATCCGTCATCAGGGATGCCCTCGCGTGGTCGCTTCCGCTTCGCGTGTCGCCGCCGATCCGGCGCGGCACGAGCGCAACATCGGTCCGAACGCGCTGATCCAGACGGCGCGCGCCCTCGTGGCCCTGCACGGCGAGGCCGCCGCACTGCCGCTCCTCGTGGGGGCCGGCGAGGCGGAGGTGCTCGCGCACCCGCCCCAGGAGATGGTGGCCGAGGCGCGGTTCAACCGGCTCGTCACCACGCTCGCGGCGGCCCTCGGCCCGGCCGAGGCGGATCGCGTCCTCCGCCGCGCCGGGGAGCTCACGGGGGACTACCTCCTCCAGCACCGGATCCCGGCCGGGTTCCAGTGGCTCTTGCGCCGCCTGCCGACGGACATGGCGCTCCGCCTCCTCCTCGGCGCCATCGGGAGCCACGCCTGGACCTTCTCCGGGAGCGGCCACTTCCACTACGCGGTGCTGGGCGGCGGCCGGGTCGCGCTCACCATCGACGACTGTCCGGCCTGCCGCGGCGTGGTCGCCGCGCGGCCGATCTGCGGCTTCTACGCCGGCACCTTCGAGCACCTCTTCCACCGGCTCGTCGATCCCGCGATCACGGTGGTGGAGGCCGGCTGCCATGCCTGCGGGGGCGCCGGCTGCTGGCTCGAGGCCGGTCCCGCCGCGCAGGCCAGGGGAGCGGAGCCATGACCACCGTCGCGATTCCCGCGGAGCGCGTCCGGCGCTACGACGTGCCCGGCCCCCGCTACACGAGCTACCCGACCGTGCCGGCGTGGAAGGCGCCGTTCGGGGCGGCGGAGTACCGCGCGGCGCTCGCGCGGCTCGCCGAGCGGGAGGAGGATCCCGTCTCGGTGTACGTCCACCTCCCGTTCTGCAGCTACCGGTGCCACTACTGCGGCTGCAACGTCTCGGTGACCTCCCGGGCGGCGGTGGTGGACGAGTACCTCGACCGGCTCGAGCGCGAGTTCGAGATGGTGACGTCGCTCATCGGCCCGCGACGCCGCGTCCTCCAGCTCCACCTCGGCGGCGGGACGCCCAACCTCCTCACCGTCCCGCAGCTCTGCCGGCTCTACGACGTGATCGAGCGGCGGTTCGACCTCGCCACGTGGAGCGAGCAGTCGGTGGAGGCGGACCCGCGCCACGTCTCCGCGGGCCAGCTTCAGGCGCTCCGCGGCCTCGGCTTCCGGCGCATCAGCTTCGGCGTCCAGGACTTCGACCCGGCGGTGCAGGAGGCGATCGGCCGGCTCCAGCCCGAGGCGCTGGTGCGGGACGCCGTGGCGCTCGCGCGGGAGGCGGAGTTCGAGGGGATCAACTTCGACCTGGTGTACGGGCTGCCGCGGCAGACGGTCGCGACGTTCTCGGGCACCCTCGAGCGCGCCATCGCGCTCGGCCCCGACCGCGTCGCGTGCTACAGCTACGCCCACGTGCCGCAGGTGCGGCACAACCAGCGGCTCATCCCCGAGGCGGACCTCCCGGCCGCCGCGGTCAAGTTCGAGCTCTTCCGCCTGGCGGTGGACCGCTTCACCGGCGCCGGCTACGAGTGGGTGGGGATGGACCACTTCGCGCGGCCGGACGACGAGCTCGCGCGCGCCGCGAGGGACCGGCGGCTCCACCGCGACTTCATGGGCTACACGACGCGCCCGGCCCCGCACCTGCTGGCCTTCGGGATGAGCGCCATCAGCGACGTGGCGGGGGCGTTCGTGCAAAACGTGCCGCGCACCGGCGAGTACCAGCGGCTGCTCGACGAGGGGACGCTGCCGGTCGAGAAGGGGCACGTGCTGAGCGAGGACGACCGGCGGCGGCGCCGGGCGATCCTGCACCTCATGTGCAACCTGGAGCTCCCGTACGACCTCGTGCCCGAGCCCGCGGAGCTCGTGCGCCGGCGCATGCTCGAGCTGGCGGCCGACGGGCTGGTGGAGATCGAGGCGGACCGGTGGGCGGTGACGCCGCTCGGGCGGTTCTTCCTGCGGAACGTCGCGATGCCGCTCGACGCCTACCTGCCGGCCCAGCTCGCCGAGCCGCGGCCGGTGTTCAGCCGGACGGTGTAGCGGCGGCGCGCCGCTACAGCGCCGGCCTGGGCAGGATGAGCAGCCGCTCCTCGGTCATCTCCCGCATCGCCGAGCGGATCCCCTCGCGGCCGAGCCCGGAGTCCTTGGCGCCCCCGTAGGGCATGTGGTCCACGCGGAAGGTGGGGATGTCGTCCACCACCACCGCGCCCACGTCGAGCCGCTCGAACGCCGCCAGGGCGCGCGGCAGGTCGCGGGTGAAGAGCCCCGCCTGCAGCCCGTAGCGCGACCGGTTCACCGACGCGATCGCCTCGGCGAGCCGCGCGTAGCGGCGCACGGCCACCACCGGCGCGAAGACCTCCTCGTCCTCGACCGCCATCCCCGGCCGCGTGCCGGTGAGCACCGTCGGCGCGAGGAGCGTCCCCCGGCGCGTCCCGCCCGCGGCGAGCGCCGCACCCGCCGAGACCGCCTCGCCCACCCAGGCCTCCGCGCGCCGCGCGCTCCGCTCGTCGATCATCGGCCCCACGTCGGTGGCGGGGTCGAGCGGGTCGCCGGTGCGGAGGGCGCGCACCCCCGCCACCAGCCGCTCCGTGAACCCCTCGGCCACGTCCTCGTGCACGAGGATGCGCTGCACCGAGATGCAGCTCTGGCCCGCGTACGTGAAGCCCCCCGCGACGCAGCGCGCCGCCGCGCGGTCGAGGTCGGCGTCGGGCTCGACGATCACCGCCGCGTTCCCGCCCAGCTCGAGCGCCACGCGCTTGGTGCCCGCGCGCTGGCGGAGCGCCCAGCCCACCGCCGCCGAGCCGGTGAAGGTGAGGAGCCGCGGGCGCGGGTCCTCGACGAGCGGGGCGGCGTCCGCGACGTCGCAGGGGACGAGGTTCAGCCCGCCCGCGGGGTAGCCCGCCTCGGCCAGCACCTCGCCCAGCGCGAGGAGCGCGAGCGGGTCCTGCGGCGGCGGCTTGAGGACGATCGACGCGCCGCAGGCGATCGCCGGCGCGAGCTTGTGGACGGCGAGGAGCACCGGGAAGTTGAACGGCACGATCGCCGAGACGGGCGCGAGCGGGAAGCGCCGCGAGACGGCCCAGCGCCCGTCGCCCGCGGGCAGGAGGTCGAGCGGGAGCACCTCGCCGGTGAGGCGCTTCGCCTCCTCCGCCGCCACCTCGAGCGCGAACGCCGCACGGTCGAGCTCGAGCCGCGCCGCCGCGACCGGCTTCCCCGCCTCGCGCGCGAGCAGCGTGGCGAGCGCCTCGTGCCGGGCGAGGAGCCCGGCCCGGATCCGCTGGAGCACCGCCGCCCGCGCATGGCTCGGCAGGGCCGCGCAGGCGGGCGCGGCGGCCTCCGCGGCGGCGATCGCCTCGAGCACCTCCGCGCGGGTCGCGAGCGGGGCGAGGCCCGCCACCCGGCCGTCCCACGGGCTCCGGACCTCGGCGTGACGCCCGCCGGCGCGGAGCTCGCCGGCGATCAGCAGGGCGGGGGATGCGGTCATGCGGGGAAGATAGGCCTGCCGCCCGCACCGCGGGCGAACCCGCACCGGGCCCCCCACCGACGCGAACGGGCGGCACCCCGCGAGGGATGCCGCCCGTCTGCGCACCGGCCGGGCGGGAGGCTAGTAGCGGTAGTGCTCCGGCTTGTACGGCCCCTCCACCGGCACGCCGATGTAGGCCGCCTGGTCGGCGGAGAGTTGCGTCAGCTTCACGCCCAGCTTGGCGAGGTGGAGCCGCGCCACCTTCTCGTCCAGCTTCTTCGGCAGCGTGTACACCTTCTTCTCGTAGCGGTCGGCGTGCTGGTGCAGCTCGATCTGCGCCATCACCTGGTTGGTGAAGCTCGCCGACATCACGAAGCTCGGGTGGCCCGTGGCGCAGCCCAGGTTGAGGAGCCGCCCCTCGGCGAGGATGAGCACGCTCTTCCCGGAGGGGAAGACGAACTCGTCGAACTGCGGCTTGATGTTCACGCGCCGCACCCCCGGCTCGCGCTTGAGGCCGGCCATGTCGATCTCGTTGTCGAAGTGGCCGATGTTGCCCACGATCGCCTTGTCCTTCATCCGCTTCATGTGCTCGACGGTGACGATGTTCCGGTTCCCCGTCGCGGTCACGAAGATGTCGGCGGTCTCGACGACGTCCTCGAGCGTCACGACCTGGTAGCCCTCCATCGCCGCCTGCAGCGCGCAGATCGGGTCGATCTCGGTGATCACCACGCGCGCGCCCTGCCCGCGGAGCGCCTGCGCGCAGCCCTTGCCCACGTCGCCGTAGCCGCAGACCACCGCCACCTTGCCGGCGAGCATCACGTCGCTCGCGCGCAGGATGCCGTCGGTGAGCGAGTGCCGGCAGCCGTAGAGGTTGTCGAACTTCGACTTCGTGACCGAGTCGTTGACGTTGATCGCCGGGAAGGCGAGCGTGCCCGCCTGCATCATCTCGTAGAGCCGGTGGACGCCGGTGGTCGTCTCCTCCGAGACGCCGCGGATCCCCGCGATCACCTTCGTCCAGCGGCCGGGGTGCTTCTGCTGCTCCGCGCGGAGCAGGTCGAGGATGACGCCCCACTCCTCCGGGTCGGCCTTGGGGTCGAACGCCGGCACCTTCCCGGCGCGCTCGAACTCCGCGCCCTTGTGCACGAGGAGCGTCGCGTCGCCGCCGTCGTCCAGGATGAGGTTCGGGCCCGAGCCGTCCGGCCACATGAGCGCCTGCTCGGTGCACCACCAGTACTCCTCGAGCGTCTCGCCCTTCCACGCGAACACCGGCACCCCGCGGGGCGCGTCCGGCGTCCCGTCCCGGCCCACGGCGACCGCGGCGGCGGCGTGGTCCTGGGTCGAGAAGATGTTGCAGCTCACCCAGCGGACGTCGGCGCCGAGCTCGACGAGCGTCTCGATGAGCACCGCGGTCTGGATGGTCATGTGCAGCGAGCCCATGATCTTGGCGCCCGCGAGCGGCTTGCGGCCGCGGTACTCCTCGCGCAGCGCCATCAGGCCCGGCATCTCGTACTCCGCCAGGCGGATCTCGTTGCGGCCCCACTCGGCGAGCGAGATGTCCTTCACCTTGTAGGGGGGGCGGCCCGCCTGGGCGGTCGCCTCGAACGGGTGCACCAGCGTCGCGGTGGACGTCACGGTCTGCTCCTTCCGGTTCATGCCCTGCGCGCCCCGGCGGGCGCGCGCTCGTTGTCCCTCGTGTCCCGCCCGCCGCGGCCGCCGGCCGCGCGCGTGCGCCCCGCCGCCGCGAAGAGCGCGGGGCCCTTCACCTCGGGCTCGGCGGGGAGCGGCACCACGCGCACCCCCTCGAACCCGGCGCCCTCGAGCCACGCCGTCACCTCCGCCGGCGCGAAGCCGAGCCAGGCGTGGCCCATCCGCTGCCGGTACTCCTCGCGGTCGTGCGGCAGCATGTCCAGCACCAGCAGCCGCCCGCCCGGGCGGAGGATCCGCGCCGCCTGCACGAGCGCCGCCCGCGGCTCCGGCAGGTGGTGCAGCACCAGCGAGAGGACCGCCGCGTCCGCCTCGCCGTCGGCGAGCGGCGGGGCCTCGAGGTCCCCCTCGCGCACCTCGACGTTCGCGTGCGCGCGGGCCCGCGCCCGCACCGCCCGGAGCATGGCGGCGTTCTCGTCCACCGCGACCACCCGCGCCACCCAGGGCGCCAGCGTCACCGCGAGCTGGCCGGTGCCGCACCCGAGGTCCGCCACCGTCCAGGCCGGGTCCAGCAGGCCGAGGAGCCCGATGAGCTGCGCCCGCTCGCCGAAGAGCGAGGCCCGGAGCGCGTCCCACTCCGCCGCCGCCGAGCTCAGGAACCGGCGCGAGGCCTCGCGCCGCCGCGCCAGCACCGCCCGGGCGCGGTGCGCGTCCTGCGCCGCCGCGGCGCTCGCCGCCACGTCCGCCCGCACGAGCCGCCACAGCTCCCGCATCGGCTCCGCCAGCGCGTGGCCGGCCAGCCGGTAGTATCGGCTCGTGCCCTCCTCGCGCGCGGTGAGCCACCCCTCGTCGCCCAGGGCCCGGAGGTGCCGGCTCGCCGTGGACTGCGGCAGCTGCGCGATGCGGCAGAGCTCCGACACCGTGAACTCGTGCCCCTCGAGGAGGAGGAGGAGCCGCCCCCGGACCGGGTCCGCGAGGAGCGGGAGCTGGGCGAGGAGGGACGGGGCCGCCATGGTGTATCCAAATATGTGGATGGACGGATGAAACCGCCACCCCGGGGCCCCGCAACGGCGGCGGCCCGGCCGCCGCGAGGCGACCGGGCCGCAGGGGGCCCGCGGGACGCCGGGCCTACTCGACCGGGTCCCCCGTGATCTTGACCAGGGCCTTCTTCGCCATGTGCGCCACGTCGTCGTTCCGGTCGTCGAGCAGCTTCCGGAGCGCGGGCACCGCCTCGGCGGCGTCGGGGCCGATCTCCCCCAGCGCGATCGCGCTCGAGAAGCGGACCGGCGCGTCCTCGCTCTCGAGGTTCCGGATGAGCGCCGGCACCGCCGGCTTGGCCTTGGCGCCCAGCGAGCCCACCGCGTACGCGGCGGCGGTGCGCGTGTAGGGGGCGGCGGCCCCCAGGTCGGCGATCCACTCGTGGAGCGGGCGGTTGTCGTACATCGGCTCGTGCCCGCGGCCCTTCCCCTTGCCCTTCCCCTGGGCGGCGGCCGGCGTGGCGGCGACGAGGGCGGCGAGGACGAGCCCGGCGAGGGCGGTGGTGGGGTGACGCATCGCGGTCCTTCCTTCGGGAGTGCGGTCGGGCCGGCGCCGGGTCAGGGCGCCGCGCGGAACGTGTCGCAGTCGTCGGGGTCGCCGCGTTCGTACCCCGTGCGGAACCATCGGGCGCGCTGGGCGGACGTGCCGTGGGTGAAGCTCTCCGGCTGGACGCGGCCGGTCGCCATGCGCTGCAGGCGGTCGTCGCCCACGGCGGCGGCGGCGCGGAGCCCCTCGTCGATGTCGCCGGGCTCGAGGATCCCCTCGCGGCCCGCCACGTGGGCCCAGACGCCGGCGTAGCAGTCGGCCTGCAGCTCGAGCCGGACCGAGGCGGCGTTCGCCTGGTCGGGCCGCTGCTGCTGGAGGCGATGGACCTGGTTCGAGGTGCCGAGGAGCGCCTGCACGTGGTGGCCGATCTCGTGCGCGAGCACGTAGGCCTGCGCGAAGTCCCCGGGGGCACCGAACCGGCGGTCCAGTTCGTCGTAGAAGCCGAGGTCGAGGTAGACTTTCCCGTCCCCCGGACAGTAGAACGGCCCGGTCGCCGCCTGCGCGAACCCGCACCCCGACTGCGTCGCGTCACGGAAGAGGACGAGCTTCGCGTCCCGCCAGCGGGGGCCGAGGCGCCGCTGCCAGGTGGCCTGGGTGCTGTCGAGCACCGCGCTCACGAAGCGCACCATCGGCTCCTCGGCGGGGTCGTCCACCGGGGCGGGGGCCGCGGCGGGCGCGGCGGCGCCCGCGGGACCGAGGCCGCCGGCGAGGCTCAGGAAGTCGCGCTTGAAGACGAGGCTCAGGATGAGCAGGATCAGGAGCCCGCCGAGCCCGACGCCCCGGCCGCCCATGCGGAAGCCGCCGCCCGGGGAGGCGCCGCGACGATCCTCGAGGTTGTCGCTCCGGCCGGCCGGGTTCCAGCGCACGGTGGGGACCTCGCCTTCGGAAACCTGCGGGGTACGGCTGCCCGTAAAGATAGCGGCCCCCCGTCCGGGGGGGCGCCGGGCGCCGCGCCCGACCTCCAGCATTCCACGGATGGCCATGCTCCTGACGCTCGCCCTCGCCCTGTTCGGGGGCGACCCGACCGCCGCCGACACCGCGCGCGCCGCCGCGGCCGGGCCCGCCCCAGCCGGCCACGCCGCGCACCGCGGCGCGGCATTCGACGGCCGGGCGGGCCGGCTCGACGTGACGATCCCCCGCCTCCAGGCCGACCCGGTCGTGGACGGGGTGCTGGACGAGGCCCCGTGGCGCGACGCCGCCGTCCTCACCGGGTTCTCGCGCTACGCCCCGGTGGACGGCGTCCCGGCGGCCGACTCGACGCACGTGCTCGTCTGGTACTCGCCGACGGCGATCCACTTCGGCATCGAGGCCTTCGACCCGGGGCCGGTGCGCGCGAACGTCGCCGAGCGGGACCGCATCTTCGCCGACGACAACGTCGAGCTCCTGCTCGGCACCTACAACGACGCCCGCCAGGCGCTCGTCTTCGCGGTGAACCCGCTGGGGGCGCAGGCCGACGGGGTGCTCGTGGAGAGCGGCCAGAACCGCAACAGCGCCGGGCGGGAACCGGTGGACCTGAGCCCCGACTTCGTCTTCCGCTCGAAGGGGCGCCTCACGCCCTGGGGGTGGCAGGCGGAGGTCTCGATCCCCTTCAAGAGCCTCCGCTACACCGCCGGCGAGCGGCAGACCTGGCAGCTGCAGGTGGTGCGGCGGACCCAGCGCACGGGCTACGAGGACAGCTGGGCGCCGGTGAGCCGCGGCGCCGCGAGCTTCCTCGTGCAGGCGGGGCACCTGGTCGCACTCACCGACCTGCGCCGCGGCATCGTGCTCGACCTCGTCCCGACGGTGACGCAGCGGGTCACGGGGAGTGCCCGCGCCGCCGGCTGGGACTACTGGAGCCGCCCCGTGGAGCTGGGCGGGAGCGTCCGCTGGGGCATCACGAACAACCTCTCGCTGAACGGCACGGTGAAGCCCGACTTCTCGCAGGTCGAGAGCGACGCCGGGCAGTTCGGCTTCGACCCGCGGCAGGCGCTCTTCTTCCCCGAGCGGCGGCCGTTCTTCCTCGAGGGGAGCGAGCAGTTCACCGTCCCCAACGGGCTCATCTACACCCGGCGCATCGTGCAGCCGGACGCCGCCGTGAAGCTCGCCGGGAAGGCGTTCGGCACCGACGTCGGGGTGCTGAGCGCGGTGGACCAGCGCCTCGCCCCGGAGGACGGCGGCACGCACCCGGTCGTGAACATCCTCCGCGTGCAGCGCGACGTGGGGCGCCAGTCGCGCCTCGGCCTCGTCTGGACCGACCGCGTCGCCGGGGGCGACTGGAACCGCGTGGGCGGCGTGGACGGCCGGCTCGTCATGGGAGGGATCTACGCCCTCCAGTTCCAGGGGGCGCTCGCCGCCGACCACCGGGCGGGCGCCACGACCACGGCCCCCCTCTGGGAGGTGCGCGGGCTCCGCAATGGGCGCCGGCTCGCGCTCCGCTGGCGCCTCCTCGGCATCGACGAGGACTTCCGCACGCGGAGCGGCTTCATCGGCCGCCCCGGGATCGTGAACCTGAACGGGCTCACCACCTACACCTTCTTCGGGAAGCCCGGCGCCTTCGTCGAGGCGGTGACGCCGCTCATCCGGACGGACGTCACGTGGAAGTACCGCGCGTTCACGGCCGGCGAGGCGAGCCAGGACCGGAAGATCCACTTCGAGGGCGACGCGCGGCTCCGCGGCGGGTGGAGCGTGGGCGGCGGGGTGCTCGTCGAGAGCTTCGGCTACGACCCCGACATCTACGCGAACTACCGCCTGCAGCGCACCAATCCCGACGGCAGCACCGAGCTGCTCCCGTTCACCGGGACGCCGCGGCTCCCCAACCTCGACTGGGTGGTCCGGGGCTCGACGCCGCAGTTCCGGAGCTTCTCGGCGAACTTCTTCTTCCTCTGGGGCCGCGACGAGAACTTCTACGAGTGGGCCTCGGGGAACATCCTGTTCGGGAACCTCGCCGTGACGGTGCGGCCGGTGCCGCAGGCGCAGCTCACCGGCACCTGGAACGTGCAGCGCGTGGCGCGGCCCGGGGACGGGAGCGAGGTGGCACTGCAGCACATCCCGCGCCTCACCCTCCAGTACCAGCCGACGCCGTCGTTCTTCGTGCGGTTCATCGGCGAGTACGCCCTCGACCGCAGCTCGGCGCTCCGCGACGACTCGCGCACCGGGCTGCCGATCGTGTTCGTGGACCCGGCGACGGGGGCAGTGACCCCCGCCGCCGCGGCGCGGAGCGAGCGCTTCCGCGGGGACCTGCTCCTCTCGTACTTGCCGAATCCCGGCACCGTGGTGTACGTGGGATACGGCAGCACGTTCCGCGCACCCGACGCCATCGCCGACCCGCGGCTCCGCCGCACCGCCGACGGCTTCTTCCTCAAGCTGAGCTACCTCTTCCGGGTGTGACCGCCCGGACGCCGACCGCCCCGACCGGAGCCCCCGATGTCCCGACCCGTCCGTCGCCTCGCCGCGGCCGCACTGCTCCTCACGACCGTGGCCACGCCCGGCGCGGCGCAGGCCCCCGCCGCGGCGCTGCAGGTGCCGGTGGACTACTACCGCCTCCCGAACGGCCTGCGCGTCGTGCTCTCGCGCGACACGACGGCACCGGTCGCCGCGGTGGCGGTGTACTACCACATCGGCTTCCGCAACGAGCCGCGCGACCGCACCGGGTTCGCGCACCTCTTCGAGCACCTGATGTTCCAGGGCTCGGCCAACCTCGGCAAGCTCGAGTTCATCCACCTCGTCGAGCGGAGCGGCGGCCTCCTCAACGGCTCCACCCGCTTCGACTTCACCAACTACTACCAGGTCGTGCCCGCGCACGTGGTGGAGACGGTCCTCTGGGCCGAGGCCGACCGGATGCGCGGGCTCGTCATCGACTCCTCGAACCTCGCCAACCAGCAGGCGGTGGTGAAGAACGAGGTGAAGGTGAACGTGCTCAACCAGCCGTACGGCAGCTTCCCGTGGATCGACCTGCCGATGGCGGCGAACGTGAACTGGTACAACGCGCACAACTTCTACGGCGACTTCAAGGACCTCGACGCGGCCACCCTCGCCGACGCGGCGGCGTTCTTCCGGAGCTACTACTCGCCCGCCAACGCCGTGCTCGTCCTCGCCGGGGACTTCGAGCCGGCGCAGGCGAGGGCGTGGATCGCGCGGTACTTCGGCGACATCCCGGCGGCCGCGCCGCCGCCGGCGCCCGACCTCGCGGAGCCCCGCCAGGAGGCGGAGCGGCGCGCCTCGCGCGTGGACTCGCTCGCCAACCGCCCCGCGCTCGGGCTCGCGTGGCACGTGCCGCCGCGCTGGACGCCGGAGTGGTTCGCCTTCGGGCTCATCGACCAGATCCTCGGGCAGGGGCGCGACAGCCGGCTCTACGACGCCCTGGTGCGCCGGCGCGCCCTCACCGGCGACGTGAGCGCGGGGATCAACTGGGGCCTCGGGAACCAGTTCGACTACGAGGGCCCGATGCTCTACCTCGTGTCGCTCTACCACGATGCGGACCACCGCCCGGAGGAGCTGCTCGCCGCGGTGGACTCGGTCGTGGCCGGCCTGCAGGACCGCCCGGTGGACGGCGCCACGCTCGCGCGCGCCCGCGTCAAGCTCCGCGCGAGCCTCTACGGGCAGCTCGAGGCGTTCGCCGGCTTCGGGAAGGCGAACCTCCTCGCCGCGTTCGCGCTCTTCGACGACGATCCCGGCCGCATCAACCGCCTCGAGGCGGAGTTCGCGAAGGTGACGCCGGAGCTCATCCAGCGCACCGCGCGCGAGTACCTCCGCGCGACGAACCGCACCGTGTACACCATCGTCGCCGGCGCGCCGCAGGGCGCCGCCGGCGCGCACTGAGGAGGCGGCCGATGCGCACCCCGACGCTCGCCCTGCTCGGCGCCGCCCTGCTCGCGGCGGTGCCGCGTCCCGCACCGGCGCAGAAGCAGGCCCCCCCCGCACCCGGCACGCCGAAGGCCTTCCGCGTCCCGCCCACGCGCACCTTCACCCTGCGGAACGGGATGCAGGTGACGCTCGTGCACTACGGGACGCTGCCGAAGGTGACGGTGGACCTGGCGCTCCGGACCGGCGCCATCGACGAGGCGCGGGACGAGGTCTGGCTCTCGAAGCTCGCCGCCGACCTCGTGGTCGAGGGGGGCACCCGCGGGCTCGACGGCGCGCAGCTCGCCGAGGCCCTCGCGGGGATGGGGGGCGAGCTGTACGGCGTCCCCGGCGACGACCTCGTCCGCTTCGGCGCCGACGTCCTCGCCGAGCGCGGGCCGGAGCTCGTGCGGATCCTCGCCCGGCTCGCCCGGGGGCCGGCCTTCCCCGCGTCGGAGTTCCCGCGCGTGCGGCAGGCGCGCGCGCGGAACCTCGCCATCCAGCGCCAGCAGCCGTCCACGCCGGCCGAGGAGCGCTTCCGCCAGGTGATGTTCGGCGACCATCCCTACGGCCGCCCCTACCCGGCGGAGGGCGCCCTCGAGCGGCTCACCCTGCCGCAGGTGCGGGCGTGGTGGGCGCGGAACGTCGGCGCGCGCCGGGCGCACCTCTACGTCTCCGGCCGTTTCGACGACGCGACGATGGAGCGGGCCATCCGCTCGGCGTTCGCGACCTGGGCGCCGGGCCGCCCGCCGACGCGGAACGTCCCGGCCCCTCGCAGCGGGCGCACGGTGAGCGTCCTCGACCGCCCGAACGCGCCGCAGAGCACCCTCTACGTGGGCCTCCCGGTGCCGGACCCCTCGAGCCCCGACGCCATCGCGCTCGACGTGACCGACGGGATCCTCGGGGGCACCTTCGGCTCGCGCATCACCAGCAACATCCGCGAGGACAAGGGCTACACCTACTCGCCCTACAGCTTCGTGGGCACGCGGGTGCGGACGGCGTGGTGGAACGAGGTCGCCGACGTGACGACGAACGTGACGGGGCCCTCCCTCACGGAGATCTTCCGCGAGGTGCGGCGCCTGCGGGACGAGCCCCCGCCCGCCCCCGAGCTCCGCGGGGTGCAGAACAACCTCGCGGGGATCTACGTGCTCCGGAACAGCTCGCGCGACGGCATCGTCGGCGTGCTCCGCTTCGCCGACCTCCACGGGCTCGGCGCGGCCTACGTGCAGGACTACATCCCGAGGATGCTGGCCGTGACCCCGACCGACGTGCAGCGCATCGCGCGGACCTACCTCGCGCCCGAGAGGATGCAGGTCGTGGTGGTGGGCGACCGCAAGGTGGTGGACGAGCAGGTGGCCCCCTTCCGGGAGGGCACGCCGTGAGCCGCCGCCTGCCCGCCGCCCTGGGGGCGGCCGCCGCGCTCCTCGCCCTCGCCGCCCCCGCGCGCGCCCAGCAGGGCTCGCCGGCCGGCCCCGTGCCCGTCGAGCGGCTCGCCGCGCGCCGGGCGGCGCTCGCCGCGCGGATGGGGACCGGCGTCGCCATCCTCCGGAGCGCCGAGGAGCGGAGCATCGAGCGGGACTACCCGCAGGACAGCGACTACCGCGAGAAGAACGACTTCTTCTACCTCACCGGCATCGAGGAGCCGGACGCGTGGCTCCTCCTCGTCGCCGACTCGGGGCGCGTCCAGCGCGCGGCGCTCTGGCTCAAGCCGCGCGTCCCCGCCCAGGAGCGGTGGACCGGCGTGCGGCTGGGCCCGGGCCCGGAGGCGGCGGCGCTCACCGGCATCGACGAGCTGCACCCGGCCGACAGCGCCGAGGCGCAGCTGCGGGCCGCGGTGCAGCGGGCCACCTTCACGCTGCGGGGCGGTGCCCTCTTCACCGAGCGGACGAGGGAGGCCGGTGACGACGCCTTCGTGCGCCGGCTCGGCTTCGGCGCCACCCGCGACGAGTGGCTGCTCCCGCTCCGGAGCCTCACCTACGAGGTGGCGCAGCTCCGGCTCGTGAAGGACGACGACGAGCTCCGCCGCGAGCGGGGCGCCGTGACCGCGACCACGGCGTCCATCACCGACGCGCTGCGCGCGCTGAAGCCCGGGATGTGGGAGTACGAGATCGAGGCGATGGTGGAGGCGGGCTTCCGCCGCCGCGGCGCGGAGCGCGTCGGCTACCCGAGCATCATCGGGTCGGGGCCCAACAGCGTCACCCTCCACTACGACAAGAACCGCCGCCGCACCGAGGCCGGCGACCTCGTCGTGATGGACGTGGGCGCCGAGTACGGCTACTTCAGCGCCGACGTGACGCGGACGGTGCCCGTCTCGGGCCGCTTCACGCCGCGCCAGCGCGCCATCTACGACCTCGTCCTCGCCACGCAGCAGGCGGCGATCGACTCCGTGCGCCCCGGCGTCACCGTCGGCGACCTCAACCGGATCGCGCGCGCCTACATGAAGGCGCACTCCGACACCCTCTGCGGCCCGCAGACGTGCGACGCGTACTTCGTCCACGGCCTCTCGCACTGGCTCGGGATGGACGTGCACGACGTCGGCGACTACCGGACCCCCCTGGCGCCGGGGATGGTGATCACCGTCGAGCCGGGGATCTACCTCCCCGACGAGAACCTCGGCGTGCGGATCGAGGACGACGTCCTCGTCACCGCCGGGGGGCACGAGCTCCTCTCGGCCGGCGCGCCGCGCGCCGCGGCGGACATCGAGCGGACCATGGCCGGGAAGGACCAGCCCGCCGGGAGGCGCAAGTGACGGCGGCGACGACCGGGCGGCACGGCGGGCGGGGTACGGCGGCCCGCGCCTGGGGGCGGGCGATCCGGCGCGCGGCGGGCGCGGCGCTCCTCAGCCTCGCCGCCGTGACCGGCGCTGCCCGCGCGCAGGCCCCCGCGCCCGCCGACCAGGCGGCGCGCGAGGAGGCGCTCGCGGTGGTGCGGAAGCTCTTCGAGGGGATGAAGACCCGGGACACCGCCCTCCTCGCCTCGGTGTTCACCCCCGACGCCCGGCTCGTGACCGCCATGCGCGATCGCGCCGGCGAGTTCGTCGTGCGCGCCACCGCCGCGAGCGAGTTCGTGCACATCGTCGGCACCGCCACCGGCGACGCGTGGGACGAGCGGATCCGCGACCCCGAGGTGCGGGTGGACGGCCCCCTCGTGCAGGTCTGGGCGCCGTACGAGTTCTGGCTCGGGACGAAGTTCAGCCACTGCGGCGTGGACGCGATCCACCTCGCGCGGGTCGGCACGGCGTGGAAGATCATCCACCTCTCGGACACCCAGCGGCGCGATGGGTGTACCTTGCACTAGACACGGTCGCCCGGGCGGCGCGGGCGCGACGGGGCGTCCCGCGCGCCGGCCCGGGCCTCGCACGGCGGGTCCCCTGATGAGACGCATCCTCGCCGCCCTCGGCTTCGTCGCCCTGGGCGCCGTCCTCGCCGGCTTCCTCGGCCACGGCTCCAGCCAGCGCGACGGCGCCCGGCTCCTCGACCAGGTCGTCGCGCGGCTCCAGCGCGAGGCGATCGACACCCTCTCCCTCGACGACATCTACGAGAAGGCCGCGCGCGGGCTGGTCCAGGGGATCGACGATCCCTACGCCGCGCTCTTCTCGCCGCAGGAACTCGCCCGGTTCAACCGCGAGAGCCTGGGCAACGCCTACGGTGGCGTCGGCATGCTCATCGAGGACCAGAACGGGACCTTCGTCGTCGCGCGCGTCTTCCCCAACTCCCCCGGCGAGGCCGGCGGCGTCCAGGCGGGCGACCGGATCGTCGAGGTGGACGGCGCCGCGGTCCGGGGCCTCAAGCTGGAGCAGGTCTCGCGGAAGCTCCTCGGCACGCCGGGCTCCGAGGTGCAGGTCACCTTCCTGCGCGAGGGCGTGGACGCGCCGGTGCGCCAGAAGTTCACCCGCGCCCTCGTCCACGTCCCGAGCGTGCCGTACACCCTCGTGATGGGGAACGGCGTCGGCTACGTCGCGCTGCAGCGCTTCAACGAGACGGCGAGCGACGAGCTCGGCACCGCGGTGCAGTCGCTCGTGGACCGCGGCGCCAGGGGGCTCGTGCTCGACCTCCGCGGCAACCCCGGCGGCGAGCTCGAGCAGGCGATCAAGGTCGCGTCGCTCTTCCTGCCGCCGGGCCGCGACGTCGTCGCGGTGCGCTACCGCGCCCGGCCCGCCGAGCTGCGCCGCACCGGGGGGATGCCCGTCACCGCCACCCTCCCGCTCGTCGTCCTCACCGACGGCGGCACCGCCTCGGCGGCGGAGATCGTGGCCGGCGCGCTGCAGGACCACGACCGCGGCCTCCTCGTCGGCGGCACGAGCTTCGGGAAGGGCGTGGTGCAGACCCTCTTCCCGCTCGACGGCGGGTGGATGCTCAAGCTGACCAACGCGCGCTGGTTCACGCCGAGCGGCCGGCTCATCCAGCGCGACCGGAAGGCCACCGACACGCTCGCCCTCGCCGACAGCCTGCGCCCCGCCTTCCGCACCGACGCGGGCCGCACCGTCCTCGGGGGCGGCGGCATCGTGCCCGACGTGAAGGTCGCGGCCGACACCCTCTCGACGCCGGAGCAGGTGCTCAACCGTGCCCTCCTCAAGCGGGCGCGGGAGACGAGCCAGGTGCTGGGCGAGATGGCGCGCGAGCTCAAGCCGGGGCTCACCCCGGCGTTCCGGGTGCAGCCGGCGTGGCGCGACACGCTCTACCGCCGCCTCGTGCGGGCGGGCGTCGAGGCCACGCGCCCGCAGTTCGACGCCGCGCGCCCCCTCGTGGACCGGCTCCTGGAGCAGCGCCTCGCGCGGACCGCCTTCGGCGACTCGGCGGCCTTCCGCCGCTTCGCCCCGGAGGACGCGCCGCTCCGCCGCGCGCTGGACCTGCTGGGCGGCGCGCGGACGCAGGCGGACCTGCTCCAGGTCGCCGAGCGCCGGGAGAAGGCCGGCCGGGGCTGAGCGCCGCCCGCGTCGGCCGCCTGCGCGACGGGCCCCCGCTCCCCCGGGGGCCCGTCGTCGTTCCGGCGGCTTGACGCGGCCCGCCAAGAGACTTAGTGTATCGGTACACTAATACACTTGGCCGATGTTCGACCGCCTCGACGCGCGCAGCCCCGTGCCCCTGTACGACCAGATCGCCGCCCGCCTGCGCGCGGCGATCGTGGCCGGCGAGCTCGCGCCCGGGGCGGCGCTGCCCTCGGTGCGCCAGCTGGCGGCCCGCCTGCGCGTGAACCCCGCGACGGTGGTGCAAGCCTATCGCGCGCTCGAGGCGGAGGGCTTCGTGGAGCTGCGGCAGGGCGCGGGCACCTTCGTGAGCGCGGTACCGGAGTCCCGGCGGGGGCGCGAGCGGGCGGCCCAGGCGCGGCGCCTCGTCGAGGGGTTGCTCGCCGACGCCGCGCGCCTCGGCATCGGCGTGGACGCGTTGCGGGCCGCCCTGGACGCGGCGGCGGGAGGACGGCGATGAGCGCGGCGATCGAGGTGCGCGGGCTCGGGTGGCGGGCGCCCGGGTTCGCGCTGCGGGGCGTGGACCTTACCGTGCCTGCGGGCGCGGTCTACGGCTTCCTCGGCCCGAACGGGGCGGGCAAGAGCACCACCATCCGGCTCCTCCTCGGGCTCGAGCGGCCGGAGGCGGGGGACATCCGCCTCCTGGGCGAGCCGGTGCCGGACGCGCTGCCGAGGATCCTGGGGCGGACCGGGTACGTCCCCGAGCGGCCGCACCTCTACCACCACCTCACGGTCGGCGAGGCCCTCGACTATCACGCGGCCTTCTTCGAGCGCTGGGACCCGTCGCGGGCCGACCGGCTCCGGCGGGAGTTCGCCCTCCGGGAGGCGTCCCCGCTCCGGACGCTCTCCAAGGGGGAGCTCGGCAAGCTCATGCTGCTGCTCGCCCTCGCCCAGCAACCCGACCTGCTCATCCTCGACGAGCCCACCGACGGCCTCGATCCCGTCGCGCGGCGCGACCTGCTCGCGGCCCTCCTCGCGTACGTGGAGGAACGCGGCGCCACCGTCTTCCTCTCGAGCCACCTGATCCACGAGCTCGAGCGCTTCGCGGACTGGGTCGGGGTGCTCGATGGGGGGCGCATGGTGGCCGAGCTGCGGATGGAGGAGTTCCGCCGCGGGATCAAGCGGCTGCGCGTCCCGCGCCCGGCGGCGGCGCCCGACGCGCCGCCGTGCCCGGTGCTGCTGCGCGAGCCCGATCCCCTGGGGGGCGAAGCCTGGCTGGTGCGCGGCTGGGAGGCGGCGCACGCCGCCTGGTTCGCCGAGCACGGCATCGCCGTGCGGGAGGTCGGCGACCTCGACCTCGAGGAGGCCTTCGTCGAGCTCCTGCGTGCCACGCGCGCCGCGCGCGCCCTCACCCCGAGTCCCGCATGAGCCACGCCCGCTCCCGGTTCCGGTCACGGTTCCACGCCGTGCTGCACGTCCAGTGGCGCGCCGCCCGCGCGGTGGTCGTCGCCTTCGGCCTCACCGCCCTCGCGCTGCCGCTCGTCTCGCTCCGCCTGGCGTGGCACGGCCCCGACGCCGTGGCGCGCTCCCTCGAGGAGCTCTCGTCGTGGGGCGTCCTCTACGGCCTCCTCGCCGCGGTCGCGCCCGTGCTGCTGGTCGCGCGCGTCACCGCCCCCGACCGCCGGGGCGGCGCCGTGTATGCGCGGGTGCACCCGGTCTCGCGCCGGGCGCACGCCGCGCTGCAGCTGGCGGCGGGGGCGGTGCTCCTCCTCCCGGGCGTCGCCGGCGTGGCGATCGGCGGGGCCGTCGCGGTCGCGGCGACGGCGCTGCCGCCGGGCGTCAACGGTTACGCGCTGCCCCTCGCGTGCCGCTTCGCGCTCGCCCTGGGGTTCGCCTACGCGCTCGCGTGGGCCGTCGCCAATGCACCGGCGCGGGTCCGGGCGCTCGCCGCGCGGGGCGCGTTCGTCGGCCTCGCCCTCGTCCTCATCGTCTTCCTGCTCGACGGCGGTGCCGGCGCCGCGCTCGCGCCGCTGCGCGCGGGGATCGGCGCGGTCGCGGAACGGCTCGTGGGCTGGCCGGGACCGCTCGCGGTGTTCGTGAACCGCTGGATGCTGGTGGACGTGTGACCGCGCTCGCGCTCCTGTTCCTGCTCGCGATGCCGGCGCGCGACACGCTCCCGGCCCCGGACGCGCGGCTCGCGGCCCTCGCGAGGCGCGTGGACTCCCTCGATCCGCTCGTGCGGGCGGCGCGGCGCGCGGGCCGCCCGGGCGGCGCGGCCGTCCCGGAGGCCACCGCGCTCGATCGCACGTTCTTCGCCGCGAACCTCGCGCTCAACCGGGCGGTCCTCGCACGGATCGCCGGGCGCGTGGCGGCCGCGGCGCGCGAGGCGGAGCTGCCGGCAAGCGGCCTCGCGGTCGTCGGGCTGGACGGCGTGCCGCGCGACACCCTCGCGCGCCGCCAGGCGCTCGCCGAGCGGTGGCTCGTGGGCCGTGCCGCGCCCGGGGCGCCCGCCATCGTGCTCGTCGTGGGCCATCTCGGCGACGCTGCCGGGCGCCGCCGGCGCATGCTGCCCTACCTCGTCCTGCCGCCGGGACCGCGCACCGGCGGCCGGTGCGTCGTCGCGC
>JBAIWX010000049.1:0-1967 GCA_037916975.1 Gemmatimonadales bacterium
TACGACACCTGCCTCGACAGCGTGAAGCGCAAGGTGGAACTCGACCTCGAGTACGTCGGCCGCCAGGGCGTCGCGGAGGACCTCAAGATCATGATGCGCACGGTGCCGGTGATGCTCTTCCGGCGCGGGGGCTGGTGACGCACCGGTGACGGCGCCGACCCTCCGCTTCCCCCGCCTCGCCGAGGCGCGCGAACACCTCCTGCCGCTCGCGGTGGGGGGTGTTCTCTTCGTGCTCCTTTTCGCCCGGCCCGCGGTGCTCCTCGCCGACGACTGGTGGAACGACCCCGAGGCGGGCCACGGGCTCCTCCTGGCGCCGATGGCACTCTGGCTCGCCTGGCGCGCCGGCCTCGCCCCTCGCCGCACGGCGGCGCCGGTGAGCGGCGCGATCCTCCTCGCGGGCGCGGTGCTGCTGCGCTGGCTCGCGGGCCTCGCCATGGAGTTGCTCACGCTCCGGCTCTCGCTGGTCGGGGCGCTCGCGGGCCTCGTGGTCTTCGCGTGGGGGTGGGGCCAGCTCCGCCGCTGGTGGCTGCCGACCGTGCTGCTCGCGCTCGCGATCCCCCTGCCGGACGTGATCGTGGGAACGCTCGCGCTCCCGCTCCAGTTCGTCGCCTCGAAGTTCGGGGCGGCGCTCCTCGCGTCGCGCTCGGTGCCGGTCCGTCTCGACGGGAACCTCATCTCGCTCCCGGGCCACCAGCTCTTCGTGACCGAGGCGTGCAGCGGCCTCCGCTCGCTCACGGCCCTCGTGAGCCTGGGCGTCCTCGCCGGCGGGCTCTGGCTCCGGACCGCCTGGGGACGGCTCGCGCTGGTAGCGCTCACGATCCCGGTCGCGGTGTTCCTGAACGGGATCCGCGTCTTCCTGACGGGCTTCCTCGTCTTCTTCGTGGACCCGAAGCTCGGCGAGGGCTTCATGCACGCCACGGAGGGGTGGCTCATCTTCGTCGTGGCCTTCGCCATCCTCGGCGGGCTCGGCTGGCTCATCGGCCGGCTCGAGGGCCGCCCGCGCCCCGCGGAGGCGCCGCGTGCGTAGCCGCACGGCGTGGGTGCCGGTCGTGCTGCTCGGCCTCGGCTGCCTGCTCGAGCTCTCATCGCGCGCACAGCGGTCGATGGCGCTCCGCGAGCCGCTCGCCTCCCTGCCCCGTCAGGTCGGCGACCTCCGCGCCGTGGACCTCCAGTACGACTCGTCCATGGTGCGAGTCGCGGGGGTGTCCGACTACCTGCTCCGCGCCTACACGCGGGACTCGGTCGCGGCGTTCTCGCTGTACGTGGGGTACTACGCCGACCAGCGGCAGGGCCGCACGATCCACTCCCCGAAGAACTGCCTCCCGGGCGCGGGGTGGGAGCCGATGGCGTCGAGCCGGCCAGTGCTCGAGACGGCCGCCGGCCCCATCCGGGTGAACCGCTACCTGATCGCCAAGGACGGCCAGCGCGCGCTCGTGTACTACTGGTACCAGGGACGCGGGCGGGTGGAGGCGAGCGAGTACAAGGTGAAGCTCGACCTGCTGCGGGACGCCGCGCTGCACCGCCGCTCCGAGGAGGCGCTCGTGCGGTTCGTGGTGCCTGTCAACGGGAGCGAGGACTCGGCGGATCGCGTGGCGCGCGAAGCCATCAACACTGTCATCCCCGAGCTCGCGCGCGTCCTCCCCGACGCCTGAACTCGCCCTTCCCTACACCGGCCGCCGGGTCGGCTCCCACATCGCCGAGCGCTCGCCCCGCAGCGCCTTGAGCCAGGCGTGCGCACCCGCCGCCACCGCCGCCACGACGAAGCCCGCCATCGCGATCGGCCGAGGTGCCCTGCGCGCCGGCGGCCACGCGATGCCGACGAGCCCGAGCGCGACCCCCGCCCCCAGCGCGGCCACGAGGCCCCGCGCGAGTGGCGTGTCCACCGCGAGCACGCCGAGCGCGAGCAGGGCCGGGCAGGCGAGCAGGAACGGCAGCCACCTCGCCAGCTTGTGGCTCCAGAGCATCCA
>JBAIWX010000050.1:0-2096 GCA_037916975.1 Gemmatimonadales bacterium
CGCGCCTCGCGGATCGGCTGCGCGAGCGCTGGCCCGACCTCCGAGTGCTCTTCATGTCCGGCTACACCGAGACCGGCCTCCTCGCGCAGCAGCTCGTGGAGCCGGGCAACTGGTTCCTCCAGAAGCCGTTCCTTCCCGACGTCCTCGTGCGCCGCGTGCGCGAGGTGCTCGACAGCCCCCTCCCGGCCGTCCGCTGAGCGTCGGGGCCGCCGGCCCCCGCTTGCGTCCGGCGCCCCGCCCGGGCATCGTCCGGCCGCCGCCCTCCCGGACCCCGCATGCGCTGGCCCGTCCGCCTGCTCGTCATCATCCTCGTCACCGCCGCCGTCGTCATCGGCGTCGGCACGCTGCTCCCCGAGCGGCACGTCGCGACCCGCACCCTCACCCTCGCGCGGACCCCCGACACCGTCTGGACGGCCCTCACCGACTCGGCGCTGCAGCTCCGCTGGCGGCCCGACCTCCTCGGCCTCGACCGGCTCCCCGATCGCGCGGGACGTCCGGTGTGGCGCGAGCGCTCCTCGGACGGCACGCTGGTGCTCGAGACCACCGAGGCGCTCCGCCCGGTGCGGCTCGTGCGGACGATCGTGGACGACGGCGGGCCCTTCGGGGGGACGTGGGAGTACGCCCTGCGGCGGGTGCCGGAGGGAGCGGAGCTGACGATCACCGAGCGCGGCTTCGTGCGGAACCCGGCCTTCCGCTTCCTCGCGCGGTTCGTGTTCGGCTACACGCGGACGCTCGACGGCCAGCTCGAGCGGCTGGCCGCGTGGTTCGGGGAGCCGGCCCGGATCCGTTGAGGGGTCAGCGGCGGAGCGCGTGCACCCGCGCGTGCTCGACCCCGTCGGGATCGCTCCACGCCACGAGCACGCGATCGGCGGTCGCGTCGAGCAGGCGGCTCCCGGACGGGAGGGTGACCCAGCCGAGCCACTGGCCGTCCGCGGCGTACACCGCCCAGCGGGACGTCCGGTCGCCAGGGGGCACGGGGTCCTCCGCCCAGAGGGCGCCGGTGCGGTCGTAGCGCAGCTCCCCGTGCGCCGGGAGCGAGTCGGGGAGGGGCAGCAGCTTCCAGAGCGCACGCATCTGCTCGCGCTGCGGCTCGGTGCGCATCGCGGCGGTCAGCACGGCCAGCTGGCGCTCCCGGTCGGCGGCCGCGAGCGCGTGCCGGGGTCCGGGGTGCCGCACGATCATCCGGACGCGGCCGTCCTCGCCGCGGACCACGAACTCGCGTGCCGTGCCCTCGCCCACCGCGAATGCCGACCGGCCCACCGCGAAGCGCGTCTGCCGCCCGAGCGGCAGCTGGAGCACGGTCAGGAAGCGGTCGCCGACCTGCTGGAACAGTTCATCACCGGCTGCCACGCCCAGGCTCTCCGCCACCCCGCCGCGCGGGAGGCGCCAGAGCCCGAGCGGCGGCCGGAAGGCGCCGGTCGCGGGGGGCCGGTCCTCCGAGAGGCGGGCGGGGATGCCGAGCAGGGCCCCGTCCGCGAAGCTGCCGAAGGCGATGACGCCGCGTGCCGTATCGGGCGGCGCGACCTGCCAGCTGTCGGCCACCACGCCCGGACCGGCGAACCGGACCACGCGGAGGCCGCGCGCGTCGTAGGCCGCCACGGTGTCGCCGCCGACGGGCGCCACCCAGGCGAGCCCGCCAAGGAGCGACGGGGCGCGACGGCCGCCGGCCGCACCCACGAACCGGCCGGTGCCGTCGAACCATCGCAGCTCGCGAGCGCCCTGGTCTGCCACGACGAATCCCCCGCCCGGGAGCAGGACGCCGGCGCTGAGGTGCATGAAGTCGAGGGCGCTGTCCCCGGCGACGCCGCCCACGTCGGCGAGGGGCGTCTCGCGGACCATCCACCCCTGCCCATCGGGCCAGCCCGGCTGGCTGGACGTCACCACGCGGATGCCGGCGCTGTCCCGCACCTGCGCGGTCGGCCGGACGGGCACCGGACCACCGCAGGCGGCGAGCAGGGAGAGGGCGAGGAGCAGCGAAGGCAGGGGGCGCACGACGGTCGGGCGATCCGGTCGAGGGGCGGCGGAGAAGATGGCGGACCGGGCCCGCCCCGGCAATCGGCCACCCTGCCGCGCCCCGCAGGGGCCCGCTAGCTTGG
>JBAIWX010000051.1:0-2053 GCA_037916975.1 Gemmatimonadales bacterium
GTCCCATGGCGGGACGCCGGCCGCGCGAGGCGTCAGCCGCGCTCGCGGCTCAGTTGTAGAACTGGGTCCAGGCGCGCTGGGTGAAGCCCTTGAGCCGGCCGGTGCCGGCGAGCGCGTTGGTCACGGCGCACGAGGAGTACTGCACCGTCGCGTTGCCGAGGAGGTTGTTGTCGGCAAGGCTGACGTTCTGGGCCAGCACCGTCCCGTACACGTTGGCGGTGCCGTTGCCGGTGCTCACCGTGCCGCTCGCGATCACGACGCCGTAGAACTGGAAGCCGCCCCGGATGTCGAGGTTGCCGTTCACGATCAGGACCCCCTGGCCGCGCCCGTTCGACTGGAGCGTCGTGTTCCCCGTGATGTAGATGATCGGGAAGTAGCCCTGGCACGCCGCCGTCGAGGCATTGGCGTGGTTCGGCTCGCCCCAGTTGTTCGTATTCGTCTGGTCGCACTGCCCGCTCGTGACCACGGGGCCCACGCTGTTGAAGTTGTAGTTGGGCGGCAGGGTGTAGTTCGCGATGCTGATCAGGTCGTTGACGTTGTAGTCGCCGAAGTTCGTGAAGGCGCTCGAGTTGAGCGTCGGGTCGAGCTGCGAGGCCGGGCTCCCGACCAGCGAGCCGCTCCCCGTGACGCTCACCGCGCCGTTGTTGTACCGCACTCCGGCCGCATTGGAGAGCGCGTTCGGACAGTCGGTCGTGGTCCAGTTGCCGGGGCGGACGTCGTTGCCGTTCACGTCGGAGTTGCCGCCGATGTTCACGTCGCCGAGGGTCGTGATCGCCGCCGGGCCCGTCTGGATCGCCGCCGTCGCCATGCGGGCGAGGAGCCCGATGCGCCGGGAGGCGACGACCGAGCTGTTCGCGGCCCGCCGCTCGCCCAGGGCCGTCACGAGGAACTTGTTGTCGGCGTTCACCTTGGTGACCGTGACCTGGTACCAGTCGGGGCCGGTGCCGAGCTGCGCGTAGCTGCCCACCGAGCTCGCGCCGACGGCGAGGCTGCTGTAGGTGCTCGCCGAGGCGCCCATCACCGAGGTGATGCCGGCCTCGGCGGTCTGCTGCGCCTGCGCGGTCCACGCGGCGTTGCTCGACGAGAGCTGCTCGACGCGCGCCACGAAGAAGACGCCGGTGATGAGCGCGCCCACCACCACGAGGGCGAGGACGGCGATGGCGAGGGCGATGCCGCGTTCGTCGCGGAGCGAGGGAGCCCGGATCATGGTGCCTCTCCTGCCTCAGTAGCTCATGTAGTTGCGCAGCGCCACGCGGGTGGTGAAGCGCACCGTGTCCTGCGCGACCGCGCTGCCGAAGCCGCCGCCCCGCTGCACCGCCTGGCTCGAGGCGCCGTTCACCTGCACCTCGATGGACCGGACGTTCGCGACCTGCGAGTAGTCGCTGATCTGGTTGCCGTTCGCGTCGAAGTACCGGAACTGGAGCCCGCTCGTCCCGTCGAGCGGCCCGAGCACCGGCTGCACCGAGCTTCCGGCCTGGCTCGTCACCTGCGCGCCGAGCCAGGTGCGCCCGCTCTCCTGGTAGAGCGAGTACTGCACCTCCTCGTACAGGCGCACCGGCGAGCCATCGCGGATCCAGCTGTAGTTCGTGAACGTGCCGCCGATCGGCGAGAGGGTCAGGATGAGGCCGCTCCCCGCCGGGGAGGTGCAGGCCGCGGAGCTCGCCGCGGTGCCGGTGACGGTGGCCGGGAGCCAGCCGTCGTCCGTCGAACTGTTGAGGTTGGCGCCGTCGTAGAAGACGAGCACCCGGTCGCCCACCGCCGGCTGGCGGAGGCCCTGCCAGATCCGCGGGTCGGTGCTCGGCCCCGTCCGGACCGTCACGACGAGCGACCCGCCGAGGGTGCCGCAGGTGAAGCCGAAGCCGCGCTGGGCGCGGACCTGGATGCTGTTGGCCGACATCGAGATGATGTCGCTCAGGTTGGCGGCCGAGTACGGGCCGCTCGAGAAGCCGATCTCGCGGAAGTCGCCGGGGAGCATGAGCGCGCCGGCCCGGGCGCTCCCCTGAACCTCGCTCCGCGCCGTCTGCGCGCGCGAGACGCGCTGGCTCCCCACCAC
>JBAIWX010000052.1:0-9666 GCA_037916975.1 Gemmatimonadales bacterium
AAGTTCGTCTATGTGATCAGCGAGGAATCCGGCAAGAAGCTGGCCCGCCGCAAATCGATCACCGTGGGTGAGCTCTATGACGACAAGATCGAAGTGAAGAGCGGCCTCACCAACGGCGACAAGCTCATCACACAGGGTTTCCAGGGCCTCTATGAAGGGCAGCTGCTGACCACCGAGGGCAATTGACCTGAAGCCGGGACCGATCCGGCGACACCAAAACGAACGACATGGACAACAACAACACGCCCATTCGCGAGAACCACCTGCTGAAGATGGTCAAGACCTTCTTCGCCACGGACTGGGCCATACGCAACAAGACCGCCGTCTATCTCATCACGCTCTTCGTGACCGTCTGGGGCGTGATGCTCTTCGTCACGCTTCCGAAGGAGCGCTTCCCCGATGTGGTCATCCCCAATATCTATGTGCAGACGGTGTACGTGGGCAACTCGCCCAAGGACATGGAGAACCTCGTGACCAGGCCCATCGAGAAACAGCTCAAGGGCATCACCGGGGTCAAGGTGAACAAGATCACCAGTACATCGCTGCAGGACTTCTCCGCCGTGATCGTCGAGTTCGGCACGGACGTGAAGACCGATGTGGCCCTTCAGAAGGTGCGCGACGCGGTTGACAAATCCAAGCGCGACCTGCCGACGGACCTGACGCAGGAGCCCGTTGTCGCGGAGATCAGTCTTTCCGAGTTCCCCATCATGGCCGTGAACGTGAGCGGCGACTACGACGGCATCAAGCTGAAGGAGTATGCCGACAAACTCAAGGACCGCATCGAGGAGATGACCGAGATCTCCCGCGTGGACCTGGTGGGTGCGCCCGAGCGCGAGATCCAGATCAACGTGGACCGCTACAAGATGGAAGTGGCCAAGGTGGGCTTCAGCGATATCGAGCAGGCCATCCAGCGCGAGAATGCGGACATCACCGTGGGTCAGTTGACCGTGGGCGACCAGAAGAGGACCATGCGCGTGAACGGCCAGTTCATCACCGCCTTCGACCTGAATCAGGTGATCGTCAAGAACATCAGTGGTGCGCCGTTGTACCTGCGCGACCTGGCCACGATCGTGGACACCGTCAAGGAGCGGGAAAGTTATTCCCGCCTCAATGGCAAGAATGTCGTGAGCCTCAGCGTGATCAAAAGGGCCGGGGAGAACCTGATCGAAGCGTCGAAGAAGATCCATGCCATCGTGGCCGACATGCAGAAGCAGGACTTCCCGAAGGACCTGAAAGTGGACATCACGGGGGACCAGAGCATCATGGCCGCCACCTCGTTCAATGAACTGGTCAACTCCATCATCATCGGTTTCATCCTGGTGGTGATCGTGCTCATGTTCTTCATGGGGGTGACGAACGCATTCTTCGTGGCCCTGTCCGTGCCGCTGAGCATGTTCCTGGCCTTCATCTTCCTGCCCAGCGCCGAATTCATCACCGGTTCGTCCGTGTCCCTGAACTTCATCGTGCTCTTTGCGCTGCTCTTCGGACTGGGCATCGTGGTGGACGACGCCATCGTGGTGATCGAGAACGTCGAGCGCATCATGGAGGAGTACGGCGTCAGCCCGCGGGTCGCGGCGGACCGCGCGATGCGCCAGGTGGGCGGCGCGCTGGTGGCGATCGTGCTCGTGCTCTGCGCGGTGTTCATCCCGGTCGCGTTCCTCGGCGGGATCACCGGCGAGATGTACAAGCAGTTCGCCGTCACGATCGTGCTCGCCGTGGTGCTCTCGGGCCTCGTGGCGCTCACGCTCACGCCGGCGCTCTGCGCGCTCCTCCTCAAGCCGAAGGACGCGCACCCGCAGGAGGCGCGCGGCGTGTTCGGGGCGTTCAACCACTTCTTCCGCCGGCTCACCGAGCGCTACGTGGGCACGGTGGGCGGCCTCCTCGGCCGGCCCCGGGCGGTGCTCGCGGCGTTCGCGGTGCTGCTCGCCCTCACCGGCGTGCTCTTCCGCCGGGTGCCGCGGGCGTTCATCCCGTCGGAGGACAAGGGCTTCTTCGCCGTGGCGCTGCAGCTCCCGGACGGCGCCTCGCGCCAGCGCACCGAGGCGGCGGTGGCGCAGATCGAGGGCTTCCTCAAGGACGACCCGGGGGTGCGGCACGTCGCCTCGCTCGTGGGGCTCGACGCCCTCACCTTCGCGGCCCAGACGAACAGCGCGATCCTGTTCGTCAACCTGAAGCCGTGGGAGGAGCGGAAGACCAGGGAGACCTCGATCGACGCGGTGATCGGGCGGCTGAACGGGAAGCTCTTCGGGATGAAGGAGGCGCTCGCCTTCGCCTTCAACTTCCCCGAGATCCCGGGGCTCGGCACCACGTCGGGCCTCGAGCTCAACCTGCAGCAGCGGAGCGGGACCGACCTCCAGCAGTTCGCGCGGACGGTGCAGGCGTTCATCGCCGACGCGCAGCAGCAGGGAGCCGTGCTTGGCGCACAGACGACCTTCCGCGCCGACGTGCCGCAGGTGTACGTGCACGTGGACCGGGAGACGGCGAAGGCGCGGGGGGTCGGGCTCGCCGACCTCTTCTCGACGCTGCAGGCGATGCTGTCCACGCTCTACATCAACGACTTCAACCTCTACGGCCGCACCTACCGGGTGCAGGCGGAGGCGCAGTCGCGCTTCCGGCAGACGCCGGAGGACATCGGCCGGCTCTACGTCCGGTCGAGCCGGGGGGAGATGGTCCCGGTCTCGGCGCTCACGCGGACCGAGTTCCGGGGCGGCCCGGCGATCCTCACGCGCTTCAACGGCTTCAACGCGGCGCTCATCACCGGCGTGCCGGCGCCCGGGAAGAGCTCGGGCGACATGCTCGACGCGGTGGAGCGGCTGGTGAAGGAGAAGTACGAGGCGGAGGGGATCGGCGCCGCGTACAGCGGGCAGTCGTTCCAGGAACGGGCGTCGAGCGGACAGGGCGGGCTCGTCTTCGCGCTGGGCCTCATCCTCGTCTTCCTCGTCCTCGCGGCGCAGTACGAGAGCTGGGCGATCCCGTTCGCGGTGCTCTTCGGGATCCCGTTCGGCATCTTCGGCGCCTTCCTCGGGGTGTGGCTCCGCGGGATGCCGAGCGACGTGTACTTCCAGGTCGGGCTCATCACGGTGGTGGGCCTCGCGGCGAAGAACGCGATCCTGATCGTCGAGTTCGCCACCGAGCTGCGCGGGCGGGGGCTCTCGCTCCGCGAGGCGGCGATGGAGGCGGCGCGGGAGCGGTTCCGGCCGATCCTGATGACCTCCTTCGCGTTCATCCTCGGCGTGCTCCCGCTCATGATCGCGGGTGGCGCCGGGGCGGCGAGCCGGCAGTCCCTCGGCACGGCGGTGTTCGCCGGGATGCTCGGCGCCACGCTGGTGGGGGTGTTCTTCATCCCGAACTTCTTCGCCCTCATCCGCGGTGCGTCGGAGCGGCTGCAGGCCGCGCCGCAGGCGGCCGCGGCGCCGGTGCCGGCGGGGGCGGGGCTCACCCCGGAGGACCGGCGATGAGGCGCGTCCTTTCCGCGGTCCTCGTGGCGGCGCTCCTCGCGGGGTGCGCCGTGGGGCCGGCGTTCCACCCGGCCCCGCCGGTGCCGCCCGCACGGCAGGTGGGCACGGGTGCCACGAACGACACGCTCCGGAGCTTCTTCGACTCGCTCGCCGTGCAGAGCGACTCGGCGCCGGGCGCCATCAACGCCCACCAGGCGTTCCGGGCCGACTCCGGCGCGGCGCTCCGGTGGGTGGGGCTCCTCCGCGACACGACGCTCGTGCGGCTCGTGCGCACGGCGGTGGCGCAGAACCGGAACGTGCAGGTGGCGATCGCGCGGATCCGCGAGTACCGGGCCTCGCTCGGCGCGGCGAAGGGCGACCTGCTGCCGCAGGTGACGGCGAACGGCGGGGTGGCGACGCAGCAGACGGTGTTCGGCTCGCTCGGCACCTTCAAGTTCGACGCCTGGCGCGCGACGGCGGACCTCTCGTGGGAGCTCGACTTCTGGGGCCGCCTCCGCCGCGGCGTCGGGGCGGCGAGCGCCGACCTCGCCGCGCAAGAGGCGGCGGAGCAGGCGACGCTGCTCACGCTGGTGAGCGACGTGGCGCAGGCGTACCTCGAGCTCCGCGAGATCGACGCCAACCTCGCCGTGGCGGAGCGGACGCTCGCGACGCGGCAGCAGACGCTCACCCTCGCGCGGAAGCGCTTCGCGCAGGGGATCATCTCCGAGCTCGACGTGCGGCAGTTCGAGGCGGCGGTGGCGCAGCCGGCGGCGAGCGTGGCGGACTTCACCCGCCAGCGCGCGCAGAAGGAGAACCAGCTGAGCCTGCTCCTCGGCGACGCGCCGGGGCGGATCCCGCGCGGGCTGCCGCTCACCGAGGCGGTGGCGGGGCTCACCGTCCCGGACTCGCTGCCCGGCGGGCTCGTGGCGCGGCGGCCCGACGTGCGGCAGGCGGAGGCGGCGTGGAAGGCCGCGACCGCGCGAATCGGCGTCGCGGTGGGGAACCGGCTCCCGAAGGTCACGATCACCGGGCAGTACGGGACCCAGGCCGACCGGTTCTCGAAGATGTTCACCGGCAAGACGGAGATCTACACCGCGCAGGCGGGGATCTCGGTGCCGCTCTTCACCGGCGGAAAGCTGGTGAACCAGGAGCGGGCGGCGCGCGCGAAGGCCGACCAGGCGCGCGGCCAGTACGAGCAGGCGGTGCTGGTGGCGCTCCGCGAGACCGGCGACGCACTGGCGGGGGTGCGCGCCTCGCACGACCAGGTGGCGGCGCAGCAGGTGCAGGTGACGGCGCTCCGGCGCGCGCTCCAGCTCGCGGAGAAGCGCTACACGAGCGGCGTGGCGAGCTACCTCGAGGTGCTCGACGCGCAGCGGGGCCTCTTCGCGGCGGAGCTCGCGCTCACCTCGAGCGAGCGCCAGTACCTCGTCTCGGCGGTGCAGCTCTACAAGGCGCTCGGCGGGACGTGGGACGGGGAGGCCGAGCCGGCCGCGCAGTGAGGCGCGGGTCCCGGCGAGGTCCTGGCGCCCGGCAGCGGTCCCCGCTGCCGGGCGTCGTGCGTCGGGGGCGGCGCCCCGCTCGCCCCGCCGGGCCACCGCTCGCCCCGGCGCCCGCCGGAGGGCTAGGCGGCCCGCGGGCGCCGCGCCATCTTCCGCGGCCGTGACCCTCGCCGACCCCGCCGCCCCGCCCGAACCGGTCCCGCCCGCGCCCGCCCGCTGGCGCTGGGGGCCCGTCGTGCTGGGGGCGCTCCTCGTCGGCCTGCTCTCCGCGCTCGCCACCGTGCCGACGCTCCGCGCCGAGCAGCGGATGGACGGCTTCGGACGGACGCTGGTGGTGCAGCTCGCCTTCTGGGGGCTCTGGGGGCTCGCCGCCCCGCTGGTGGTGGCGGCGGTGCGGCGCTGGCCGCTCGAGCGGGCCCGGCTCGCGCGGACGCTCCCGGTGCACGTCGCCGTCGGCGTGGCGCTCGCGCTGGTGCAGGCGACGCTCGTGGCGCTCCTGGTGGTCGAGCTCTTCGGCCCGGGCGAGCCCACGCTCTCCTTCGGCCGCGTCTTCTCGGGCTACCTGCTCAACCGGTGGCAGCTCGCGCTGCTCGTCTATGCGCTCGCGGCGGGGGCGTGGCAGGTGGCCGAGTCGCGGCGGCGGCTCCGCGCGCGCGAGGTGCAGGCGGCGCGGCTCGAGGCGCAGCTTGCGCAGGCGCAGCTCACCGCGCTCGAGATGCAGCTCCACCCGCACTTCCTCTTCAACACCCTGCAGGCGATCTCGACGCTCGTGACGGAGGACCCGGCCGCGGCGCGCCGGATGCTCGTCCTCCTGGGCGACCTGCTCCGCGCGGTGCTCGACGGCGCGGGCCAGGCGGAGGTGCCGCTCGGGCGGGAGCTCGACTTCGTGGGGCGTTACCTCGAAATCGAGCGCACCCGCTTCCCCGACCGCCTCGCGGTGGCGATCGAGGTCCCCGCGCCGCTCCGCTCGGCGCGCGTGCCCAACCTGCTGCTCCAGCCGCTCGTCGAGAACGCGATCCGCCACGGCATCGCGCCGCGCACCGAGCCGGGCCGCGTCACGATCCGCGCGGCGCGCGCGGGCGACCGGCTCACCGTCGAGGTGCTCGACGACGGCGCGGGGCCGGGCGGGACCCCCGCGGGAACGAACGGGCGCGGGCTGGGCCTCGCGACGACGCGGGCCCGGCTCGAGCAGCTCTACGGCACGGCGCAGCGGCTCGCGGTGGAGCGGCGCGCCGAGGGCGGGACGCGCGTGCGGGTGGAGCTCCCGTGGCGTGAGGGAGCGTGAGCGGCACGATCCGCGCGCTCCTCGTGGACGACGAGCCCCTCGTCCGCCGCGGGCTCCGCCAGGCGCTCGCGGAGGTCGCGCCCGACGTCGAGGTCGTCGGCGAGGCGCGCCACGGCGCCGAGGCGCTGGAGCAGGTGGCGGCGCTGGGGCCGGCGCTGGTGTTCCTCGACGTGCAGATGCCGGGCATGGACGGGCTCGCCGTGGCGCGCGCCCTCGCCGCGGGGGACGGCCCGCTCGTGGTCTTCGTGACGGCGTACGACCAGTACGCGCTCGAGGCGTTCGAGGTGCACGCGGTGGACTACCTGCTCAAGCCGTTCGACGCCGGGCGGCTCCGCACGGCGCTCGAGCGGGTGCGGCGGCGCCTCGGGGAAGAGCGGGGCGGGGAGGGGGCGGCGCGGCTCGCGGCGCTGCTCGAGCGGCTGGCGCCCCGGGCGGAGGCGCCGGTCCAGTTCCTCGCGCGGGTCGGCACGCGCGCGGTGGTGGTGCCCGCGGAGTCGGTGGAGTGGTTCGAGGCGGCGGACAACTACGTGCGCCTCCACACCGCGGACGGCGTGCACGTCGTGCGCGAGACGCTCCGCGGGCTCGAGGAGCGGCTCGACGCGCGGCAGTTCGCGCGGATCCACCGCTCGACGATCGTGAACCTCCGCCGCGTGCGCGAGCTGCGCGCGCTCCCGAGCGGCGACTGCACCGTCCGCCTCGCCTCGGGCGCGGAGGTGGCGCTGAGCCGCCGCTTCCGGGCCGCGGTGGAGGCGCGGCTCGAGGGGCGGCAGGAGGGCTAGCCGCCCGCCGGTCCCGCCGCGCGCGCCCGCGGCCCGCACCCGTATCCCGGAGGCCATCCCGATGATCCGTTCCCTCGCCCTCGCCGCGTCCCTCCTCGCAGGCGCCGTCGCGCCGCTCCGTGCGCAGGCGCACCCGCACGTCCCCGGCATGGCGCACCCGGCGCCGCCGGCCGCGGCGCCCGCGCGCGAGGCGGGGAACGCGGCGTTCGCGGCGCTCGCGGAGATGCGCGAACGGCTCGAGGCGGACCCGTCCACCGACTGGAGCCGCGTCTCGCTCGAGCGGCTCCGCGCCCACCTGGCCGACATGGACGAGGTGACGCTCCGGGCGCAGGTGACCGAGGCGCCGGTCGAGGGCGGGTTCGCGGCGCGGGTGGAGGGCACGGGGCGCACGCTCGAGGCGATCCGCCGGATGGTCACGGCGCACGCGGCGGTCATCAACGGCGCGTCGCCGTACCGGATGGTGGTGACGCCGCTCCGGGGCGGGGTGCGCGTGGTGGCGACGCTGGCGGCGGGGACGCCCGCGGCGGAGGTGGCGCACCTGCGCGGGCTCGGGTTCATCGGGCTGATGACGGTGGGGGCGCACCACCAGGCGCACCACGAGGCGATCGCGCGCGGGACGCCGCCGGCGGGGCACGCGCACGGCGAGTAGGCGGGCCGCGCGCCCCGCTCAGCGGGCGGCGGCGGGCGCCTCGCGCAGCGGCAGCACGAGGGTGATGCAGGTCCCCTCGCCGGCGGCGCTCTCGATCGTGACGCGGCCGCCGTGGTGGTGCACGATCCCGTACACGATCGCGAGCCCGAGGCCGGTCCCCTCGTCGGGGCCCTTGGTCGTGTAGAACGGCTCGAAGGCGCGCGCCCGCGTCTCCTCGCTCATCCCGGTGCCGGTGTCGCGGACGGCGATGGCGACGGCGGGTCCCGGCCGCCCGCCGGTGGCCCCCGCGTCCGCCGGCGAGACGACGCACGGCTCGGCGCGGATCACGAGCCGCCCGCCGTCGGGCATCGCGTCGCGGGCGTTGGTCACGAGGTTGAGGAGCGCCTGCTCGATCGCGATCGGGTCGGCCTCGAGCTCGACGTCGGGGACCGGCTCGGCGAGCTCGAAGGCGATCGTGGCCGGGATGGTGCGGCGCGCGAGGTAGGCGAAGCCGTGCAGCAGCCCGGGGAGCCGCACCGGGCGGAGCGCGATCGTCTCGGGCCGGGAGAAGGCGAGCAGCTTCCGCACGAGCGCCGCGCCGCGCGCGGCGGCCTCGCGCACCTCGATCGCCTCCTCGCGCACGGCGGCGGCCCCCTCCGCCTGCGCGATGAGCTCTGCGTTCGCGATCACGACGGTGAGCAGGTTGTTGAAGTCGTGCGCGATCCCCCCCGTGAGCCGCCCCACCGCGTCCATCTTCTGCGCGTGCTGCAGCTGCCGCTCGAGCACGCGGCGCTCCTCGAGGAAGCGCTCGTCGCGGCGGCGCTGCTCGTCGAGCGAGTGGCGCACGTGCTCCCGGAGGCGCCGCGCGAGGAGGCGGAGCTCGTCGGCGCCGTCCGACGGGGGCGGGGCGCGCTCGGCGGTGGCCGGGGTGGAGCGCTCGAGCTCGGCGACGAGCCGCTGCACGCGCTGGCCGACGCTCACCGCGAACATGCGGCGCGCGACGGGCGTGGCGAGGGCCAGCAGGGCGGTGCCCATCGCGGCGAGGAGCCAGGCGACGCGCCGGGCCTGCGCCACGGCCTCGGCGGCGTCGGTGGCGACGACCACCTGCGCGATCGGCACGCCCTCGGGGTCGCGGACCGCGGCGGCGCTCAGGAGCACCTGGCGCCGCGCGAGCGTGAGGAGCCGGCCGGCGGGGCGGGTGGCGGCCACCGAGCCGAGCCAGGCCGCGAGCGCCGCGCCCGTGCCGTCCTCGCCCACGGCGTCGGCGCAGGCGGCCGCGCAGTCGAGCCGGCGGATGCCGATCGCGATCACCTCGGCGTGCCGCGCGCGGGCGAGCGCGAGCTCCGGAAGCGCGTCCTCGAGGCTGAGGGTCGCGACCGGGGCACCGGTGAGGGCAGCGGCGGTGGCGAGCGTGACGGGGCGCTGGGCGCGGGTGAGCTGCGAGATGCCCGCCTCGAGCACGCCGAGCGTGGCGACGGCGGCCATCAGCGCGAAGCCGCCGGCCATGATGGCGGCGGTGCGTCCGGTGAGCCGGGCGGCGAGCGAGCCCTGCCCGGCGCGGAGCACGAGCAGCGCGATGCCGGCCGGCACCGTCGCGGCGGCGAGGAGCGGCCACCAGAGGGTGGCGGGGAGGTCGCGAAGCAGCGGGGAGACGATCACGGGCGCGCGACGGGGGCCACGTCGAGGTAGCGGGGCACGAAGGAGGTCGGCCGCCAGCCTCGGAGGCCGAGGCGGAAGGCGCCGGTGGTCGCCGCGAAGACGAGCGGGACGTGCGCCACCGTCTCGCGGAGCCGCCGGTTCACCGCCCGGAAGAGCGCGGCGCGCTCGGCGTCGTCGGCGGTGGCGCGGGAGCGGTCGAGGAGCCGGTCCACCTCGGGATCGGCGAAGCCGCCGTCGTTGCCCGCGGCGCCGCCGACGCTCGAGTGCACGAGCGGCACGAGGTAGGAGTCGGTGTCGGCGTAGTCGGGCGTCCAGACGCCGATCGAGATGTCGGCGTGGCGGTCGTGCAGCGTGCCCTGCAGGCTGTCCAGGCCGGGAA
>JBAIWX010000053.1:0-2477 GCA_037916975.1 Gemmatimonadales bacterium
CCGTCCCACACCGCGGCGGGAACGAGGAGGGTGGTGTGGGCGGAGTCGGGCGCGGCCTGCGCTGCGGCGGGTGAGGCTTCCACGGAGCCGGCATGCAGCAGGACGAGGATCAGGAGGCGGACGGGGAGCGCGAGGCGCATGGAGGGTCCCGGGTTGGAGCCGATCGGGCGAGGTGGTCAGCGAAGTTGCAGCGGAACCGTGATTTCGGCCAGCACGGCGACGTTCCGGCCGATCGATACCTCGGTCAGCGGCCGGCTCCCAGCTCGTGCCGAATCAGCCGGAGCCGCTCCGCCACCTCGCCCGCCTCCGCGAACCGCTGTGCGGGATCCTTTTCCAGCAGCCGGTGCACCAGCGCCGAGAGCGCCGGCGGGACCTCGGGCCGGAGCGCCTGCACCGGCGCCGGGTCCTGCTGCTGGATGGCGTGGAAGAGCGCTCCGGGCCCGTCCCCGCGAAAGGGCGGGTGGCCCGTGAGCATCTCGTACAGCACGGCCCCGAGTGCCCAGAGGTCGGTGCGGTGGTCGAGCGGCTCGCCGGCGGCCTGTTCGGGACTCATGTAGGACGGCGTGCCGAGCACGGCGCCGGGGTGGGTGAGGTCGTGGTCGGCGAGCTTGGCGATGCCGAAGTCGAGGATCTTCACCCACTCGCCCGACGTCACGATCAGGTTGGCGGGCTTGATGTCGCGGTGGATGAGCCCCGCCGCGTGCGCGTGGGCGAGTCCCGAGGCGACCTGGGCCGCGTACGTGAGCGCCTCCTCGACCGGGAGCGGTCCGCGCGCGACCTTCGCCTTGAGCGTCTCCCCCTCGTAGCACGGCATGACGATCACGAGCTGGCCGTCGCCGAGCTGCTCGACCTCGAGCACCGTGCAGATGTTCGGGTGGTCGAGGCGGGCGCCTGCCTTCGCCTCGAGCAGGAAGCGCCGGCGCAATTGGTCGTCGTCGCTCAGGTAGGCCGGCAGGAACTTGAGGGCGACGGCGCGCTGGAGCCGCGTGTCCGCGGCGCGGTAGACCACGCCCATCCCTCCCGTGCCCAGCCGCTCCTCGATCCGGTACTGGAGCAGCGTGTCGCCGGGGCGCACCGGCGCCAGCGACACCGTCCCGCCGCCCGCGGCCCGCGCGAGCCGTGCCGTGAGCCCCGGGCGCTCGGCGAGCTCGAGGAGCGCCTCGACCTCGCGGCGGAGCGTGACGTCGTCGCCGCACGCCCGCGCCAGGAACGCGGCACGCTCCGCTGCCGGCAGATCGAGCGCCCCGTCGAACAGCTCCCCGAGCCGCGCCCGCCGCGCCGCGCCGCCGCTCCCCGCCGGCACGGCAGGCGGCGCCGGGGCCGGCGCGTCCGGCGCCACGCCGAGGAAGGCGCGGACTTCCGCCAGGAACCGGGGCCAGGCCGGCTCGTCCTCCAGCAGGATGTGGTTCCGGCTCTCGAGCGGGACGAACCGCGCCCCGGGCAACAGCGAGGCGAGGAGCTCTCCCTCCGCGAAGGGGATGCGGAGGTCCCCGGTGGCGTGCAGCACGAGCGCCGGCACCCGGAGCCTCGTCGCGAGCGCCTGCGCGTCGAGCCCGTCGAAGGTGCCCACCATCCGCGCGGCGCTCTCGGGCGCGGCGGAGACGCGCTGCAGCTCGTTGAACCACTCCGCCTGCTCGGCGCTCGCGTCGGGGATGAAGAGGCTCGTGAACACCTGCCGGAACGCCGGGTGGTCGTTGCCCCAGCCGACCGCGATGATCCGCAGCATCAGCTCGCGTTCCTCCCGCTCGCGCGCGCTCAGCTGGCGGTGGTTGCGCCCGCGCGCGTACGACCCGTACAGGATGAGGTGGCTCACCCGCTCGGGGTGGCGCGCCGCGTAGGCGATGGCGATGGGACCGCCCTGCGAGAGGCCGAGCAGCGGGAACCGCTCGAGGCCGAGGGCGTCCACCACGGCCTCGAGGTCGCGCACCCAGGCGTCGAGCGAGAACTCCGTGACCTCCCGCTCGGAGAGCCCGACGCCGCGCTCGTCGTAGCGGACGAGGGTGTGGTCGCGGGAGAGCTCCCGGATCCAGTGGCGCCAGACCGGGCTCCGGGTGTCGAACTCGAGGTGGCTGAGCCAGTTGGCCACCTTCACGAGCGGCGGGCCCGCGCCGGTGGTCGCGTAGGCGATGCGCGCGCCGTCGGCGGCGGCGCAGGTGCGGACCTGTTGCGCGAACGGCGCCGTCACCCCGCCATGGCCTCCAGCCACTCCCGCTCCAGCACGGCGCCGCCCCGGTCGAGCGATCGCCGCAGGCTCGCGAGCCCCTCGCGCGCCCGCGCCGCCGCCTCCTCCGCCCGGCCCTCGAGCCGGAGCAGCGCGGCCTCGACCCGGGCCCGCGCGTGCCGCTCGAGGAACCGGCCATGCTCGAGCGCGCGGTCGAGGTGGGCCCGTGCCGCCGCCGCGTCGCCGTCCTGCGTGGCGAGCCACGCCTCTTCGAGCCGGAGCGGGGCGCCGAGCATCGGATGTGCCTCGGGGTGCG
>JBAIWX010000054.1:0-2518 GCA_037916975.1 Gemmatimonadales bacterium
TCGCTCTGGCTCGTGGCGGCGGCGCTCGCGGGGCACGGCCTGCTCGACCTCGCCCACGGCAGGGTGCTCCACAACCCCGGCGTGCCGGCCTGGTGGCCGGCGTTCTGCTCGGCCTACGACCTCGCAGCGGCGGGGTTCCTCGCGTGGCTCCTCCGGAGCGGGCGGGTGCGGGCGGCGGCGTGAGGGGGGCGGGGGGGGATGCGTTCTTTCGCGCTTGACGGCGGAATCGAGGTGTGGAATGATGACACCGCCCGATGGGCTCGGCGGCACCGGGTGCCCGTACTGACGAGGCGATCGCGCCACGGTCAAACTCTCCGGGGAGGCGGCTCCATGCGCACGACGGCGCGGCTCATCCGCATCGGCCACTCGCGCGGCATCCGCCTGCCGAAGCCGCTGATCGAGGCGGCTGGCCTGCCAGAGGACGTGGAGCTGGAGGTTTGCGATGGCGCGATCGTGATCCGCCCCCTCGACGGGCCGAGGGCCGGGTGGGCCGAGGCCGCGGCGAGGTTGGCCGCCGAGCGGCGCGGGCTCGCGTAAGAGGTCGATCTCGTCGCCCACGATTGCACCCTCGGACGCGAGATCCCACACTGGCCTCGGTGCTCGCGCGCCTGCAGGAGATGTTCGCCCCCTGACCGAGGGCGGGCCCTACGGCGCCCCCGCCGCCGGCACCAGCGCGCGCAGCGGCGCCGGCACGCCCGTCCCCACCGTCCAAGGGCGCGCGAGCATGGTGAATCCGGCGCTGTCCATGACCCGTCGCCCCTCCGCGCTCAGCAGCCGCTCCACGAACCGGAGCGCCGCCGCGGGGGACCGGGCCGCGCGCGGGATCGTGAGCCCGAAGGCGATGGGCGCTCCCACGATGCGGAGCGGCGGCGCCCCCGCCCGCGCGCGCAGCTCGACCTGCGCCTGCGCGTACCACGCCGCCAGCGCGGCGTCCTCGAGGTTCACCTCCCTCGGCAGCTCCACCCAGCGGAGCCCGTGCGCCCGCGCGAGGTTCCGGTAGGTCCACACGTAGTCGAACTCCCCGGTCTGCACGAGCGCACTCAGCTCCGCCTCCGCGGGGCGCACGTAGCGGTCGGGCATCGCGGCGCGGAGCCGGGCGGCGAGCCCCGGGCGGCGGTAGTGCCGCTCGGCGAGGTCGAGCGCCATGAGCGTCCGGTAGCCGCTGGGGTCGCTCCGCGGGTCCGACCGCCCGGTGCGCACGCCGGGGCGGAGGAGCACGTCGGCCCAGGTCGAGTCCGTGATCTCGCTGGCGAAGCGGGAATGCGGGCCGTAGGCCAGAACGAGCGCATTGGTGCCGAAGACGAGGTACCACGGCGCCACCTGCGGCACGACGAGGCTGTCGAAGAGCGACAGGTCGGCGGTCGCGAGGATGTCCGGCACCTTGCCCAGCTCCACCACCTTCCGCACCGCCTCGAGGCTCGGCGAGTTCTCCTGCGCCACCGCCGGCACGCTGCCGTCGGCCTCAAGCGTCGCGAAGAGGGCGTTGAACGGCGGGCCGAGGGCGGCGGCGTTGAAGACGACGAGGGGGGCGGGGGCCGGGGCGCGGCCGCACGCGGTGAGGAGCACGAGCAGTGCCATGCCGAGCGCCGGCGCGCGATGCGCTCGCGCCAGCACGAGGGCTCCGCGTCGGCCTGACAGCGGACCGCTCCCCGCCGGTCGATCGGCACGCGCGACCGCAAGTGCCGGATGTCGTAGGGTTGCCATGTCCTCGCGTCGTTGTCCCACGCGTCCGGGTACTCGCTGCGGTGGCGTGCCGGCGCGCACGCCACGAGCGACCGCACGCTGCGCTGGCCGCAGTGGCAACAGTACACCCGGAAGTTGACCAGCACCAAGCGCCCCCGCAGCTCCTCGAGCGTCGGCGGCTGGTCGCTGGTGAGGCGGCGTTTGTTGGCCCAGGCGGGCGGTGACGTGGGTCCCGGGGCGGGAGTGCGTCATTCTGCGCTTGACGGGGGGTCCGAGTGGACAGAAATTTCGTCCAGATGGACACCCACGGCGGAGGCACGATGCAGTATCCCGAACTGGCCTCGGTGGTGGAGACCCTCGGCGGGCGGCGGGTGCTCCGGGAGCCGGTGCGCACCCTGGCCGACCTGGAGCGGCTGGTGGCGCGCGGGCTCCCGTTCCGAAGCCTCGAGCGCCTGGGGGCGCGCTACGCCGCGGCGCGGCGCGCGGCCGTCGAGGCGCTGGTGCTGCCGCGGACGACGAGGCTCCGCCGCGAGGCATCGGGCGTCCTCTCCGCCGAGGAGAGCGAGCGGCTGGAGCGCCTCGCGCGGGTGACGGCGCTCGCCGAGCAGGTCTTCGAGGACCGGGAGGCGGCGGAGGCGTTCCTCCTCTCCCCGCATGCCCTGCTCGGCGGCGTGGCCCCGCTCGAACTGGCGGTGACCGACCTCGGCGCCCGGCGCGTCGAGGACCTCCTCTGGCGCCTCGAGTACGCCCTGCCGGTCTAGTCGCGCCGTGCCCGTCTGCTACCGCATCACGAAGCGCCGGCATCGCCTCTACGATCCGGCCGGCGCGGTCGCCG
>JBAIWX010000055.1:0-9040 GCA_037916975.1 Gemmatimonadales bacterium
ATGCCGGCGGTCGCGGCAAGGCCGGCGGTGTGAAGTTCTGTCCCACGCCGGACGCCGCCAAGGAAAAGGCCACGGCCATCCTCGGCATGACCATCAAGGATCTGACGGTCGAGAAGGTGCTCGTCACCTCGGCGGCCGACATCGCGAGTGAAGCCTATGTCGGCATCATCGTCGATCGGGCGGCGAAGAAGCCAGTGTTCATGGTGAGCCCCGCGGGCGGCATCGACATCGAGGAAGTGGCGGCGACCACGCCCGAGAAGATCCTCTACCACCCGGTGGACACGCGCTACGGCCTGCTGCCGTTCGAGGCCATGCGCATGGGCTTCTTCCTGTACAAGGACGTGAAGCTCGCGCGTCAGGCCGCGAAGATCATGCAGCAGCTCTACACGGCGTTCATGAGCGCCGGCTGCTCGCTCGCCGAGATCAACCCGCTCGTGATGACGCCGCAGGGTGAGCTCATCGCGGTGGACGGCAAGATGGTGATCGACGACAACGAACTCGATCGCCGCCCCGAGATCGCCGCGCTACGCGACGAAAGCAGCGAAGCGCCCAGCGAAGTGGATGCGCGCAACGCGAACCTCACCTTCATCAAGCTCGACGGCAACGTGGGCTGCGTGGTGAACGGCGCCGGTCTCGCGATGGCCACGATGGACCTCGTCAAGTACTACGGCGGTGAGCCGGCCAACTTCCTCGACATCGGTGGCTCGTCGAATCCGGAGAAGGTGGTGAATGCACTGCGCATCATCACGTCCGATCCGAACGTGAAGTGCATCCTCTTCAACATCTTCGGCGGCATCACGCGCACCGACGACGTCGCGAACGGGCTCAAGGCGGCGCTGGCGCAGTTCCCGGTGAAGGTGCCGATCGTCGTGCGCCTCACGGGCACGAACGAGGCCGAGGCGGTGAAAATCCTCCAGGGGATCGGGATGACCGCCCTCAGCGACATGGACGAGGCGGTGCAGCGCGTGGTGCGCGCCGCGAAGGAGGCCGCGTGAGCGTCTTCGCCGACCGGGACACGCGGGTGATCGTGCAGGGGATCACGGGGCGCGAGGGGTCGTTCCACGCCCGGCAGATGCTCGAGTACGGCACGCAGATCGTGGCCGGCGTGACCCCGGGGAAGGGCGGCCAGCGCTTCGAGGGGAAGGTGCCGGTCTTCGACACCGTGGCCGACGCGGTGGCGGCCACGGGCGCCGACTGCAGCGTCATCTACGTCCCGCCGACCGCGGCGCAGGCGGCGATCTTCGAGGCGGCGGATGCGGGGCTGCGGCTCATCGTCTGCATCACCGAGGGGATCCCGGTCTTCCACCTGGCGAAGGTCATGCCCTTCGTCCGGGCGCGCGGCGCGCGGCTCATCGGCCCCAACTGCCCGGGGCTCATCGTGCCCGGCCAGACCAAGATCGGCATCATCCCGGGCAACATCTGCACCCCGGGGCGGGTGGGGGTGGTCTCGCGGAGCGGCACGCTGACCTACGAGGTGGTGCACCACCTGAGCCGGGCCGGGATCGGCCAGTCCGCCTGCGTCGGCATCGGCGGCGACCCGATCATCGGGACCAACTTCATCGACACCCTCCGCGCCTTCCAGGACGACCCGGAGACCGACGCGATCGTCTTCATCGGCGAGATCGGCGGCACCGACGAGCAGAAGGCCGCGGCGTTCGTGAGGGAGTACGTGACGAAGCCCGTGGTGGGCTTCATCGCCGGGCAGACCGCGCCGCCGGGCCGCCGCATGGGCCACGCCGGCGCCATCATCTCCGGCTCCTCCGGGACCGCGGAGGAGAAGCTGGCGGCCTTCCGCGCGGCGGGGATCGGCGTGATGCGCCGGCCGGCCGAGGTGGTCGAGCTGCTCCGGGCACGGCTGTAACCGAACACCGAGGAGCATTCCATGGCTGGCACGCAGACCCTCGCCATCGTCAAGCCGGACGCCGTCGCGTCGGGCAAGGCGGGCGCGATCATCGCCCTGCTGCAGGAGAAGGGCTTCACCCTCCGTGCGGCGCGCCTCGTGCGGCTCACGCGGGCGCAGGCGGGCGCCTTCTACGCGGTGCACCGCGAACGCCCGTTCTACGGGGAGCTGGTGGAGTTCATGACCAGCGGCCCCTGCCTCCCGATGGTGCTCGAGAAGGCGAACGCGGTGGCCGAGCTCCGGACCGCGATCGGCGCCACCGACCCCGCCGAGGCCGCCCCGGGGACGGTCCGGAAGCTGTACGCCGAGTCGAAGGGCCGGAACGCGATCCACGCCTCGGACTCGGACGAGAACGCCGCGCGCGAGGTCGCCTTCTTCTTCCCGGAGGGGGAGCTGGCCGGGCTCTGGGGGTGACCCCGAAGCTTGACCTAAGTCGTTCTCCCACCTAGCTTCCGGGGCTATGCTTCGGGTTGATATCCGCGATCTCCGCCATGGGCCGGTCGACACGGTCGGGGACGTCGCGGCCGACGACCCGGCGTTCGAGGGGCTCGACCTGAGCCTCGCCGGCCCCCTGCACGTCGAGGGGCGCCTGCAGGCCACGGGGGCGGGGGAGTACTTCTGGAAGGGCCAGCTGACGGGCGAGGCGCGCGGGGAATGCCGCCGCTGCCTGACGGAGCTGGCCCTCCCGGTCGCCGCCGAGGTCGGGCTCATGTTCAGCGCCGACCCGGACACGCAGGAGGACCCGGCGGTCTATCCGCTGGCCCCGTCCGCGGCGCACATCGACCTGGGCCAGGCGATCCGCGAGGAGCTCGCCCTGGCCGTGCCGGCCTTCCCGCTCTGCCGGGACGACTGCGCGGGCCTCTGCCCGCGCTGCGGGGCCGACCTGAACGCGGGGCCGTGCGCATGCGCGGCCCCGCCCGAGTCACGTTGAGGTAGCGATGGCTGTACCGAAGCGACGGACCTCCAAGTCCAAGAAGCGCCTCCGCCGCGGCCACCACACCGCGAAGGGCATCCCGACCCAGGCGTGCCCGCGCTGCGGGTCGCCGCGGCTGCCCCACCGCGTGTGCGGCTCCTGCGGCTACTACGCCGGCAAGAAGCGGATCGAGGTCGAGGACAACTGACGGTGATCCGCGTCGCGCTCGACGCGATGGGCACCGACCACGCGCCGCAGGTGGAGGTGGCCGGCGCGCTGGCGGCCCTGCGGACCGTGCCGGGCGACTACGTGGTGCAGCTGGTCGGGCGCCCCGACGTCATCGAGGCCGAGCTCGCGCGCCATGACGGCGTGGACCGCTCGCGCCTCCTGATCGTCGAGGCGCCCGAGGTCGTCGGGATGGCCGAGAAGCCCATCGCCGCCGTCCGCAAGAAGCCCAACTCCAGCATCATGGTCGGCCTCGGCCTGCAGAAGGCCGGCAAGTCCGACGCCTTCATCTCCGCCGGCAACACCGGCGCCGTCCTCGCCGCCTCCACCGTGGTGCTCGGTCTCTACGACGGCGTGCAGCGCGCCACTGTCGCCGCGCCGTTCCCCACCCTCGACGGTCCCTCGCACATCCTCGACGGCGGCGCCAACGTCGACTGCTCCGCCAAGGAGCTCGTCGGCTTCGCCTACCTCGGCTCGGTGTACTGCCGCGACGTGCTCGGCATCGCCAACCCGACGGTGGGGCTCCTCAACGTCGGCGAGGAGGACGAGAAGGGGAACGCGGTCGCCAAGGAGGCCTTCCAGCTCCTCAAGGCGGCGCCCCGGCTCAACTTCATCGGCAACGTCGAGGGGCGCGACATCCTCCCCGGGCACCCGGTGCACGGGCACGTGGACGTCGTGGTTGCCGACGGCTTCGTCGGCAACGTGGTGCTCAAGTTCTACGAGTCGGTCGAGAAGCTCATCGTGCGGCTCCTCAAGCGCGACGCGCCGGGCGTGCTCGCGCACCCCGAGATGCCGCGCGTGTTCAAGTTCCTCGACTACTCGGAGTACGGGGGCGCGCCGCTGCTCGGCGTGCGCGGCGTGTCCATCATGTGCCACGGCGCCTCGCCCGCCAACTCCATCACGCAGGCGATCCGCGGCGCGGTGCACGCCGTCGAGGTGCGGCTCCACGAGCACATCGGCGCCGAGTTCGAGCAGCGCGCGCGGGAGGTCGGGGCGTGAGGCGGCCCATCGCGGCGATCGCGGGCATGGGCATGGCGGTGCCCGCCCGGGTCGTGACGAACGACGACCTGAGCGCCCGCCTCGAGACGTCGGACGAGTGGATCCGCGAGCGGACCGGGATCCGCGAGCGCCGCATCGCGACCGCGGACGAGACGCTGACGGCGCTCACCGCGGAGGCGTGCCGGCGCGCGCTCGCGCGTGCGGGGCGCTCGGCGGGTGACGTGGACACGATCATCTGCGCCACCGTCACCCCCGACCGCCGGCTCCCCGCGCAGGCCTGCGACACGCAGGCGGCCCTCGGCGCCGACCGCGCGGTGGCGTTCGACATCTCCGCGGCGTGCCCGGGGTTCGTCTACGCGCTCACCGTGGGCGAGGCGATGATCGCCGCCGGGCAGTCCGAGACGATGCTCGTCCTCGGCGCCGAGCGCCTCTCGACCATCGTGGACTGGGAGGACCGCTCGACCGCCGTGCTCTTCGGCGACGGCGCCGGCGCCGCCGTGCTCACGAAGGCGGGGCCGGACGGCCGCGGCATCCGCTCGACCTTCCTGCGCTCGGACGGCAAGCTCGCGAACCTGCTCTACATCCCCGCCGGCGGCGGCGTCTGCCCGCTCACCGCGCAGAACGTGGGGGAGCGCGGCCAGTACATGAAGATGGCCGGCCGCGAGGTGTTCAAGGCCGCCGTGCTCGCCATGGCCGACGCCTGCGACCAGGCGCTCCAGCGCGCGGGGCTCACGGGCGAGCAGATCGACCTCCTCGTCCCGCACCAGGCCAACCTGCGCATCATCGAGGCGACGGCCAAGCACGCCGGCATCCCGATGGACAAGGTGATGGTCAACGTGGACCGCTACGGCAACACCTCGGCCGCCTCGATCCCGCTGGCGCTCTGCCAGGCGGAGGAGGAGGGGCGGCTCAAGCCCGGCATGACGGTGCTCCTCGTCGCCTTCGGCGCGGGGTTCACCTGGGGCGCGTCGGTGGTCACGTGGTGACGGTCGTGCTCTGCCCCGGCCAGGGGGCCCAGAAGGTCGGGATGGGGAAGGACCTCGCGGAGCGCTTCCCGGCCGCGCGGGACACCTTCGCCGCCATCGACGAGGCGCTCGGCGTGCCGCTCTCGCGGCTCATGTGGGAGGGGCCGGAGGACGAGCTCACGCTGACCCACAACGCGCAGCCGGCGATCCTCGCGCACAGCTGCGCGGTGCTCGCGGTGGCGGGCCCGAAGCTGGGCGAGCTGGCCGCGGCCGCGGGCCACAGCCTCGGCGAGTACAGCGCGTACGTCGCGGCGGGCGCGCTCGCGCCGGCGGTGGCGGCGAGCCTGGTGCGCCGGCGCGGCGAGCTGATGCTCGAGGCGGGGAAGGCGCGGCCCGGGAGCATGGCCGCCGTGCTCGGCCTCGCGACGGAGCAGGTGGCGGCGGCGTGCGCCGAGGCGGGCGCCGGGGGCGCGGTCGCCGTCGCGGCGAACCTCAACGCCCCCGACCAGACCGTCATCTCCGGCGATCCTGCCGCGGTGGAGCGGGCGGGCGAGGGGTGCAAGGCGCGGGGCGCCAAGCGCGTGCTGCCGCTCAAGGTGAGCGGCGCCTTCCACTCGCCGCTCATGCAGCCCGCGGTGGCGGGCCTCGAGGCCGCGCTGGCCGCGGCGCCGTTCGGCGAGCCGCGCTGCCCCGTGATCGCGAACGCCACCGCCACGCCGGTGCGCGCCGCCGCGGAGGCGCGCCGGCTCCTCGCCGAGCAGCTCACGGCGCCGGTGCGCTGGGTCGCGTGCATGGAACGGGCGGCGGCGCTGGCGCCGGGGGCGCGCTTCGTCGAGGTCGGGCCGGGTGCCGTGCTCGCCGGCCTCCTCAAGCGGATCGTGCCGGGCGCGGCGGCGGTCTCCCTGGGCACCGCCGACGAGGTGGAGCGGTTCCTCGCCGCATGAGCACGACGATCGACCTCGCCGGGCGGGTGGCGTTCGTCACCGGGAGCACGCGGGGCATCGGCCTCGCGGTGGCGCAGGCGCTCCACGCCGCCGGCGCGAAGGTGGCGGTCGCGGGCCGCGACGCGGCGCGCGCCGAGGCGGTGGCCGCCGGGCTGGGCGCGGGCGCGCTGGGCGTCGGGTGCGAGGTGAGCGACGCCGCGCAGGTCGAGGCGGCGGTCGCGGCCATCGAGCAGGGGCTCGGGCCGATCGACATCGTCGTGAACAACGCCGGGCTCACGCGCGACAACATCCTCCTCCGGCTCTCGGAGGAGGACTGGGACCAGGTGCTCGACGCGAACCTCAAGGGCGCGTTCCTCGTCACCCGCGCGGTGATCAAGGGGATGATGAAGCGCCGCCGCGGGCGCCTGATCAACGTCACGAGCATCGTCGGGCTCACCGGCAACAAGGGCCAGGCGAACTACGCGGCGAGCAAGGCCGGGCTGATCGGCTTCACGAAGTCCGTGGCCAAGGAGTACGCGAGCCGCGGGATCCTCGTGAACTGCGTGGCGCCCGGCTTCATCGAGACGGACATGACGGCGGCCTTGCCGGCCGATGCACGGGCCGCCTTATTGGAGCAGATCGCGCTGGGCCGCCTCGGGCGGCCCGAGGACGTCGCCGGCGCGGTCCTCTTCCTCGCATCCGACCTCGCGCAGTACGTCACCGGCCAGGTGCTGGTGGTGGACGGCGGGATGGTCATCTGACGGCATCGCCGTCCTGACGGTTCCACATCTTCCGGGGCACGACACCATGGCGGACACGGCCAATCTCGAGGAAAAGGTCAAGGACATCATCGTCGAGGAGCTCGGCGTCGAGCGCGAGAAGCTCACGGCCGAGGCGAGCTTCATGGAGGACCTCGGCGCCGACAGCCTCGACACTGTCGAGCTCGTCATGGCCTTCGAGAAGGAGTTCGACATCGACATCCCCGACGAGGACGCCGAGAAGATGCGGACCGTCGGCGACGCGATGAAGTACCTCCACGAGAAGATCGGGAAGTAACTTGGGCCACCGCGTCGTCGTCACGGGCCTCGGGCTCGTGACCCCGCTGGGCAACACGGTGGAGGAGAGCTGGGCCGGCCTGCTCGCGGGCCGGTCCGGGGCCGGGCCCATCACGCGCTTCGACCCCGCGAAGCTGACCGTGCGCTTCGCCCACGAGGTGAAGGGCTTCGACGCGCTCCAGTACATCGACCGCAAGGAAGCGAAGCGGTTCGACCTCTTCGCCCAGTACGCCATCGCCGCCGCGCACCAGGCGGTGACGCAGGCAGGGCTCGAGGGGAAGGCCCCCGACCCGGACCGCGTCGGCGTGGTGATGGGGAGCGGCATCGGCGGCATGCAGACCTACGAGGACAACTGCGCCGCCTACCTCACCAAGGGCCCCGACCGAGTGAGCCCGTTCTTCGTCCCCATGTTCATCCCGAACATGGCGGGCGGGCTCGTCTCCATGCGCTACGGCTTCAAGGGCCCGAACTTCGCCCCGGTCTCGGCGTGCGCCTCGAGCGCCCACGCCATCGGCGAGAGCTACCGGATGATCCGCGAGGGGATGGCCGACGCGATGGTCACCGGCGGGTCGGAGGCCTGCATCACGGGCCTCACCGTGGCGGCGTTCAGCAACATGAAGGCGATGTCCACCCGCAACGACGACCCGGCGACCGCCTCCCGCCCGTTCGACAAGGACCGCGACGGGTTCGTCCTCGGCGACGGCGGTGCGGCGGTGGTGCTGGAGAGCCTCGAGCACGCCGAGCGCCGCGGGGCGACGGTCCTCGCGGAGGTGGTGGGCTACGGCCTCTCCGGGGATGCCTACCACATGAGCGCGCCGGCCCCGGAAGGCGAGGGGGCGCAGCGGGCCATGCGCATGTGCCTCGCGGACCAGCGCATCGCGCCGGAGCGGGTGGGCTACGTGAACGCGCACGGCACCTCCACGCCCCTCGGCGACATCGCGGAGACGCAGGCGGTGAAGGCGGTCTTCGGGGAGCATGCCCGGAAGCTCATCTTCGGCTCCACGAAGTCCATGACCGGCCACCTGCTGGGCGGCGCGGGCGCCCTGGAGTTCGTGGTGGCGCTGCTCGCGGCCACGCGCGGGCAGGTCCCGCCGACGATCAACCAGTTCACGCCAGACCCCGAGTGCGACCTCGACTGCGCGCCGAACCGGATGGTCGAGCGCGACATCGACGTCGCCGTCTCGAACGCCTTCGGCTTTGGCGGGCACAACGCCACGCTGGCGGTGCGTCGCTTCGAGCGGTGATCCCCGCCGCTGGCCACGCCGTCCGGTCGCCCCTCCGCGCCCCGCGCCGGAGGGGCGCCGTCGTTTGGCGGGTCCGATGACGCGGCCGCAGCGGCTGGCCGCCCTGGGCCTCGTGGCCGTGCTGGCCGTCGGCGCCGTGGTCGCCGTCCTCGTGGACGGTGGCTACCGGCGGCGCCGCGAGGCGCTCGAGCGGGCACGGGTCGAGGCGCGCGTGGCGCAGTACGCGAACGCGGTCGCGATGGCGATCGAGCGCCGGCTCGCGCTGCTGCAGGGGGTGCAGAGCTTCATCGAGGTGCAGTCGGGGCGCGCGGGCTTCGAGGGGGAGTTCGCCGGGTTCGCCCGGCGGCTCGCCGACGCGATGCCGGGGATCCGGGCCGTCGAGCTGGTGGATCACGGCGTCATCCGGCTGGTCGAGCCCGCGGCAGGCAACGAGCGGATCCGGGGGCGCGACCTGCTCGCGGACCCGCGGCCGATGATCCCCCGCGACTACCGGCGCGCGGAGGAGGGGCGCACCGAGGTGCTTTCCGGCCCGGTGGAACTGCTGCAGGGCGGGCAGGGGCTCGTGGCCCGGGTGGCCGCGCGGCGCGGCGACTCGCTGCTCGGCGTGGCGGCGGTGGTGCTGGACCTGCCGCCGGTGCTCGCGGAAGCCGGCCTGCAGGATGCGCGCGACCTGGGGCTCGTCCTCCGCGGCGCGGAGCGGGAGCGGGTCTTCGGCGACTCGATTCCCGACGCACCGGTCTCGGCGCCGGTCCGGCTGCCGGACCGCACGTGGCGCCTCTACGGCGCCCCGCGCCAGGGATGGGGCGCCGCCTGGCG
>JBAIWX010000056.1:0-4531 GCA_037916975.1 Gemmatimonadales bacterium
CCCCGGGAGTGCAGCGTTGATCGTCGAGCTCGCGTCGGACCAGGAGCGCTGGGACCGGTTCGTCGCCGCGCAGCCGGACGCCTCGTTCTGCCACGCCTTCGCGTGGGGCGAGGTGATCCGACGCACCTTCGGCCACGAGTGCCTCTTCCTCGAGGCGCGCGACCCGGCGGGAGCCACGGCGGGCGTGCTGCCGCTCGTGCGGGTCAAGACGCCCCTCTTCGGGCACTTCCTCGTCTCCATGCCCTTCCTGAGCTACGGCGGCCCCCTCGGCTCCGCCGAGGCGGTGCGGGCGCTCGCCGACCATGCGGTGGCGCTCGCCGACGGGGATGGCGCCGGGCTCCTCGAGTTCCGCAGCCGTCACGAGCTGCCGCTGGCGCTGCCCGTGTCGCATCGCAAGGTGACGGTGGTGCTCGATCTCGAGCCGGGCAACCCCGAGGCGGCGTTCAAGGCGTTCCCCTCCAAGCTGCGGAGCCAGGTCCGGCGCCCGCAGAAGGAGGGGGTCGAGGTCCGCTTCGGTGCCGACCAGCTCGCCCCGTTCTACGCCGTCTTCGCGCGGCACATGCGCGACCTCGGCACGCCGGTGCTCCCGCGGCGGTTCTTCGAGGCGGTCTCCGCGGCGTTCGGCGAGCGCGCCTGGTTCGCGGCGGCGTGGCTGGACGGCGTGCCCGTCGCGGGCGGGTGCGGGTTCACGGGGGGCGGCGAGTTCGAGATCACGTGGGCGTCCTCGCTCGCCGAGTACAGCCGCGTCGCGCCGAACATGCTCCTCTACTGGGCGTTCATCGAGCGCGCGGCGCAGGCGGGGCTCCGCTGCTTCAACTTCGGCCGCTGTACCCCGGGCGCCGGTACGCACCGCTTCAAGCTCCAGTGGGGCTCGCGCGAGGAGCCGCTCTGGTGGTACCAGCATGCCCGCGGCGCCGCGGCGAAGACGCCCTCGCCCGACGACGCGGCGTACGCCTGGGGTCCGCGGCTCTGGAAGCGGCTCCCGGTGCCGGTGGCGACCGCGCTCGGGCCGTGGGTGGTGCGGGGGATTCCCTGATCGGGCGGATGCTCCCGCCGGTGCACACGCCGGTGACGGTGGGGGCGATCGCACGCGGGGCCCGGGTGGCGCTCGGGGCCGGGGAGGCGTGGCGCGACGAGCTCGCACGCACCCTCGTGGCACGGCTCGACCGCCGCCACGTGCTCCTCACCGACTCCGGGACCTCGGCGCTCCTCCTCGCGCTGCGACTCGCGACGGCCCGGCGTCCGGGCCCCGTCGCACTTCCGGCGTTTGCGTGCTACGACCTCGCGACCGCTGCAGTGGGCGCCGGCGTGACCGTGCTCCCGTACGACGTGGACCCGGCCACGCTCGCGCCCGACCTCGACTCGCTCCGCTCGGCTCTGCGTGCGGGGGCCGGCACGGTGGTCGTGGTGCACCTCTTCGGCGTGCCGGTCCCGCTCGACGAGTTGCGGCGCGAGGTCGCCGCGGCCGGGGCGGTGCTGGTGGAGGACGCGGCGCAGGGCCACGGCGGCGCGTGGGCGGGCCGCCCCCTCGGCGCGCACGGCGACCTGGCGGTGCTCAGCTTCGGGCGCGGCAAGGGGATGACCGGGGGCCGGGGGGGCGCGCTGGTCGCGGATGTCGAGTGGGGCGAGGCGCTCGACGCGGCGGGCGCCTCGCTCGCGAGGGCGCCGGGTGCCGGCGGCGACCTGGTGCGCCTCGCGGCGCAGTGGGTGCTGGCGCGGCCCGCGCTGTACGCGCTGCCGGCGTCGCTGCCGGGGCTCCGGTTGGGCGAGACGGTCTATCACGAGCCGTGGCCCCCGGCGGCGATGCCGCCGGCGGCGGCCGCCGCGCTCCTCGCGGTCCTGCCGGCGGCGGACCGTGCGGCCCCGGGGCGACGTGCGGTGGCGGAGCGCCTGCTTACGGCGTGCGCCGAGGCGGGCGTAGAGCCGGTGCGCGTGCCCGAAGGGGCGGAGCCCGGCTGGCTCCGCTTTCCGCTCCTGGCCGCGCCCGGAGTCCGGGAGCGGCGGCGCGACGCGCTCGCGCGCTGGGGCGTGCTCGCGAGTTACCCGCGCCCGCTCGCGGACGTCGAGGCGCTCGGGCCGCGGCTCGTGGCGCGGCCGGCGACCCCGGGGGCGTCGGTGCTGGCGGCGCGGCTGGTGACGCTGCCGACGCATCGGTGGGTCCGCGAACGCGAGCTCGCCGCGCTCGGCGTGCTCATGGGTGAGCTGGTCCGAGGGGAACCGGGCCGGCCGAGCCGGGACTGAGGGGGGACGATGTGCGGCATCACGGGGGTGTTCGACCCCTCCGGGCGGAACGGCGAGCCGGTCGAGGCGCGCGCGGCGCGCATGACGGCCGCGATCGTCCACCGCGGACCGGACGACGACGGCACCTGGGCGGACGAGGCGGCCGGCATCGCGCTCGGCTTCCGCCGGCTCGCCATCATCGACCTCTCCCCGGCCGGCCACCAGCCGATGCGGTCGACATCGGGGCGGTTCACCCTCGTCTTCAACGGCGAGGTCTACAACCACCGCGCGCTTCGCGCGGAGCTCGAGGCCGCCGGGCACGGCTTCCGCGGCCACTCCGATACCGAGGTCATGCTCGCCGCCTTCGAGCAATGGGGCGTGCGCGAGGCGGTGCCCCGCTTCCTCGGGATGTACGCCTTTGCCGTGTGGGATGCGCGCGAGCGCGAACTCGTGCTGGGCCGTGACCGCCTCGGCAAGAAGCCGCTCTACTACCATCGGGGCCCGGCAGGCCTCCTCTTCGGCTCCGAGCTCAAGGCGCTCTGCGCCGACCCGGCGTTCCCGCGCCGCGTGGACACCGAGGCGCTCGGGCTCTACTTCCGCTACCTCTGCGTTCCCGCGCCGCGGACGATCTTCCGCGATACGCACCAGTTGCCGCCGGCGCACCTCCTCGTAATCCGCGACCCGCGGGCGCCGCTCCCGGCTCCGGAGCCGTACTGGCGGCTCGACGAGGCGTTCCGCCGCGGCCGCTCCGAGCCGTTCCCCGGCGACGACGCCGAGATGGTGGCGGAGCTCGAACGCCGGCTGCGCGACGCGGTGCGGCTCCGTCTCGAGGCGGACGTGCCGCTCGGTGCCCTGCTCTCCGGGGGGATCGACTCCTCCACCGTCGTGGCGCTCATGCAGGCGGAGGCATCGCAGCCGGTCCGGACCTACTCGATCGGCTTCGACGTGGCGGAGCACGACGAGGCGAAGCACGCGGCGGCCGTCGCGAACCACCTCGGCACCCGCCACACGCTGCTCCGCGTCTCGGGGCAGGAGGCGCTCGACGTCGTCCCGCGCCTCCCTGATCTCTTCGACGAACCCTTCGCCGACCCGAGCGCGATCCCCACGTACCTGGTCTGTGGCCTCGCGCGCCGCGAGGTGACCGTCGCGCTCACCGGGGACGGCGGCGACGAGCTCTTCGGCGGCTACAACCGTTACCTCCACGGCGCGCGGATGCTGCGCACCGCCGGCCGGCTGCCCGCGCCGCTCCGGCTCGCCGCGGCTGCGGGGCTCCGGGGGGTCGGGGTCGAGACGTGGAACCGGCTCTACCGGGGAGCGGCGGCCGTGCTCCCGGGCACGGCGCGCCAGCGGCTGCCTGGGGAGAAGGCGCACAAGCTGGGTGACCTGCTCGCGCAGGAGGGCGACGCGCTCCGCTACCGTGCCCTCCAGAGCGCCTGGCAGGTGCCGGCGTCGCTGCTCCGCGTCCCGTTCGCGGACGATCCCGCTGCGTGGCCCTTCCCGGAGGCCGTGGGAGGCGGGGCGCTCGAGGAGCGGATGATGCTCGCGGACCAGGGGCACTACCTGCCGGACGAGCTGCTCGCGAAGGTGGACCGCGCCAGCATGGCGGTGAGCCTCGAGGCGAGGGTGCCGCTGCTCGACCACCGCCTCGTCGAGTGGTCCTGGCGGCTCCCGCTCCGCGCCAAGCTGCGCGACGGCACGGGGAAGTGGGTGCTGCGGGAGGTGCTCTACCGGCACGTCCCGAGGGCGCTCGTGGACCGGCCCAAGACCGGGTTCACGGTCCCGATCGGCGACTGGCTTCGCGGGCCGCTGGCGGCGTGGGCCGGCGACCTGCTGGGCGGCGTCCTGGCGGGCCAGGATCCGCTGCTCGCTGCGGCGCCGGTGGCCGAGGCGTGGGACGCGCTGCGGGGAGGCCGGCGGGCGAGCGGGTTGGCGCTCTGGACGGTGCTCACGTGGCTGGCGTGGCGGGAACGGTGGCGGGCGGCCGCCTAGTTTTCGACTCGTCGCCGAATGAAACGATCGGATTATCGAACTGAGACACTTTGCCATCGAGGCGATCGGATTTCCGAAACACCATCTAAACAACGGCTTGGATGCATTGCATCCATGTGATACAGCTCACCAACCGTCAAATTTCTAGCAGTTCCGGTCGGCCGTACCACCGCCGATAATTGCCATTGCCCAAGTGGGGTGGTGGCTGCAACGGGGAACGGTTGGGCGGGAGCAGGAAGGAGCGGTTTAGCGCGGACGCGATAACGCCATGACGTACATCTTCAAGCTGGCCCGGCGACTCGCCCTGACGTGGCGGGCCGTC
>JBAIWX010000057.1:0-3073 GCA_037916975.1 Gemmatimonadales bacterium
CGTCACCGTCTCCGGCGCCACCGCGCTCGCGGTGCGGATGGCGCACGAGGCGAACCTCACCCTCTGCGGCTTCACCCGCCGCGCGTCGCACACCGTCTACACGCACCCCTGGCGCGTGACGGCCTGAACGCCGCTCAGAACCGCACCGGGATCGAGAAGCTCACCACCGTCCGCTGCTCGCGCCGCAGCACCCGCGGCGTCTTCACTCCGAAGAGCGACCACTTCCCGTCGGCGAGCTTCCCCGCCGCGATCCCGATCCCGGCGCCCACCAGCACGTCGCTCAGCCAGTGCGCGTCGAGCTCCATCCGCGCGAGGCCCGTCCCCCCCGCGAGCGTGTAGAGCCCCACCGTCGCCCAGGTATTGTGGATGTCGTCGGCGAGCACCGTCGCGAGCGCGAACGCCGCGGCGGTGTGGCCCGAGGGCATCGAGGCATCGCCCTTCGAGAACGGCGAGAAGGTGTACGCCCCGTCGCCGGCGTTGGGGCGGTGGCGGCCCAGCACGAACTTGGAGGGCTGCACCACCGCCTCCGCCAGCACGATGCCGAGAGCGCTCCGGCCCGCGGTGCGGAGGAGGCGGTCGTCGTGCGCGATGAGCCCCGCGAGCGCGAGGCCCACCGGCACCGGGACGAGCACCTCCACCTGCCCGAACCGCTCGAGCTGGCGCGCGACGTCGTCGCGGCCGGAGGTGCGGTTCCGCTGCCAGCTGTCGCGCACGTCCTCGTCGAGCGCCACGAAGGCGAGCGTCGCGAGGCCCGCGGTGGCGACGGCGGGCCAGAGCGGGAAGGGGCGCGGGGTCGCCTCCTGCGCAGCGAGGCGGAGCGGCAGCAGGGCGGCGAGGAGGAGCGCGTGGAGCGCCCGGCGCAGGCGGCCGGCGAGGGCGGAGGTGCGGGCGGGAGCAGCGATGGGCATGGCGGCTCGGCTCGGGGCCCCGGAGGCTAACCCCGTGCGCCGCGCCGCTCAATGGAAGTCGTGTCGCTTGGCGTACTCCGCCCCGACCGGCGCGAAGAGGAGCTTGAACTCCTCCCCCTTCACGTTGTACACCCCCGCCTCCACCTGCAGCGTCCCGCGCACGAGGAGGAGCGGGCTCCGTGCGAGGAGCGTCGCCTGGCGCTCGAAGCGCTGCGGCGTCACGACGACGTTCACCATCCCCGTCTCGTCCTCGAGGGTGAGGAACATGAACCCCTTCGCGGTGCCGGGGCGCTGGCGGCAGATGACGAGCCCCGCGACGACGACGTGGTCGCCGTCGCGCGCGCGGTGGAGCCGCGCCGAGGTGAGGACGCCCTGGCGCTGGAGGGTGGGGCGCAGGTGGAGCATCGGGTGCCCGTTGAGCGAGAGGGCCGTCATGCGGTAGTCGGCCTCGGTGAGCTCGTACGGGGTCATCGCGGGGAGCGGCGCGGGAGCGGCGGGCTCGTCCGCGGCGGCGTCGAAGAGGGGACCCCCGAGCCCGCGCTCGACACGGAGGACCTCCCAGAGCGCGGCGCGCCGGCGGCGCGCGAGGGGCTCGTGCGCGACGAAGGGATCGAGCGCACCGGCCTCGGCGAGGGCACGGAGCGCGGCGCGGTCGAGCCGCGTGCGGTGGACGAGGTCGGCGATGGAGCGGAACGGGCCGCCGGCCAGCGCGTGCTCGAGTTTGTCGCGGGTGGTGGAGCCCAGGCCTCTGATCGTGCGGAATCCGAGCCTGACTGCTGGCGCGCGGTCGGTGTTCGGGGTGCGGGCCGGGGGTGGCCCCTCCGGGCAAGGAGTGACGCCGCCCCCCTGCCCCGCCGCACTCCACTTCTTGCCGTCGGGGCCACCCCCGGCCTCGCTCCGTTCCGAGGTGCGCGCGGCGTCGGGGCCACCCCCGGCTCCGCCCGGGCGCTCGTCCGCGCTCCCAGCGCCCCGCCCGGCTCCGCCCCGTTCCGAGGTGCGCGTCCCGTCGGGGCCGCCCCCCTCCCCCACCTCCAGCGTCGAGTCCCACGCGCTCCGCACCGCGTCCACCGGGCGCACCGCGACGCCGTGGCGGCGCGCGTCCTCGACGAGCGTGCCCGGCGAGTAGAACCCCATCGGCTGCGCGTTGAGGATGGCCGCCGTGTACTCGGCGCGATAGTAGTGCCGGAGGTACGCCGACGCGTACACGAGCAGCGCGAAGCTCGCCGCGTGCGACTCGGGGAAGCCGTAGTCCGCGAAGGCGTTGATCTGCTGGTAGATCCGGCGCGCCGTCTCCGCGGGGATGCCGTTCCGCGCCATCCCCGCCTCGAGCTGGGCCGCGATCTCCGCCATCCGCTCGTGCGAGCGCTTGTGGCCCATCGCGCGGCGGAGCTCGTCCGCCTGCGCCGGCGTGAACCCCGCCGCCGTGATCGCGACCTGCATCCCCTGCTCCTGGAAGAGCGGCACGCCGAGGGTGCGGCGGAGCACCGGCTCGAGGGTCGGGTGCGGGTACGTCACCGGCTCGAGTCCCGCGCGCCGGCGGAGGTAGGGGTGCACCATGTCGCCCTGGATCGGCCCCGGGCGGATGAGCGCCACCTCCACGACGAGGTCGTAGAAGCAGCGCGGCTGCATCCGGGGCAGCGTGTTCATCTGCGCGCGGCTCTCGACCTGGAAGAGCCCGATCGTGTCGGCGCGGCAGAGGTCGTCGTACACCGCCTGGTCGTCCATCGGGAGCTGGTGGAGGTCGAGCGCCACGCCGCGCGTGCGGCGGATGTGCACGAGGCAGTCCTGCAGCAGCGTGAGCATGCCGAGGCCGAGCAGGTCGATCTTCACGAGGCCGACGGGATCGAGGTCGTCCTTCTCCCACTGGATGACGGTGCGGTCCGGCATGGAGGCGGGCTCGATGGGGACGACGCCCGAGAGCGGCTCGCGCGTGAGCACGAAGCCGCCGACGTGGATGGAGCGGTGCCGGGGGAGCTGGTGCAGCCCCTCGACCAGGTCGGCGAGGAGGGCGACGCGCCGGTCGCGCGGGTCGAGCCCCGCCTTCCGGAGCACCGAGGCGCCGTCGGTCGAGCCGACGAGCGAGGTCGTGGGGTTCCGCCGCTCGACGTGATCGTCGTCGGCGTAGCGGTCCACGTACTCCGGCCGTCCCGAGCGGCGCGCCGCTT
>JBAIWX010000058.1:0-45066 GCA_037916975.1 Gemmatimonadales bacterium
AGCTTCGCGAACTGCTCCTTCCACCGGCGGAACGACTTGATGCCGAGCCGCTTGCGGATGAGCTGGTCCACGATGTCGGCCATGAGCACCTGGGTGAGGACGAACTGGTCCTCGGTGGCGGCCTGCAGCTCTTCCACGGCGTCGCCGCCCAGGCGGAGCAGTTCCTCGCGCGAGATCGAGTTCTTGTAGTTCTCGATCCGCTGCATGACGTACTCGTCGTACAGCTGCCGGAGGGACGGCAGGGACCGGCGGCGCCCGGTGGCTCGGAGGGCGTCGCTGGGGCTCAGCATACGGCGGGGTTTCGAACGGGGTGTCGGGGCGCCATCTCTTGCAATCTTGGGGAGTTAGCGCATGGTGTCAACGCGTCGGGCGGCGGTCAGTCGAGGGCGCGGAGCACCGCCCCCTTCAGGTACCCCGTCTCCGGCACCGTGAGGAGCTCGGGATGGTCCTCCCCTTGGCCGAGGACCTGCTCCAGCACCAGCTGCCGCCCGCTGTCGGCGGCGGCATCCTCGAGCATCGCGAGGAAGTCTGCCCGGCGCACGTGGAAGGAGCACGAGGCGGTGACGAGCACCCCGCCGGGGGCGAGGAGGCGCATCGCGCGGCGGTTGACCTCGTGGTAGCCGCGCAGCGCCTTGGGCACCGCCGCCTTGGTCTTCGCGAACGCCGGCGGGTCGAGCGCGATGCAGTCGAAGCGCTCCCGCGCCCGGTCGTAGTCACGCAGGAGGTCGAAGGCGTCCCCCTCGACCCACCGGAGGTTCGTGAACCCGTTGAGCGCCGCGTTCGCGGCCCCGCGCGCCAGCGCCTCGGCGCTCGCGTCGATCGCCACCACCTCGCGGGCCCGGGCCGCCTGGTGGAGCGCGAACGAGCCGTGGTAGGCGAAGCAGTCGAGCGCCCGGCCCCCCGGCGGCGTGTGCCGTCCCGCGAGGACCCGGTTGGGGCGCTGGTCGAGGAAGGCGCCGGTCTTCTGGCCGGTCCACGGGGCGGCGTGGTAGCGCACCGCGCCCTCGCGCACCTCGACCAGTTCCGGGACCTGGCCGGCGGCGAGCTCCACCTGGTCGGGGAGCCCCTCCCGGCGACGCGCGGCGGTGTCGTGTCGGAGCAGGATCCCGTCGGGGGCCAGCACCGCCTGGATCGCCGCGAGGATGTCGGCCCGGCAGGTCTCGAGCCCCGCCGAGAGGAGCTGCGCCACGACCCACCGGTCGTAACGGTCCACCACCAGCGAGGGCAGCCCATCGCCCTCCGCGTGCACGACCCGGTACGCCGAGGCATCGATGCCGGTCCGGCGCGCGAGGGCGCGCTCGAGGCGATCGTGCCACCACGCGGCGTCCACCGGGCGCTCGCTGCGCTCGAGGAGCCGGAGGCGGATCTCCGAGGCGGGGGAGTAGAGGGCCTGGCCGACGAACTTGCCGCGCGGATCGCGGACGCGCACGAGCCCGGGGGTGCCGGGCTCGTCGAGGACATCGGTGCGGAAGATCCAGGGATGGCCGCGCTGCCAGCGCTCGGCGCCGCGCGCGGTGACCCGCGCCTCGCTCATCCGGCGCGGTCCGGGCGGAGGGCCACGGCGCGGCGGAGGTACACGTGCTTCACCTCGTCACGGCTCCGGGTCGTGTAGGCGTGGACGAGGAGCCGGATGCACTTCGGGAGGGAGCCGGGAACGGGGATCTCGGTTGCGTGCAGGATGGCGACGATATTCCATCCGTACACCTCGGCGGCCCGCGCGGGGAAGGCGGCGTCGAGGTCGTTCGTCATCGTGAAGAAGGCGCTCACGATGTCGTCGGGCTGGAGGCCGTTCGCCTCGATGACCCGGCGGAGCAGCTCGTCGGTGGCCTCGAGGATCTGCTGCGCCTCGTTGGCCTCCACCGTCGTGGCCCCGCGAATGCCCTGCAGCCGGTAGGAGCGCGTCTCGTCCATGGTGCCTAATCTAGCGTCCCGGCTGCGCCTCGTGTTCGTCACCGACGACGGCCTCCTCCGTGGCCGCGACCCGGTCGCGCTCGCCGTCCAGGCGGTGGACGGCGGGGCCACGATGGTCCAGCTCCGGCTCAAGAACGCTCCCGCGTGGGAGCTGGCCGAACTGGGGCGGCGGCTCCTCGCCGCGGTGGGGGTGCCGGTGGTGGTGAACGACCGGCTCGACGTGGCACTCGCCATCGGCGCGCACGGCGTGCACCTCGGGCCCGACGACGTGCCGGTGCCGCTCGCGCGGCGGCTCGCGCCGCCCGGCTTCCTGGTCGGGGCGAGCGTCGGGACGCCGGCGGAGGCGCCGGCAGGCGCGGGGGCGGACTATTGGGGCGTCGGGCCGTGGCGCACCTCCGCCACCAAGGCCGACGCCGGTGCCGCGCTCGGCCCGGAGGGCTTCCGGCGGATCCGCGAGCTCGCGGCGGGGCGTCCCTGTGTCGCGATCGGCGGCGTCAGGCCCGAGGACGTGTCCGCGGCGTTGGCGGCGGGCGCAGCAGGCGTCGCCGTCGTGTCCGGCATCCTGGCCTCGGATGACGTGGGCGCCGCGGCGCGCCGCTACGTGGCGGCGTCCGGCGCCTGAAGGAGGGTTCATGTCCATCCACGCCCGTGCGCTCCTCGTCCTCACGCTGGCGGCTGGCCCGCTCGCCGCGCAGGACTCACTGCCGGCCGGGCTCGGCGAGCGGGAGGTCACCGTCGGCGCGGCGCCGGCGCTTCCCGGCACGATCACCCTGCCCGCGGGGCAGGGGCCGTGGCCGGCGGTCGTGCTCGTGCACGGGTCGGGGCCCAACGACCGGGACGAGACGGTCGGCGGCGCCAAGCCGTTCCGGGACCTCGCCTGGGGCCTCGCGCAGCGGGGCTTCCTCGTCCTGCGCTACGACAAGCGCGCGAAGCGCTACCCGTTCAGCTACCTCGGACGCTCGTTCACGGTGGAGGAGGAGACGATCGCCGACGCGGCGGCGGCGGCGGTCTTCCTGCGGGGACTGCCGGAGGTGGACCCGCGACGCGTCGTCGTGATCGGCCACAGCCTGGGCGGGATCCTCGCGCCCCGCATCGCCGCACGGGACGGCCGGCTGGCCGGGATCGTGATGATGGCCGGCGCGACGCTCGTGGCCCTGCCCGACGAGGTGCTCCGTCAGGTGGACTACCTCGCCGCCCTGCCCGGCGCCGACACCGCCGCCTGGCGGGCGCAGCGCCCCGGCCTGGCACAGCTGGTCGCGCGCATCCACGCGCTGACGCCGGCCGACACCGGCAAGCCGGACGCGATCCTCGGTGCGCCCGCCGCCTACTGGGTGGACCTCGCCGCCTACAGTTCGGCGGAGACCGTCCGGCGGCTCCGCCTGCCGGTGCTCGTGCTGCAGGGCGGGCGGGACTACCAGGTGACGGCGCCGGAAGTGGAGGAGTGGCGGCGGGCGGTCGGGCCCCGGCCGGGACTCGATGTGAAGGTCTACCCGGCGCTCAACCACCTCTTCATCGCGGGCTCGGGCCCCTCGGGGCCCGACGAATACAAGCGGGGCGGGCACGTGGCAGCCGAGGTGCTGGACGACCTCGCGCGCTGGATGCGCGCGCTCCCGCCGGGCGACGACTGACGCGGGTCAGTTCGCGCTGTCCGCGGCGTCGCGCAGGCGGCGGGCGCGCGCCACGGCGCGGAGGTGCTCGTCGTAGGTGGCGCTGAAGGTGTGGCGCCCGTCCGGGCCCGCCACGAAGTAGAGGTACGGCACGTCGCGGGGCTGCGTCACCGCCTCGAGGCTCCGCGCGCCGGGGTTGTTGACCGGCCCGGGCGGCAGGCCGGGTTGGAGGTAGGTGTTGTACGGCGACGGGAACTGGTAGTCCTTCACGTAGAGGCGCGGCTTCCGCTTCCCGGTCGCCTGCTCGATCGCGTACTGCACCGTCGGGTCCGCCTGCAGTGCCATCCCCCGCCGGAGCCGGTTGAGGTACACGCCGGCGATCGTCTCCCGCTCGTCGTCCGCGCGCGCCTCCCCCTCGACGATCGACGCGAGCGTCACTGCCTGGACCCTGGTCAGCCCGAGCGCGGCGAGGCGTCCGTCCCACGCGGTGTCCCACGCCGCGTCGAACTGCGCGAGCATCTGGCGCACCACGTCCCGCGCGCCGACGCCGGCGGGGAAGAGGTAGGTCTCGGGCCGGAGGAAGCCCTCGGCGGTCGCGGCCTCGATGCCCGCCTCGCGCAGCAGGGCGGGGTCCCGCGCGGCGGCGAGGAGGCTGTCGCGCGGGATGCCGAGCTGGCGCTGGGCGAGGTCGGCGACCTCGAGGAGCGTCTCGCCCTCGGGCACGGTGAAGCGCTGCTGCACCGACTTCCCCGAGGCGAGCACCGTCACGACGGCCCACGCCGAGGCGCCGCGCGGGAGGTCGTAGACGCCGGCCCGCACGGCGCGGTCGAGCTTCCGGAGCCGCACGACGAGCCGGAACCAGGTGCGGTTGGTGACGACGCCGTGGGCGACGAGGGAGTCGGTGAACTGCCGGAAGGAGGCGCCCTCGGGGATCGTCACCCGCTCGAGGGGCCCGCCGGCGGGCACGCCGCAGGCGGCAAGGAGGAGCGCGCCGACGAGCGTGGCGTGGCGCCGGGCCGGGACGGTCACGGGGCCGGCGGGGCGCGCCGGGCGTCGAGGAAGGCCTGCAGCAGCACCGAGGCGGCGAGGGCGTCCACGTCCTCCTTGCGGCCGCGGGTGGAGCCGCCCGACTCCCGGATGCCGCGCAGCGCCTTGGCGGTGGAGAAGCGCTCGTCCTGCCAGGCGACCGGGAGGCCGGTGCGCCCCGCGACCAGCTCGCCCAGGGCGCGCGCCTCGCGTGCCGCGTCCCCTTCCTCCCCCTCCGGCGTGAGGGGCAGGCCCACCACGAGCCCGACGGGGGCGTGCTCGCCGACGAGCTGCATCAGCGCGGGCATCGGCCAGCGCTTGCCGGGACGGCGGGTGAGGGTCGCGAGGGGGGAGGCGAGGAGCTGGGTCTCGTCGCTCAGGGCGAGGCCCAGGCGGACCTCGCCCCAGTCGAGCGCGAGCAGGCGGCCGGCAGCGGGCAGGACCACGCCCTACTGGGCCATCGTGGCGAAGAACTCCCTGTTGTTCTTCGTCCGCTTCATGCGCTCGAGGAGGAACTCCATCGCCTCCACGGGCGGCATGTCGGCGAGGAAGTTCCGGAGCAGGTACACGCGGTTGAGCTCGTCCTTGTCCATGAGGAGCTCCTCCTTGCGGGTGCCCGACTTCTGGAGGTCCATCGCCGGCCAGATGCGCCGGTCGGCAAGGCGCCGGTCGAGGACGAGCTCCATGTTGCCGGTGCCCTTGAACTCCTCGAAGATCACCTCGTCCATGCGGCTGCCGGTGTCGATGAGCGCCGTGGCGATGATCGTGAGCGAGCCGCCGTTCTCGATGTTGCGCGCGGCGCCGAAGAAGCGCTTCGGCTTCTGGAGGGCGTTGGCGTCCACGCCGCCGGAGAGGATCTTCCCCGAGTGCGGCACGACGACGTTGTGCGCGCGGGCGAGGCGGGTGATCGAGTCGAGCAGGATGATGACGTCCCGCTTGTGCTCGACCAGGCGCTTCGCCTTCTCGATCACCATGTCCGCCACCTGCACGTGGCGGTCCGCCGGCTCGTCGAACGTCGAGGCGATCACCTCCGCCTTCACGTTCTCCTGCATGTCGGTGACTTCCTCGGGCCGCTCGTCGATGAGCAGCACGATCAGCACGCACTCCGGGTGGTTCTCGGCGATGGCGTTCGCCAGCTTCTGCATGAGGATCGTCTTGCCCGCCTTGGGCGGCGCGACGATGAGCCCGCGCTGGCCCTTGCCGATCGGCGAGAAGATGTCCACCACGCGCATCGAGAGGTCCCCCGTCTTCCGCTCGAGGCGGATCCGCTCGTCGGGGTAGCGCGGCCGGAGGTTGTCGAAGGCGATCCGGTGCTTGGTCTTCTCCGGCTCCTCGTAGTTGACGCTCTCGACCTTGAGGAGCGCCAGGTACCGCTCCCCCTCCTTCGGGGGGCGCACCTGGCCCATCACCGTGTCGCCCGTGCGCAGGTCGAAGCGCTTGATCTGGCTCGGGCTCACGTAGATGTCGTCGGGGCCGTACAGGTAGTTCCAGTCCTGGCTCCGCAGGAAGCCGTAGCCCTCGGGCAGGATCTCCAGCACCCCCTCGCCCCGGATCACCGTATCCTGGTCGAGCAGCGACTGCTCGATGCGGAAGATGAGGTCCTGCTTGCGGAGGCCCGAGTAGTTCGTGATGTTGAGCTTCTCGGCGAGCTCGTGCAGCTCCGCCACCGACTTCTGCTTCAGTTCGGCGATGTCCACGGGAGGGCCTTTGTGCTGGGGCGCCGCCGCGTCCTGCGACGGTTCCGGGGAAGGCTCAGCGGCTGTGCGCCGGGGGGCGCGACCTGATCTCGTCAATTGATGGGAAAGCCTCGGCGTGAAACGATGCCGCCGGCTGGCTGGATTGTCACAGGGGGAGAGGACACGGGATTTGCTGAGGGCCAAGGTACACGCCGTTCCGCGAACCCGTCAAGAGGAGCGCTGATGGAGCGCCTCGCCCCCCTCCTGGAGGCCTGGCGCCGCCAGCAGGTCGGCCCCCGGGAACTGATCGACGGCGTGGTCCTGGCCGAGCACCGGGCGCCCTCCCCCGAGCTCGCCGCCGCGCTCGCCGAGTGGCCCGGCGTCCATTACTGGCTCGCCGCCGACCGGAGCCGCCTCCTCCTCGTCCGGCAGCTCGTCCCCGTCACCCGCCCGCGGTGGCTCCTCCACGCGACGCTGCTCCTGCTCACGGTCGCCTGCGCGCTCGGCGCCGGTGCCGCGCTCGCGGGGGCCTGGCTCCCCTGGTCCGCCCCCGGAGTGGGCGGCGCCGTGGCGGCCGCCCTCCATTACTTCTCGGAGCTCTCGGCCGGCGCGTGGCGCGAGGTGGTTCCCGCCGGCTGGCGCTTCGCCGCGCCGCTCCTCGGCATCCTGCTGGCCCATGAACTGGGGCACTACCTGGCCGCGCGCCGGTACCTGATCGACGCCTCGCTGCCCTATTTCCTGCCGGTCCCGCCGCCGCTCTCGCCGATCGGCAGCCTGGGCGCCTTCCTCCGCCTCCGCTCCCCGGTGCTGGACCGGCGGCAGCTGCTCGATGTCGGGGCGGCCGGCCCGCTCGCCGGGTTCGCGGTGGCGCTGCCCGTCCTCGTGTGGGGCTACGCCGCCTCGCGGCCGGCGGGCGGCCTGACGCTCGGGCCGGGAAGCTACGTGGTCGTCGCCGGTCAGCTGCTCCCCCTCGGGGACTCGCTGCTCACGCTCGGCCTCCGGCACCTGTACTTCGGCGCCGACGCGGTGGTGCACCTGAGCCTCCCCGCGTTCGCCGGCTGGGTCGGGGCGTTCGTGACCGGGCTCAACCTGCTCCCGCTGAGCCAGCTCGACGGGGGACATGTCCTCTACGGCCTGCTCGGACGCCGCCAGGCCGCGGTGGGCTTCGTCACCATCCTCGGGCTCGTCGTGCTGGGGCACTGGTGGGCGAGCTGGTACCTCTGGGTGGTGCTGGCGCTCTTCCTGGGGGGCGGTGGCTGGTCCCATCCCGCCGTGGTGGCGCCGGAATGGCCGGTGCCTCCCTCCCGGCGCTGGGTCGGCGTCGCGTGCGTGGCGCTCTTCGTGGCGACGTTCGTCCCGATCCCGTTCCGCCTCTGAGCCCGCCGCCGGCGCTCCGTGACCCGGGCGGCGTTGCGCGGGTCCGTACCGGGGCCGCACATTCCGGCCACGCCCCCGAACTGCCCTCCCCGGAGTCACGATGTCGGACGACGCCGAACAGCGACTGAGCCGGATGCGCCACGACCTCGCGAATCCGCTGTCGGCGCTCCTTGCCGAGGCGCAGCTGCTGCTCCTCAACGCGGCGGCGCTTGACGCGGAGACGATCGGGAGCCTCCGCGAGATCGAGTCCCTCGCCATGCGGATGCGCACCATCCTGCGCGAGTCGCAGCCGCACGCCTGACCGGGCGGGTCACCCCGCTGCCGACGACGGTCGCCGAGCGGCCCCGTTGGCGAGGTAGGCCACGAGGAAGACGAGGCTCGTCCCGCTCACCGCGAGCCGGAAGCCGAGCCCCCGCTCCCCGGCCGAGAGCAGCCCTTCGATCAGCCCCGCCACCACCAGCAGCACCACCACCACCCCGAGCATCCGGACCGCGCGGCGTCCCGCGACGGCCAGCGCCTCGCCGCGCGGGAGCCGGCCGGGGGCGATCACGGCGCGGCCGAGCAGGAGCCCCGCGCCCCCCGCGACCCAGATCGCGAAGAGCTCGAGCACGCCGTGGCCGACGATGAACTCGAACAGGAAGAGGCCGAGGCCGACGTTGGCGTAGTGGCCGAAGGCGAGGCCGAGGACGAGGCCGTTGTAGGCGAGCGCGAGGAGCGAGCCGGCGCCGAGGAGGATGCCGCCGGCAAAGCACATGAACGAGACGCGGATGTTGTTCGTCATGATCGCCGCCGCCACCGCGGGGCGCTCCGCCGGGCGCGCCGTGTAGTAGCGCTGCCCGCGTGCCTGCCCGTCGAGCCCCGCCTCCGCGCGGCGCAGCATGACCTCCGGCAGGAGCTCCTCCGCGAGGGCGGGGCGCTCCCGCAGCACGGCGTAGCCCGCCGCGGCCGGGACGGCGAACGCGACGAAGGCCACGAGCACGTACCGCCAGGCGGCGAGGACGGCGGCCGGGCACGCGCGCGCCACGACGGCCAGCGCATCGCGCAGCGGGCGGTGGTCGTCACGGTAGAGGGCGTTGTGCCCGGCGGCGACGAGGCGCTCGAGTTCCTGCTGCGTGGCGGCGTCGGCGCGATAGGTCCGCGCGCGCGCCAGGTCGGCGGCGACCTCGCGGTAGCGCGCGGCGAAGTCGGGGAGGTCGGACGCGGAGAAGCGGTCGAGCCCCTCGCGGGCCGCGCGGTCCGCCAGGGCCCGGAACTCCGCCCAGCGCGCGCGCTTCCGCGCGGCGAACCGGCCCGCGGTGGCCCCCCGGGCCGCACGGCCGGCGCGGCGCCCCGCCTCGGCGGCATGCAGCTCGGCCAGGAACTGCACGTCGTCGGCGGGGCGCACCGGGTAGCGGGCCGCGAGCCGGGCGACGAGCCCGGCCGCGAGGCGGGCGCGCGTGGGCGCGGCCAGCGCGCCGACGCGGGCGAGGAAGCGCTCGAGGAGCTGGAACTCCTCGTCCCCGAGCTCCGGGGCGGCGAGCTCGTCGGGGCGCGGCGCGGGCGGCGCCCCCGGGCGCGCCTCCATCGGGCGGTCCCGCACCACGATCGTCCCGGCGACGAGGTCGCCGAGGCGCTTCGCCCGCGGGTGGAGCGCCACGAAGAGCCCGCCGAGGAGGTAGCCGAACGGGAGGAAGTCGGCGAGGCGGAGGAGGTTCCGCGCGATCGCGGTGCCGAGCGTGATGCCGTGGCCCGTGTCGCGGACGACGCGGATCCCGAGCCGGCGCTTGCCGGGCGTCTGGCCCTGGCGGAGCCCCTCGAAGAGGGCGTAGTACCCGACGGCGATCGCGAAGCTCAACAGGATGTAGAGCGCCGTCACGAGGCCCCGGCCGAGCGCGCCGGCGGGGCGCAGGGCGTCCAGCGCCACCGAGGCGCCGATCTCGAGCACGGTCAGGAGCAGGGAGTCGAGCAGGGCGGCGAGGGCGCGCGAGCCGAGGCCCGCGATCTCGAGGTCGAGCACGACGTGCTCGGGGGTCTCGACCTCGAGGTGCTGGCGGAAGTCCGTTGGGGCGGGCGCGGCCATGGACGGATGATAGCGCCGGCACGCGGCCCGCGACGGGCTACCGCCGCCGACCGGCCTCCGGTATCGTGCGGTGGCGGCCGCGCCGCCGCGTCCCTCGCCCCTGATTCCGGGAGCCATGATGGCGGAGTACGACCTTCGCCCCCTGAGCGTCGGGGAGATCCTCGACGTGAGCTTCGGCCTCTTCCGCCGCCTCTTCGCGTCGCTGCTCGTGGTGCAGGTCGTGTGCATGGGCGTTCCCATGCTCCTCGCGGTGTACCTCGAGGCGAGCGGCGGCATCCAGGTGCACTACTGGCTCTGGGCGGCGAGCTCGCTGGCCTCGCTCTTCCTCACCGCGCTCGCGAGCGTGGCCTCGGTCCACGTGATCGCGGAGCACTACCTCGGGCGGTCGCTCTCGGTGGCCGACGCGCTGGCGCGCTCGGGCCAGTACGTGTGGCCGGTCGTGGTGCTCTCCTTCCTCCTGACGTTCGTCGTGGGCCTCGGGCTCCTGCTCCTCGTCGTGCCCGGCATCATCCTCGGCTGCGGCCTCTCGCTCTCCACGCAGACGCTCGTGCTCGAGCCGCGCACCTCGGCCAGCGCGGCGATGAGCCGGTCGTGGGAGCTCTCGAAGGGGTTCCGCGGGCGGCTGTTCGTCCTGCTGGTGACGTTCCTGCTGCTGGTCTTCATTCCCGGCGCCGCCATCGGGGCCCTGATCGGCGTCGTGGGCGCGCTGGTGGTGCCCGGCGGTGCCGCCCCCGAGAGCCCGGTCATGGTCGTGCTCGCGGGCGTCATCGTCGCGCTGATGCGGCTCGTGGTCACCCCGCTGCTCTACTGCCTGCTCACCGTCGCCTACTACGACCTCCGCGTCCGCAAGGAAGGGTTCGACCTGGAGATGCTCGCGCAGGCGATCGAGGCGCGCTGAGGCCCGCCGTGGCGCCCGCCGACTCCCTGCGCGCCGTGCTCGACACGGTCTTCGCCCGGCCGGCGTACGACTGGGCGGAGCGTCCCGACCCGTTCGCGTGGGTCGCGCGCTGGTGGGAGCGGCTCCTGGACTGGCTCGTCCGGACGCGCGCGACGAACCCTGCCGCGTACCAGGCGCTGCTGTGGCTCCTCGGTGCGGCGCTCGTCGCCATCCTCCTCCACTTCCTCTGGCTCACCTGGCGGACCGTCCGCGGCACCGCCGCCGGCGAGGCCCGCGCGGCGGGGCAGGCGGCCGCGCGTCGCGACGCCGGGGCGCTCTGGGCGCTCGCCGAGGGGCTCGCGGCGGAGGGACGCTACGCCGCGGCGCTCGTCCCGGCGTTCGACGCGCTCGTGCTGGACCTCGGGGAACGCGGCGCGGTGCGCTTCCACCCCGCCACGACGCCGGCGGAGTACGTGCGGGCCGCCCGGCTCCCGGCCACCGAGCGCGCGCAACTCCGCGAGCTCGTTGCCACCCTCTATCGGGTCACCTTCGCCGGCGATTCATTCGATGCCGAGGGGTGGCGCCGCTGGCGCACCGCCGCGCGCCGCGAGTGGGATGCGACCGCGCACTGAGGCGCTCGCCGCCGTCGGCGCGCTGGTGGCGCTCGGCATCCTCGCGAGCGCGGCCGGCCTGCGCGAGCGGCGCGGCCCGGCGCCCGACCCCCGGCGCTCGACCTTCCTCACCGGTCCCGCCGGCGCGCGGGGGTGGTCGGACGCGCTCGAGCGGCTCGGCGTGGAGGTGGAGCACTGGCGCCGGCGCGCCGTCGCGCTGGAGGGACTCGAGGGATCGGCACCGCGCCCGCTGGTGGCGTTCCTCGACCCGAGCGCATCGCTCGACGAGGACGAGGCCTCCGCGCTCGCGGCCCTCGCCGCCAGCGAGGACGGGGCGGACCTGCTCCTCGCCGGCCGCGGCGCGTGGCGGGCGATGCGCTGCTTCGGCTGGGACGTGGAGGCGCGGCCGGACTCGGTGGCGGTGACGCCGCCGGGGCGCGCCGCCGGGGGCGAGCGCGCGCCTCGTGCGGCGTGGGTGCTCGCGCGGCCGGAGCCCGACTCCGCCGGGCCGGCGGAGGAGCCCGAGCGGCACCGGTGCACGCCGGTCGCCGCGACGGTGCGGGACACGCTCCTGGTCACGACGGGCCGGCGGCTCGAGGCGGTGCGGCTCGCGCTGCAGGACGGCGGATCGGTGTACCTGGTCGCCGACGGCGGGCTCTTCCGGAACCGCATGCTGCGCGAGTCGGACGCGGGACCGGCGCTGCTCGCGCTCGTGCTGGACGGCGGCTACCATCGCGTCGTGGTGGACGAGTACCACCACGGCTTCGGCCCCGGGGGGAGCGCGTGGGGCGCGGTGCGCGCGTGGAGCGTGCGCCATCCGGTGGGCTGGGCCCTCTGGCAGCTGGCCGCCGTCGGCTGCCTCGCCCTCCTCGCGGGGGCGGTGCGGTTCGGCGCGATCCAGCCCGCGGTCCGCCGCACCCGCCGGTCGCCGCTCGAGCACGTGCGCGCGCTCGCGACCGCGCTCGCCGCCGCGCGCGGCCACGACGTGGCGGTGCGGCTCCTCGTCCAGGGCCTGCGCCGCCGGTTCGCGCGGCCGGGCCAGCCGCTCCGGGCCGATCCCCGCCCCTGGCTCGCCGAGCTCGAGGGCTCGGCGCGCACCCCCGAGGCCCGGGCCGCCGTGCAGGCGCTCCGGACGCACACCGAGCGATCGCAGGACGCCCCGGGCGTCCTGGCGACCGCGCATGCCGTGGAGGACGTGTGGCAGACCCTCACGCCGGCGCGCTGACCGCACCGGCTCCCCTGACCGCGGACGAGGCGACCCGGGCCGCCGGGCAGGCCTCGGCACTCGTGCAGGCCGTGGGCCGGGTGGTGCTGGGCCAGGAGGCGGCGGTGCGCGACGCCGTGGCCGCGCTGCTCGCCCGCGGGCACGTCCTCCTCGAGGGCGTTCCCGGGACCGCGAAGACGCTCCTCGTCCGCACCCTGAGCGAGGTGCTCGGCCTCTCGTTCCGCCGCATCCAGTTCACGCCCGACCTGATGCCCTCCGACATCACCGGCGTGAACCTGCTGGCCTCGGCGGGGACGTTCAGCTTCCGCGCCGGCCCCATCTTCGCGGACCTCGTCCTCGCCGACGAGATCAACCGCGCGCCGGCCAAGACGCAGGCGGCGCTCCTCGAGGCGATGCAGGAGCGGAGCGTGACGGTGGACGGCACCACGCACCCGCTGCCCGGCGCGTTCACCGTCTTCGCCACGCAGAACCCGGTCGAGTTCGAGGGCACCTATCCGCTCCCCGAGGCGGAGCTCGACCGGTTCCTCGTGAAGGTGCAGCTGCCGTACCCGGAGGCGGCGGTGGAGGAGGGGATCCTCCACCGCGTGCTCGGCGGCTTCGAGGCCGACACGCCGGCGAGCTACGGCGTCTCCCGCCTCCTCGACGGGGAAGCGCTGGGCGCGCTCCGCTCGGCGGCGCGGCGCGTGCGCGTCGAGGCCTCCCTCGTCGCCTACATCACCGCCCTCGTGCGCGCCACGCGCGGCGCGCCGACCCTCACGCTCGGCGCCTCGCCGCGCGCGACGGTGGCGCTCCTCAAGGTGTCGCAGGCGGCGGCACTGCTCGACGGCCGCGAGTACGTGGTGCCCGACGACGTGAAGGCGATGGCGCCGGCGGTGCTCCGCCACCGCGTGACGCTCGCCCCCGAGCTCGAGCTCGAGGGCGTGACCCCGGACGCCGCACTCGCGGCGCTCATCGAGAAGGTGGAGGCCCCCCGCTGATCGTCCCCTCGCGCCGCTGGTTCGCGGGCGCGGCGCTGCTGGCGCTCACGGCACTCGCCGGGTTCGCGTGGCCCGGTGCGCTGGGCCTGCTCGTGCTCCTCGACGTCGTCTGGGTCGCGGCGTTCGCGGTGGACGCGTGGCGCGCGCCCGCCGCCGCCGCGATCACCGTCGGGCGCGAGCCGCCACCCGCCTTCTCGGTGGGCCGGACGCTCACCGTCACCTACCGCTGGCGCCAGGCGACCGGTCGCGCGCTCCGCGTGCTGGTGCGCGAGCGGTGGCCGCGGCCGCTGGGCGGGGTGTTCGTCCCCGAGCGCGCCGTCACGGTGCCCGCCGCGGGCGAGCTGGTCGAGGCGGTGCCGGTGCGCCCCGTCGAGCGCGGGCGCGACGAGGCGGGGCGGCTCGACCTGCGCCTCGCCGGGCCGTGGGGGCTCGCCTGGCGGCAGGGCGCGCTCGAGGTGCCGTGGCGGGCGACGGTGTACCCGAGCCTTGCCGGCGCGTCGCTCCGGTCCCTCCCGGTGCAGTCGGCGCGCCGGCGCGAGGCGGGCCTCCGCGCCATCCGCCGTCCGGGCGAGGGCCGCCAGTTCGAGGGGCTCCGCGAGTGGGTCCCGGGCGACGACACCCGGATCATCGACTGGAAGGCGACCGCGCGCCGCGGGAAGCCGATCGCGCGGCAGTACGAGGACGAGCGCCGCCAGCAGGTGCTCCTCGTGGTGGACGCCGGCCGGCTCCTCACCGCCGAGGTGAACGGGCGCCCGCGCCTCGAGGCGGTGATCGACGCCGCGCTCCACCTCGCGCACGCCGCGGTGGAGCACGACGACAACGTCGGCCTCATGGTCTTCGCCGACCGCATCCAGCACTTCGTGCCGGCCGGCCGCGGGCGGCGGGCGCTCCGGGCGGTGCTCGACGCGCTGGCCGCGACCGAGGGCCGGCTCGTGGAGAGCGACTATCCCGCCGCCTTCCGCCAGCTGGCGCTCCGGAACCGGAAGCGCGCCCTCACGGTGCTCTTCACCGACGCCATCGACCGCACGGCGAGCGAGGCGCTCGTGGCACAGGCGGCGTCGCTCCGGCCGCGGCACCTCCCGCTCGCCGTGACGCTCCGCAACCCGGCGCTCGAGGCCCTCGCGACCAGCCGACCGGCCACCACGACGGAGGCGTTCGAGAAGGCAGCGGCGGAGGAGCTCCTGCTCGCCCGCGAGGAGGCGCTGGCGGAGATGCGCCGGTCGGGCGTGCTCGTGCTCGACGTCCCGCCCGACGGGGCGGCGGAGGCGGTGGTGGCGCGCTACCACCAGCTCAAGCGGCGGGGGCTCCTGTGAGGCGGCCGCGGGGAGCCTCGGGGCGCCGGACGGGTACTCGCGGGTGCCCCTTTCCCGGCACGGATCGCATGCCCCGCGGGATGCTCGCCCTCCTCGCCCTCCTGGCCGCCTCGGCACCGGCCCGGCTCCACGCCCAGGCGCCGGCCGATCGCTGGCTCTCGGCGCTCGACGACCCCGCGCTCGCCGTGCGCGAGGCCGCCGCCGACTCGCTCGCGGCCCTCGGCGCCCCGGCGCTCGAGGCGTTGCGGGCGCGGCTCGACGCCGCGGAGGCGCCGCGCCGGATGTGGGCGGCGATGGTGCTCGAGCGGATGGGTCCGGCGGCGGCGCCGCTCGCCCCGGCGCTCGTCGCGCGCCTCGCCGACGCCGACCGCTGGGTGCGCATCCGCGCGAGCGCGGCACTTGGCCGGATCGGGCGTGCCGCGGTCCCGCTCCTCGCCGCCGCCCTCGTGGACGACGCGCGCCGCTTCCAGGCGGCGCAGGCGTTGAGCCGGATCGGGCCCGCCGCCGCGGAAGCGGTCCCCGCGCTCGCGCGCGCCGCCGCCACCGGCGATGCCGTCGCCCGCGCGGAGGCGATCCTCGCACTCGGCGAGGTCGGGCCCGCCGCGGAGGCGGCGGTCCCGGCGATGGTCGCGGCGCTCGCCGACACGAGCGCGTGGCTCCGCACGCGGGTGCTCGCGGTCCTGCCGCAGTTCGGCGCGGCCGCCCGCCCGGCGCGCGGCGCGATCGAGCGCCTCCTCGCCGACCCGAACCCGGACGTGCGCACCGCGAGCGCGGAGGCACTCCGCCGGCTCGACGCCGGGGCGCAGCGGCCGTGAGCCAGAGCGCGCTCGCCGACTCGGGCTGGCTCGCCCGGCTGCCGCGCGCGCTCGAGGAGCGACGCGGGACGGTCCTGCGCGTGGGCGGGGAGACGCTCACCGGCCCCGCGATCGCCGCTGCCACGGCGGCGTGGGGCCGGGCATTCCGCGGGGCGGGCCTCGCCGCGGGCGATCGCGTGGCGCTCGTCTCCGACGCCGGCGCCGCGTTCGTTCCCGCCCTCCTCGCCGCGAGCGCGGCCCAGCTCACCGTCGCACCGGTGCCGCGCGGCCGGCTCGGTGCCGAGCTCTACCGCGAGCTCGACCTCCGGGCCGTCGTCGCGGGCGCACCGGGCGACGCCGGATCGTTCGTCGCGAGCCCGGACGGCGGGCCCCTGCGCGCGCCGGCGCAGCTCCGCACCGCCGAGTTGCCCCGGGATCCCGACGCGCGGCTGCTGCTCCGCACGTCGGCGACGGCCGGTGCGGCGCGCACGCTCGCCCTCTCCGAGCGCAACGTCACGTCGGTGCTCGCCAGCCACGTCCCGCACCTCGACCTGCCCGCCGGCACGGCGCTGTCGGTGCTGCCGTGGCACCACGTCTTCGGGCTCGTGCTCGACCTGCTCATGGCGCTCGCGGGGGGCGCCACGCTGGTGCGCGACCCCGGCGGCGGGCGCGATGCGGCCGCCCTCCTCGCGCTCGGGGAATCGTCCCGCGCCACCCACCTCTGCGCCGTCCCGCTCATCGTCGAGCGGCTGCGGGCGCGCCCGCGGGGGCAGGCCTTCCTCGCGGCGCTGCGCGGTGGCATCGTCGGCGGGGCGCCCGTCGGAGGGCCGCTGGCCGAGGCGCTCTCGGCGACGCGCCTCCGGGTCGGGTACGGGCAGACCGAGGCCTCGCCGGGCCTGACGCTCGGCGCGCCGGGGCGCTTCGGCGGCGGCTACGTCGGACGACCGGTCGGCTGTGAACTGCGGGTGGATGCGACGGGGGTGCTCGAGTTCCGCGGGCCGAACGCCTGTCTCGGCACGTGGGGCGAGGGCGGGGTGCGCCGGCTCCCCGCCGACCGGTGGGCCAGCACCGGCGACTACGCGCGGGAGCAGGACGGCGACTGGTTCTTCCTGGGACGGGCCGACGCCACGTTCAAGCTCGCGAACGGCCGGCTGGTCGAGGCGGGCCGCGTGGAAGCCGGGATCCGCCGCGCACTCCCGGGCCTGGGCGACCTGCTCCTCTGGAGCGCCGACGGCGTCGCGCTCGACCTCGGCGTCACGCTCCCCGGCGGCGGCCTCCCCGACGAGGCCGCCGTGCGACCGCTGCTCGGACCGCTCGCCGCGCTGCCGCTCCGCCTCCACGCCGTGGCCCCCGACGCCTGGCGCCGCACCCCCAAGGGCGATCCCGACCGACTCGCCCCGCCCGACGTGTCCTGAGTCCCGCGCCCGCTAGTCCCGCCGCACCACGTAGAACGCCTGCGCCACCCCCCGCTCCGCGAGCGGGATCCGCGAGAGCCAGAGCTGGAAGAGCCGGAGCGAGACGCGGTCGTCCACGCGGCGCCCCTGCGGCTCCGACCAGTCCACCAGCGGCAGCGGCCAGGGCCGCCGAGTCACCACCGCGATCACCACCTGCGGGCTCTCGTCCCGCCCCTCCGGCAGCGTCGGCTTGAGCTCGATGCCGCGGTAGTACCACTCGCGAAGCGGGAAGAGCACCGGCTCGCCCGCCCGCACCGGGAACTGCGCGAGCAGGTCGTTGGGGGCGAGGATCGCGAGGTCGGGCCCGAGCCCGCCGGTGAAGAGCGAGAGGTAGCCGTCCTGCGACGAGACCACCTGGATCAGCATGGACTCGGTGTCCGCGGGGTCGTCGCGAACGAGATACTCGGGCGCGTCGGTGCGGACCTCGACGTCGAACCCGCGCGCCCCCGACACGAAGCCGGGCAGCGCGTCGGCGAGGGAGTCGTCGTCGGCGGGGGCCCGCTCGCCGCGCCGCTCGCGGCGGGCCCGTTCGCGGTCGCGGAAGGCGTCGAGTTCCCGGCGCTCCCGGACGGCGCCGCGGTCGGGGGCAGACGCGCCGGGCGCCGGGCGGCCGGACAGGGTGTCGGGGCGGGTGAGGCGCGCGCCCTGGGCCGCGGCGGGCGAGGTCGCGACGAGCAGCGGCAGGAGCAGGAGTCGGATCAGGGTCCCCGGACGCATGGCTCGCTCGCGGGCGACGGGGTGGCCCGGCATCCTGCCGGGGGGTGGGGGCTGCCGGAACGTAGCGGGGGCGGGACCGGCGCGGGAAGCTCGGCCTACCGCCCGTCCGAGCGGGCGATCATCACCTCGGTCGCCTTGATCACCGCCAGTACCTCCCGGCCGACGGCCAGCCCCAGCCGTTCCGCCGAGGACCGCGTGATCAGAGAGACCAGGCTCTGGTCCCCGATCCGGACCTGCACCTCGGCCATCAGCCCGTCGTACACCAGCCGCTCGACGATGCCGCGGAGCTGGTTGCGCGCGCTGATCTCGACCGGGACCACGCGCTCGCTCACCGCCGTGTCGAGGGGCACCCCGCCCGCCGGCCGCAGCGCCTCGAGGAGCTGGCGGCGGGGAAAGAGCCATTTCCGCCCCGTGCGGACGGCGGGCAGACGGCCGGTGCGCGCGAGGATCTGGACGCGCTTCACGTGGAGGTGGAGGAGCTTCGCGGCCTCGGCGGCGGTGAGGAGGTCGTCCATGCGTGAATGGTAGCGCCCACCGACGCCCTTCGCGCGCCGCGGCGTCCCTCGCGATCCGGTGGAGCTGTCCCTAGATTCCCAATCATTCCCTCACGGTTCCCTTGTCGTCCCTCGAGTGGCAGCTGGTCCCCGATGCTCATGCGCCCGACTCCCATCCTGCTCGCCTGCCTGCTGACCCTCCCCGTCGCCCGGGCCGCGGCCCAGGCCGGCGACGTCGCCGCCATCGCGGGGAGCGTGCGGGATCCGCAGGGTACGCCCCTCGCCGACGCGGAGGTGCTGGTGCGCAACGTCGGGACGGGCTACGGAGCGAGGACGGCGACGGGGCCCGCCGGCCGATTCGCCTTCCTGCAGCTGCCGCTGGGCGGGCCCTACCGGGTCCTGGTGCGGCGCATCGGCGCGCGCGCGGCGGAGCGCGAGGTGCGGGAACTCCGGCTCGGGGATCGCGTCGAGCTCACGGTCACGCTCGAGCCCGCCACGGTCGAACTCGCGGCGATCGGCGTCACGGCCGACAGCGGGGAGCGCCGGGCGGGCCGGCTGGGCGGGAGCACGCGCATCGAGGCGGCCGCGATCGCGGCGCTCCCGACGGTCAACCGCAACTTCACCGACCTCGCGAGCCTCGCACCCGCCGCCGGGGCCCAGCAGTCGCTCGCGGGCGCGCGCTGGACGAGCACCGACGTGCGGCTCGACGGCGCGCAGGCGCGCAACGGCCTCCGCGCCGGCGAGTACGGGGCCGGCCCGTTCACGGTCTCGATGGAGGCGATCCGCGAGTTCGAGGTCAACACCAACGTCTACGACGTGACGCAGGGCCGGCAGGGCGGGGGCGTGATCAGCGCGGCCACCCGCTTCGGCACCAACCAGTTCACCGGCTCGGCCTTCGCCTTCCACCGGGACGACGGCCTCGGCGCGGCCACGGACTTCCTCGGCCGGCCGCGGAGCGCACGCAGCTTCTCCACGACGCAGTGGGGCGGCAGCGTGGGCGGGCCGATCGTCCGCGACCGCGTCCACTTCTTCGCCGCCCTCGACCGTCAGGACGGGACCGAGCCGCTCTTCGTCGCCGCGTTCCAGACCCCCGCCGACCAGGTGGCGGCAGGGGTCGCGGCCGACTCGCTCACGCGGCTCGCCGGCATCCTGCAGGAGCGCTACGGCGTGCCGGCCGGGCAGCAGCAGCTGGGGCGCTTCAGCCGCTCCCCAGCCGCGACCACCGTCTTCGGCCGCGTGGACGCGTCCCTCGGCGCGGGCCGGAGCCTCACCGTGCGCTACAACTACAGCGACTGGAACTACCCGCTGAGCGGCGGCGTGGACCAGCCGATCACGCTGTACGACGGCCGCTCCGACTTTGCCTCGCGCGAGCACCAGGCACTCGCCGCGCTCAGGACCGCGCTCGGCCGCGGCGTCGAGAACGAGCTCAAGCTCGCGCTCTCGCACTCCTCGCGCGACCTGACGCCGGTGAGCACGCTCCCGCGCGGCTTCGTGCGCATCCGCTCGACCCTTCCGGACGGGAGCGCCGGCGACGTCCGGGTCCAGTTCGGCGGCAACCGCCTCGCGCCCGACGAGAGCCGCGAGACCCAGCTCCAGCTCCTCGACGTCGCCCACGTGCAGGCGGGCGACGTGCTCCTCACGTTCGGCACCGACAACAGCTTCACGCACCTGAACACCTGGGTCGCGGAGGCGCAGGGTGGCCTCTTCGAGTTCAACTCGCTCGCGGACCTCGAGGCGCTGCGCCCCTTCCGCTACAGCCGCACGACGCCGCTCCGGCCCGGCCGCACCGCCACCTCGCAGGACGTGCTCGAGCTCGGCCTCTACGCGCAGGCCGAGTGGCGGCCGACGCCGGCGCTCACGGTGATGGGTGGCATCCGCTGGGACGGGACGGCGTTCCTCACCGATCCCGCCTACAACCGGCGCGTGGACTCGCTCCTCGGCCGGCGCACCGACTACGCCCCGGACGACTGGGTGAACCTGCAGCCGCGCGGGCAACTGGTGTGGCAGCCGCGGGGCGGGCGGGACGTGGTGCGCGTGGGCGGGGGACTCTTCATGGCCCAGGTGCCCTACTACCTCGGCCACAACCAGCTCCTCAACGACGGCCTCCGGCTCGCGGACATCGACCTCCGGGGCGCGGCGGTACCGGTCCCCGACTATCCCGCGTACGAGGCCGACCCGTCGCTCGTGCCCGGCCTCGCCCCGGGGGCGCGGCCGCCGGCGGCGTTCGTGAACACGGTGGACCCGAACTGGCACGCGCCGATGACGTGGAAGGCCAGCGTCGCCTGGCAGCACCGGGTGGCGTCGTGGCTCACGATGACGGTGAGCGGCTTCCTCGGCGGGACCTGGGACAACTACTACTACCTCGACCGGAACCTCGTGGCGGCGCCGGCGTTCACGCTCGACGCGGAAGGGGGACGCCCGGTCTATGTGCCGGCCACGACGATCGACGCGCAGGGACGGACCAACAATGCCAACGCGCGCGCGAACCCGGCGCTCGGGCGCGTGCTCGAGCTCACGAGCGTGGGGAAGGCGCACCAGAGGTCGCTGGTGCTCGAGGCGCTCCTCCGGCCGACCGCGGGGAGCAGCATCACCGCGGCGTGGACCTGGAACTCGACCAGGGACAACACGAGCTTCGGCTGCTGCCTCGCGCGCACGGGCGGCCTCTTCACCCCGGTGAAGGGCGACCCGCGCGACCTCGCGGGGGCGTGGGGGCCCGCCGACACCGACTTCCGGCACAAGGTGGTGGTCGCGGGCACCGTCGCCGCTCCCTTCGGCTTCGACGTGAGCCTCCGCTACGTGGGCGCGACGGGCCGCCCGTTCTCCCTCGTCGTGAACGGGGACATCAACGGGGACGAGAACCCCGCCAACGACCTCGCCTTCCTCTTCGACCCGGACGACCCGAACACGCCCGCGGCCGTGGCCGACGGGATGCGCACGGTGCTCGCCAACCCCGACAACGTGGCGCGCGACTACATCCGTGCCCACCTGGGCCGCATCGCGGACCGGAACGCCGTGTTCGCGCCCTGGGCCTCGCGCCTCGACCTGCGCCTCGCGCGGGCGATCGGGATGGGCGGGGGCCGCGCCCTGGAGCTCTCCGTGGACGTGTTCAACGTCCTCAACCTGCTCGACCGGAACTGGGGCGGGCAGTTCCTCCTCCCGCCCGGCATCTCGGTGCAGAACCCGGTCAACCCGCGGATCCCGCTCCTCAACGTCGTCGGCTTCGACCAGGCCACGCGCCGCTACGTGTACAGCGTGAACACGAATGCCGGCGTCCTCCAGAAGCAGGGCGATCCGTACGTCATCCAGCTGGGCGGGCGCTGGCGCTTCTGAGCGGGCGGGGCGTACATCGGCGATCGGGCAGGACGGCGGCGGGCTCGCGGCCCAGGGGCGCCCCGACTTCGCGTCCGCGCGCCTGCTTCCGGGCCGCCCTGACTTCGCGCCGGGGCGCGCCTAGCTTCCGGGCACGTCGCCGCTGGCCCACCCCGAACCCCCGACCCGATGCCCCGCGCCCTCCAGACCGTCGTCCTCCTCGTCGGCTCGAACGTGTTCATGACCTGGGCCTGGTATGGCCACCTTCGCACGCTGCAGGACCGCCCCTGGTGGGTGGCCGCCGTGGTGAGCTGGTCCATCGCCCTCTTCGAGTACCTCCTGCAGGTGCCCGCGAACCGCATCGGGTACACCGTGCTCTCGCTGCCGCAGCTCAAGATCCTCCAGGAGGTCATCACGCTCCTCGTCTTCGCCCCCTTCGCCATCGTCGTGATGCGCCAGCGCCTGCACTGGGACTTCGCCTGGGCGGGGCTCTGCATGCTCGGCGCGGTCTACTTCGTCTTCCGCAGCAAGGGCTGAGGCGCGCGGGGCGCTTCAGGCCCGCATCATCCCTCCTTCATCGCCAAGGGGCCACGTTCCGGGGCGCCGCAGCAAGCGCCCGGCTGCGTGTTGACTGGTCGGTAATATGACTATATAGTTATACACAGGTCACATCCGGAGCCTGTCCGGTGACGTTCGCCACTCGATGCCGTCACGCCTGCCGGGTCCTCGCCGGGCTCGTCGCGCTCGCGCTCGCCACCGGCCCCGCGGGCGCCCAGGAGCTCACCCTCGGCGAGGCGCTGCAGCGGGCCGACGCCGCGGCGTACGCCAACCGCATCGCCGACGGGCAGGCGCGCGTGGCGGCCGGCCAGGCGGACCTGGCCCTCCGGGGGATCCTCCCGGCGGTCCGCCTCGAGGGGAGCTACACCGGCACCACCGATCCGCTGAACGCCTTCGGGTTCACGCTGCGCCAGCGCCAGGTCACGGAGGCCGCCTTCGACCCGGCCCGCCTCAACGACCCGGCGAGCATCGACAACGTCGGCGCCGGCGCGGTCGCGGAGGTGCCGCTCTTCAACGGGGACGCCTGGCTCGGCCGGCGCGCGGGGCGCCTCGCGGCCGACGCCGCGCACGCCCAGCGCGACTGGACCCGCATGGGGACGCGGACCGACGTCGTGCGCGCCTACTTCGGGTCGCTGCTGGCGCTCGAGCAGGTCGCCACGCTGGACACCGCGCTCCGCTCCGCCGACGCGCACGTCGCGCAGGCGCAGTCGCTGGTGCGGAACGGGCTCGCCACGAGGTCCGACGCCCTCCTCGCCGAGGTGCGGCGGGGCGAGGTGGCCGTGCGGCTTGCGGAGGCGCGGAGCGCGGCGCGGATCGCCCGGTGGCGCCTCGCGCTCGTGCTCGGCTCGCCGGGCGACACCGCCCTCGCGCTCCCTGTGGCCCTGCCGCCGGCCGACCGGGTCCGCGCGCTCGCGGCAGCCGGGGACGGCGCCGCCGGGCTGCGCGCCGACGTGCTCGCCGCCCGGCTCGGAAGTCGTGCGGCCGCGGCCGACGAGCGCCGCACCCTCGCGCTCTGGCTCCCGCGGGTGAATGGCTTCGGCCGCCTCGACTGGAACAGCCCGTCGGCCCTGTTCGGCGGGAAGCGCGCCTGGACGGCCGGCGTGATGGTGCAGTGGTCGCCGTTCGCCGGCGCGTCGGAGCTCGCCGAGCGGCGCGCCGCTGCGGGCCGCCGGGCGGTGGCGGAGACACGGCGGGAGGCCGCCGAGGCGCAGGCCGCGCTCGAGGCGGCGAGCGCGTCGAGCCGGGTGCAGGTGGCGCTGGAGCGGCTCGACATCGCGGAACGGTCGGTCGCGCAGGCTGCCGAGGCGCACCGCATCGTCGGACGGAAGTACGAGGGCGGGCTCGCGGGGGTCACGGAACTGCTGGACGCCCTCGCCGCCGAGACGGCGGCGCGGCTCGGCTTCTCGGCGGCACGGTACGAACTGATCGAGGCGCTCGCGGTGGACCGGCAGGCACGCGGGGCCGACGTCGCCGCGCTGGCGGCGCTGGACGAGTGAGCAGGCGGAGACCGGAGAGGCGCATGCGCATGGAGCGGTGGGGCTGGCTGGCGATGGCGGCGGGCGTGGCGGCGTGCGGCGGGCAGCCCGTGGGCCGCGAGGCGCCGGCCGCCGCGGCGACGTCACTCGATACCGTGACGGTGCGCGACACCGTCATCCCCGCGATCCTGGAGGCGTCCGGGGTCGCGGAGCCGGTCGAGCGCGCGACGCTCGCCACGAGACTCATGGGCACCGTCACCGCCGTGCTCGTGCGCGAGGGGGAGCGCGTGGCGGCCGGGCAGGTGCTCGCGCGCATCGATGCGCGGGACGTCGAGGCGAAGCGCGCGCAGGTGGAGGCGGGGCTGGCGCAGGCGGAGGCGGTCCGCCAGGACGCCGAGACGCAGGCGCGCCGCTTCCGCGCGCTCTACGCCGACAGTGCCGCCACGAAGGCGCAGCTGGAGGCGGTGGAGACCGGGCTCGCGCGCGCCGAGGCGGCGGTGTCGCAGGCGCGGGCGGCGCGGGCGGAGGTGCAGGCGATCGGCGGCTACGCCGAGGTGCGTGCCCCGTTCGCGGGGCTGGTGACGCGGCGCTGGGTGGACCCGGGCGCGTTCGCCGCGCCGGGCGCGCCCCTGGTCGAGGTGCAGGACGCGAGCCGTCTGCGCATCGCCGTGGCGGTGGCGCCGGCAGTGGCCGGGGCGCTGCGGCGCGGGCAGGAGGTCGAGGCCCTCGTCGAGGGGAGGCCGGTCGCGGCCACGATCGAGGGCGTCGTCCCCGCGCCGGCCGGGGCGGTCTACACCGTCAACGCCCTCGTGGCGAACCGGGACCGCGGGCTGCTCCCCGGCAGCGCCGCGACGCTCCGGCTCCCGGCGGGCGAGCGGCACGCGGTGCTCGTCCCCGCGGCGGCGCTCGTGGTGGAGGGCGACCTCGTGGGCGTGCGCGTGAAGGGCGCCGCGGGGCCGGAGCTCCGCTGGGTGAAGGTGGGACGGCGCGCCGGCGGGCGCGCGGAGGTGCTGGCGGGGCTCGCCGACGGGGACGTGGTCGTGGTGCCGGCGGAACGGACGCACTGACATGGGCATCGCCGGACGCGTGGCGCGGGGCTTCCTGCGCTCGAAGCTGACCCCGCTCGTGACGCTCGCGTCGCTGGGCGTGGGGCTGCTCGCGATGGTCGCGACCCCGCGGGAGGAGGAGCCGCAGATCTCGGTGCCGATGATCGACGTCATCGGCGTCTTCCCCGGAGCCTCGACGCGGGAAGTGGAGAACCTCGTCACGCGCCAGCTCGAGCGCCGGATGTGGGAACTGGCGGGGGTCGAGCACGTGTACGGCATGGCGACGGAGGGGATGACCCTCGTGACCGTGCGCTTCGCCGTCGGCGAGGACCAGGAACGGAGCGTCACCAAGGTGCACGCCCGCATCCTGCAGGAGATCGAGCGCCTCCCGAAGGGGATGCTGCCGCCGATCGTGAAGCCGCACTCGATCGACGACGTGCCGATCCTCGCCCTCACCCTCCACGCGCCCGGGCAGGGGTCGAACGACCTCCGCGAGCTGGCGGTGCGGCTCGAGGACGAGATCCGGACCATCCCCGACGTGGCGGAGACGTTCGTGATCGGCGGGCAGCCGCGGCAACTCCGGGTGGCGCTCGACCCCGCGCGACTCGCCGCCGCGGGGGTGAGCCCCGGCGAGGTGGTCCGCGCGCTCCAGGGCGCCAACGCCCGGGTCGAGGCCGGCGACTTCGCGACCGGGAACGCCGTCTACCAGCTCGAGGTCGGGGCGCCCCTCAACACCGCGGACGACGTCGGCGCCGTCGTGGTGGGGAGCCGCGGCGGGGTGCCGGTCTCGGTGCGCGACGTCGCCACGGTCGCGGAGGACTTCGCCGAGCGCACCGCCTACGTCAGCCACGCCGCGGCGGGGCGCGCCCCCGAGAGCGCGGTCACGCTCAGCATCGCGAAGCGGAAGGGCGCCAACGCGACCCGCGTGGCGGAGCAGGTGCTCGCGCGGGTGGCGGCGGCGCGCGGGCGCCTCCTGCCGGCCGCGGTCCAGGTGGACGTGACCCGCAACTACGGCGAGACGGCGAGCGAGAAGGCGAGCGAGCTGATCCTCCACCTCGGCATCGCCACGCTCTCGGTCACGGCCCTCATCTGGCTCTTCCTCGGCTGGCGCGAGGCGGTGGTCGTGCTGGTGGCGGTGCCGGTGACCCTCGCGCTCACGCTGTTCGCCTACTACGCCCTCGGCTACTCGCTCAACCGGATCACGCTCTTCGCGCTGATCTTCTCGATCGGCATCCTGGTGGACGACGCGATCGTGGTGGTGGAGAACATCTACCGCCACCTCGCGATGGGCGGGACGGACCCCGGCGAGGCGGCGGTCGAGGGCGTGGACGAAGTCGGGAACCCCACGATCCTCGCCACGTTCACCGTCATCGCCGCGATCCTGCCGATGGCCTTCGTGCGGGGGCTCATGGGGCCCTACATGCGGCCGATCCCGGTCGGCGCGTCCGTCGCCATGCTCGCGTCGCTCGGCGTCGCGTTCATGGTGACGCCCTACCTCGCCTTCCGCCTCCTCCGGGGCCACGTGGCCGCGGCGGGTGCCGCGCACGGCCACGGGGCGCCGGGCGCCGGCGGGTTCAACGCGCGGTTCGCCCGCGGCTACGCGGCGCTCATGCGCCGCCTCATGGACGACGGGCGTCGCCGGCACCTGTTCTACCTGGGGACGCTGGGACTCCTGGCCGCCTCCATGGCACTGCTCGCCCTGCGGTTGGTGCAGGTGAAGATGCTCCCCTTCGACAACAAGTCGGAGTTCCAGGTCATCCTGGACCTGCCGGAGGGGACCACGCTGGAGACGAGCGCCGCGCTCGCCGCCGAGGTGGCGGGCTACCTCCGGAGCGTCCCGGAGGTCCGGAGCACCGAGGTGTACGCGGGCACCGCGGCGCCCTTCAACTTCAACGGCCTGGTCCGCCACTACTTCATGCGCCAGGGGCCGAACGTCGCCGACGTGCAGGTGAACCTGGTGCCGAAGGGCGAGCGGCGGCGGCAGAGCCACGCCATCGCGGTGGCGGTGCGGCCCGCGATCGACTCGATCGCCCGGCGGTACGCGGCGAGCGCCAAGGTGGCCGAGATCCCGCCGGGGCCGCCGGTGCTGAGCACGCTCGTCGCCGAGGTGTACGCCGGGAGCGACAGCGCGCGGCTCGAGGCGGCGCGGCGCGTGAAGGAGGTCTTCGAGGCAACCCCGGGCGTCGTGGACGTGGACTGGACGATCGAGGCCCCCCAGCACCGCCTCAGGTTCCGCGTGGACCGCGTACGCGTGGCGCAGGCCGGCGCGAGCGTGGAGCAGGTGGTGCAGGCGGTCTACCTCGCGGAGCGGGGGATGACCGCCGGGCTCGCGAGCCGGCCCGGCTCGCCCGACACCGTCGCCATCGTGCCGCGCCTCCCGCTGGCCGCGCGCTCGAGCGTGGAGGGGCTGCTCGGGCTGCCGGTCGCGACGCCCGCGGGGCCGCTCCCGCTCGCGCGCTTCGTGACCGTGGACTCGGCCGTCCGCGAGCCGTCGCGGGTGCGGAAGGACCTCCGGCCGGTGATCTACGTGACCGGCGACGTGGCGGGGACCATCGAGTCGCCGGTGTACGCGATCCTCGCGATGAACCGGGCGCTCGACACGATCCGGGTGCAGGGCGCGGCGATCCGCCGCTACAACGCCGAGGCCCCCGAGCGCCTCGACGAGACGGCGCTCAAGTGGGACGGCGAATGGCAGGTCACCATCGAGGTCTTCCGCGACCTGGGCCTCGCCTTCGCGGTCGTGCTCGTGCTCATCTACGTGCTGGTGGTGGGGTGGTTCCAGTCGTTCACGGTGCCGCTGGTCATCATGGCCCCGATCCCGCTCACGCTCGTCGGCATCCTGCCGGGGCACGCCCTCACCGGTGCCTTCTTCACCGCCACGAGCATGATCGGCATGATCGCGCTCGCGGGGATCATCGTCCGGAACTCGATCCTGCTCGTGGACTTCATCCAGCTCGCCGAGGCGCGCGGGACGGGCCTGGCCGAGGCGGTGATCGAGGCCGGTACGGTGCGGTTCCGGCCGATCGCGCTCACCGCGCTCGCCGTCGTGGCCGGCGGGCTCGTCATGGTGCTCGACCCGATCTTCCAGGGGCTCGCGGTGGCGCTCATGAGCGGCGCCATCGTCGCCACGGGCCTCACGATGGTGGTGGTGCCGCTCCTGTACTGGGAGCTGCGCCGCCGCGCGACCCGCTGACCTGCTCGAGGAGACGATTCATGCGTACCGAGATGATCATCCGCCGCTTCGCCGGCACCTTCGTCCTCGCGTCCCTCGCCCTCGGCTGGTGGGTGCACCCGGCCTGGCTCCTGTTCACGGCGTTCGTCGGCCTGAACCTGGTCCAGTCGAGCTTCACCGGCTTCTGCCCGCTCGAGAAGATCCTCGTCCGCTTCGGCCTCTTCGGGTGCGGCGTCGCGCCGCGCGCCGGGAGGGCCGCATGAGCGCGCCCGTCGCCACCGGCACCTCCGCGGTCCTGCGCTGCCCGCTCTGCGAGGCGGTCGGGGCGGTGACGCTCGCGCCCGGCGCCCGCGGCGTGCCGTGCGGCGGCTGCGGCCGGCCGATCCTCGTGGACCGGCCGATCGCGATCACGGACGCCGCCTTCGAGGCCGTGGTGCGCGGCACCACGCTGCCGGTCCTCGTGGACTTCTACGCAGACTGGTGCGGACCCTGCCGCATGGTGGCGCCGCGCCTCGACGAACTGGCCGCGGCGTGGGCTGGCCGGGCGCTGGTGCTCAAGCTCGACACCGACTGGAATCCCGAGACGGCCCTCCGCTTCGGCATCCGGAGCATCCCGACACTGATCGCGTTTCGCGACGGCCGGGAGGCGGCGCGCCAGGTCGGCGTGCCGTCGCCGGAGCAGCTGGCCGCCCTCGTCGCCCCGCACTGATCCGGTTTGGAGGAGCCACGATGCCCGCGCAGACCACCCCTTACGGCCTCGGCGTCACCGTGCCGCTCGCCTACGAGGCTGCGGTCGCGCGCACCCGCGACGCCCTCGCGGCGGAGGGGTTCGGCGTGCTGACCGAGATCGACGTCCGCGCCACCCTGCGGACGAAGCTCGACGTCGAACACCGCCCGTACGTGATCCTCGGGGCCTGCAACCCGCCGCTCGCGCATCGCGCCCTCGCGGCGGAGCGCGACATCGGCCTCCTGCTGCCCTGCAACGTGATCGTCTATGCCGGTGACGTGCCGGGCACGAGCGTGGTTGCCGCGCTCGACCCGCGCCCGATGCTGGGGCTCACCGGCCGGCGCGACATCGCGCCGCTCGCGGAGGAGGTGCGGGCGCGGCTCGCCCGGGCACTGGACGCCGTGGCGGCGGCCGCGCGGGCCTGACCGCGCTCCGTGGCCGGCCGGCGCGCCGCGTCGGCACTGTCGTGATCCGTGTCACCGTCCGGTTTTCGCACGTGACCGGGGCGGGGCGCGGGGAGTCTTGTCCGGGTGAACGGCACCGTCGCCTGAGCGACGGGCCCCGAACCCGGAGAACCCGATGCGCCTGACCGTCCGCCTCGCGGCCCTCTCGCTCGCCGCGGCCGCCCTCCTCCCCCTCGCCGGCTGCGGCGACAGCTCCGGGAGCGGCAAGCTGTCCCTCGTCCTCACCGACGCCCCGGGCCAGGTGAGCAAGGCCGTGGTCACGATCTCCCAGATCTACCTGCAGGGCGACAACGGCAAGGTGGTGCTGCGCGACACGCCGGTCACGACCGACCTGCTCACGCTCGCGAACAGCACCGCCGACCTCATCAAGGACGCCGTGATCCCGACCGGCACCTACGGCGAGCTCCGGTTCGTCGTGACCGGCGCCTACGTCCAGCTGGCCACCGGCGAGGTGTACGCCTCGTCCCAGGCCTACGAGGGGCTCACCGCGATCCCGCCGGCCGGTCCGGGCACCGTCACCGGCTCGCTGCAGATGCCGAGCTTCGGGTCGAGCGGCCTCAAGGTGAAGCTGCCGACGGGCGGGCTCGTCATCACGGATGCCGCCCAGAAGGTGCTGCTGGTGGACTTCGACGTCTCGCAGAGCTTCGGCCAGCAGGCGGGCGGTTCCGGGATGTGGGTCATGCACCCCGTCGTGACCGCCACCGACATCGAGCTCGCGGCCGAGATCAAGGTGAACGTGGCGCTGGCGCAGGGCGTGTCCCTCCCGGTGGGGGCCTCCTTCGCCGACTTCGCCGCCGTGCTCTCGCGGGACAACGGCGACGGCACGACGACCACCGAGCAGCTCCCCCTGGTGCCGAGCCAGGACGGGCTCTCGGCCACCGCCGACTTCCAGTGGCTGATGGCGGGCAACTACGGCGTCTCGCTCACCTACGTGGGGAGCGGAACGCCGCTCACCCTCGTGACGACCCCCGTCCAGCCGGCGACCCTGTCGGTGGCGGGTGGCCAGATGCCGACGGTCAGCTTCTCGGTGACCGGCGTGAACTGAGCCGGACGGGCAGCACGGGGACGGGGGTGGGGCCGGCCGGCTCCCACCCCCGCTCGCGTTCCGGGACCCGGCCCCGCCGCCCGGGGGGCCGGTGACCTGCCGGCCGGTGGGGGGGTCCACGGAGCGGACGACGGATGGCCACCCCGGGACGGGTGGCCCCGTCCCATCACGGAGACCCCCCGATGCGCCTTCTTTCCCGACTGGCGGCCGCCGCCCTCGGCGTTGCCCTCCTCGCTCCCCTCGCCGGCTGCGGCGATTCCGGCACCGGTACCACCGCTCCCGCCCCCGGCGGAACCCCGGGCACCGGCAAGCTGACCTTGCTGCTCAAGGACGCCCCCGCCGACATCGACATGGCGGTGGTGACGATCTCGCAGATCTACCTGCAGGGCGCGAACGGGCGCACCGTGCTGCGCAACACCCCGGTCACGGTGGACCTCCTCACCCTGCGCGACTCGACCGCGTCGCTCCTTCGCGACGCCGAGATCCCGGTCGGGACCTACGACGAGCTCCGCTTCGTGGTCTCGGGCGGCTACATCAAGCTGGCCGACGGGAAGGTCTATGCGTCTTCGCCGGACTACAGCGGCCTGACCGACGTGCCCCCGGGCGCCCCGGTGACCGGCACGCTCCAGATGCCGAGCTTCGCGCAGAGCGGCCTCAAGGTGAAGCTGCCGCAGGACAAGCTCGTCATCACGGAGCAGGGCCAGCAGATCCTGCTCGTGGACTTCGACGTGTCGCAGAGCTTCGGGCACATGGCCGGCCAGTCGGGCAGGTGGGTCATGCACCCCGTCTGCATCGCGACCGACGTGGTGCTGGCCGCCAAGATCGGCGTGCACGTGACGCTGGGGCAGGGGGCGTCGCTCCCGACCGGCGTCTCCTTCGCCGACTTCCGCGCGCAGGTGTCGCGTGACAACGGCGACGGCACCACCACCGTCAGTTCCTGCGCCCTGGTGCCGGACCAGGCGGGGACCTCCGCGTCGGCGCTCTGCGACCTGCTGCCGGCGGGAACCTGGTCGGTGACGCTGCCCTTCCAGGGCGGCGCGCCCGCGGTGACGCTCGTGACCTCGCCCGCGCAGCCGGCGTCCGTCACGGTGGCGGCGGGGCAGACGGCCACGGTGGACTTCACGGTGACGGCGGCCGCGGCCAGCATCCAGGTGACCGCGGGCCTCGCGCAGGGCGTGACGCTGCCGGCGGGCACCACGTTCGCCAGCTTCGACGCCGTCCTCACCCGCGACAACGGCGACGGTACCACGACGGAGTTCACCGCCCCGCTCGTCCCCGACCAGGCCGGCACGACGGCGACGGTGACCTTCGCCGGGCTGCGGGCGGCCCCGTATGCGGCGTCCCTGCGCTACACCGGCCCGGCGCCGACGGTGAACCTGACGACCACCCCGACCCAGCCGGCGCCCATCACCGTGGCGCCCGGCGCCGCCGGGACGGTGACCTTCTCGGTGACGGCTGCGGGGACCTGAGCGACCTGACCCGGGAATGCACGGCGCGGGGGCGCGGATCCACGGATCCGCGCCCCCGCGTCGCTTCCCGGACCCCACGGCGTCAGGGCACGACCACGAGCCCCACCGTGCCCTCGAAATCGTCGGACTCGAACGGCACGCCCGGCGGGGCGACCCAGCTCCCGCCGTCCACGCGGACGCTGAGGCGGTGCTCGCCCGGCGCCGCCGTCACGCGCAGGCGCCAGCGCCCCTTGCCGTCGGGCGTGAAGGCCATCGGCTTCCAATCGGTGAGGTCGGCGAGCAGCTCGAGCGTGTGCACGGCGGGGGCCTCGAGCTCGAGCTCCACGGTGGCGGCGTCCACGCGGCGGACCCGGAATCGCCGGAGGGCCGCGGCCTCGGGCGGAGGCGCGGGCCCGGACGCGAGAAGCGCCCGCGGCAGCCTGGGAAGCAGCGGCTGCCGCGCCAGGCGCACGCCCAGCGAGATGTAGTCGCCCGTCAGGAAGCCCTGCACCGGGTCGTCGAGGAACCGGCCGCCGGAGGCGACCGCGAAGAGGGGCCCGGTCAGGTGGAGGACGGCCACGCCGGAGGCCCAGCCCCGCGTGGAGCCGGCCCGCAGGCGTGCGCCGGCGCCGAGATCGAGTTGCAGCGGCCCCTGCGCCCATCGGACCGAGAGTGCCGCATCGGTCCAGGCGCTGTCGCGGACCCACGTCGGGGTGCCGGTGGCCACCACCTGGACGGAGCCGCGCTGCAGCCATGCCCCGAAATCACCGCTCACGACGCCGCGGCTCGAGTCTGCGAGCCAGGAGTGGCCGAGCCCCACCCCCGCCCAGATCCCCTTGCCGCCGCTGGTGACGTGCAGCCGGCCGAAGCCGAACAGCTCGCCGGTCTGGTCGCCGCCGGGAAAGAACCGGCCGGCGCCGCTCGCGCCGAACTCGCCCCGCAGCAGTGCCGTGGAGGAGGTGAAGCCGGAGGCGGCGCCCGAGAGCTGTGCCGACCAGCCACCGGTCGAGAAGGTGGAGTAGGAGGCGCCGCCGAGGACCGACGCGGCGCGGGTGTCGAGGCGGAGGGAGGGGGCGAGCGACCACGCGGTGAGGCGATCGGCCGAGCCGTACTTCTGGCTCGAGACCGATCCATCCACGCTCCAGAGGGCCTGGCTGGCGAGGGAAGGTGGGGAACAGGCGAGCAGGGTCACCGCCGCGACGCACGCGGCCCCGACCCGGCTCACCCGGGGCGGCCCGGTCTAGGGCCGACCAGCCCCGCCGGTCTTGCCGCTGCCGGGACCTCCCCGCGCCTTGCCCGGCGGCGAACCGCCGGGAGGCCCGCCACCCATGCCGCCGGCGTTGCCCTGGCCACCGGGCAGGAAGCCACGTGCCCGGACCCAGGCGGCGGCGCCGGGAGCCACGCCGGCACCGACGTCACGCCCGACCTGCCGGCGCAGCTGGAGGAAGTCGTCATCGGCCGCATGTGCCTTGGAAAGTGCTGCAACGACGGCCGCGGCGGTATCCGTAGGGACCCCGCTCGCGACGAGGTCCCCGAGCACGACGAGCGCGACGGCGAGGTCCTCGCCGCGGCGGTCCGCGGCGATCTCGCCGAGCCGCGCCGGCGCCACCCCGCGGCGGAGCGCCGCCGCACCGGCGACGAGCGCGGGCTCGGACGTGCCGGGACCGAGCGCGGCGCGCGCCGAGGTGAGGTTGCCGCGCAGGGTGCGGAGCACGGCGAGGATGCGGGGACCGTCGGCCTGCTTGCTCGCCCCCTCGAGCGCCTTGTCCACGAAGGGGGTGGCGGGGAGCCCCTCCCGCACCGCGGAATCCACCAGCGCCTCGATGGCGGGCCGGCTGGCCGCGTCGAGGCGACCGGAGAGGCGCTCGCGCCAGGCGTCGGGCTGCTGGGCGCGGAGCAGGCCGGGCGCCACGAGGGCGGCGAGCGCGAGGGCCAGCGGGCGCCTCACGACCGGGTCCCCCGCACGAGGAGGACCGAGTTGGGCTTGCCGAAGTCGTCGTCGGAGCTGCGCGGCGCCTCCGGGTCGGCCAACCACGTCGTGCCGTCCACGACGAAGGCGTACAGGTGCCGGCCCGCCGGCAGCCGAACCTCGGCGGTCCAGAGGCCGTTCGCGGCGGCCCGCATCGGCGTCGCCGCCGGGTCCCAGCCGTTGAAGTCGCCGACCAGCGCGACGGAACGCGCGGACGGGTTCACGAAGACGAGCTGCACGGTCTGGAGTGCGGCACCCATGCCGGCGGGCACCACCGCGGGCGCCGGGCTGCCGACGGCCACGGCCGACGCCGCAATGCCGGACGTCCGCGCGTGCACCACGAGCCCGGTTCCGATGGCGACGACCGCGATCGCCAGGACCGCGGCGAACGGCGAGATGGCCATCGGGCGCAGGAACCAGTCCGCGACCCGGCGCATCGGCGACGCCGACGCCTCGGCCCGCACCGCGCGCATCACCCGCTGGTCGAACCACGGGTCGAGGGCGACGGGGCGCCGCAGCTCCTCGGCCACGCGCCGGACCACCTCGTCCTGTTCCCAGTCTCCGTTCATGACCGAACTCCCTCGAGCCGCTTCGCGAGCCGTTCGCGCGCCCGCTTCACGCGCATCTTGAGCGCCGAGATGCCGGCGCCGGTGGCCTGCGCGATGGCCTCGTAGTCCAACCCTTCGACGTAGTGCAGCAGGAACGCCTCGCGCTGGTCCGGCGACAGTTCCTCGAGCGCCGCCGCGATCTCCTCCCGCCACGCGGCGTTCTCCACGTCCGGCGCCACTTCCGGCTCGCCGCCGCCCGCTTCCGCCGGGACGAAGGTCCGATCCCGGCGGGTGCGCCGGCGCCCGGCCGTCCGGCACCGGTTGGCGAGGATGCTCAGCAGCCAGGGCCCGAAGCGGCCCGGGTCGTCCAGCCGGCCGAGCCCGCGGTAGGCCCGGACCAGCGCTTCCTGCAGGGCATCCTCCGCGTCCTCGCGATTGCCCAGCATCCGGACCGCGAAGCGGGCGTAGCGTTCGCGGTACCGGCGCACCAGCACGCCGTACGCGTCCACGTTGCCCCCCAGCACCTGCCGCACCACCTCGGCGTCCGCCGGCTCCTGCTCCACGCGCACTCCCCCGGACCTGCCGTGGCCGTCTGGCTGCCACCTCGATTGCATCCGGAGGAAGTTGTGCACGCCTCGGCGCCACGCAAAGGCGCTCGCCCGTCCCCGCCCGCTGCCGGCCGGGCGTCGCCGGCCGACGGGGCACCCCGACACCCCGGCGCCGGACGCCTCCACGCGGGAGACTCCGGGGGCGCGCTGCAGGTCACGCGGGTCCCCGGCGGGCCCCCCGGGCCGGCCGTCCCGGGGTCGGGGTCCGGGCGGGCGACCCCGGCACCTGCGGCCCGTCCGGCCTCCCGGACTTGCCCGCAGGCGGTCCTTCATGCCCAATTTCCGGGTCCCGCCGCCGCGCTTCCGCGGTCGCGCCTCCCAGCGTCCGAACACCCGAGACCCATGGCCGAGCCGATTCCCGCCGAGCTCCTCCCGTTCGCCCCGGGCACGCCCGTCGCCCGCCAGGACCAGATCGCGGCCGAAGGAGCCGCCCTCCGCGCGGTGCTCGACGAGATGCACCGCGTCGTCGCCGGCCAGCAGGTGCTCCTCGAGCGGCTGGTGCTCGGGCTCCTGGCGGACGGCCACCTGCTCCTCGAGGGGCTCCCGGGCCTCGCGAAGACGCTCGCGGTCAAGACGCTCGCCACGGCGATCGGGGGGGAGAGCCGCCGGGTGCAGTTCACCCCGGACCTGCTCCCCGGCGACCTGCTGGGGACGATGATCTACAACCAGCGCACCGCGGAATTCAGCGTGCAGCGCGGGCCCATCTTCACGAACATCCTGCTGGCGGACGAGATCAACCGGGCACCGGCGAAGGTGCAGAGCGCGCTCCTCGAGGCGATGCAGGAGCGGCAGGTCTCGATCGGCGGGGAGACGCATCCGCTTCCCGAGCTCTTCCTCGTGCTCGCGACGCAGAACCCGATCGAGCAGGAGGGGACCTATCCCCTCCCCGAGGCGCAGGTGGACCGGTTCCTGTTCAAGCTCGTCGTCACCTACCCGGCGCGGGCGGACGAGCGCGTGATGCTCGACCGCGTGACCGAGGGCGAGGCGCCGGTGGCGCGCCCGGTGCTCGACCCCGCGCGCGTGCTGCTCGCACGGCGCCACGCGCAGCAGGTGTACGTGGACCACCGGATCAAGGAGTACGTGCTCGACCTCGTCACGGCGACGCGCGCGCCGGCCGAGGCGGGCCTCCGCGACCTCGCGCCGCTCATCGAGTTCGGGGCGAGCCCGCGCGCGACGATCTACCTCGTGCGCGCCGCGCGCGCCCACGCCTTCCTCGCCGGGCGCGCCTGGGTGCTCCCGGAGGACGTGCGCACCGTGGCGCCCGACGTGCTGCGCCATCGTCTGGTGCCGACCTACCGGGCCGACGCCGAGGGGGTCACCACCGACCGGATGGTGGAGCGGCTGCTGGCCCACGTGCCGGTGCCGTGAGTACCGAGACCCTCCTCCCCGAGGAGGTCGCGGCGGAGGTCCGGCGGCTCGAGCTCGCCACGCGGCGGCTCGTGCGGGACCTGGTGGCGGGGAACTACGCGAGCGCCTTCAAGGGGCGCGGCGTCGAGTTCGCCGACGTCCGCACCTACGAGCCGGGCGACGACGTCCGCGCCATGGACTGGCGCGTCACGGCGCGCCTGGGGATCCCGCACGTGCGGGTGCGTCGCGAGGAGCGCGAGCTCGCGCTCGTGATCGCGGTGGACGTGAGCGCGAGCGGCGACGTGGGGAGCCGGGCACGCACCAAGCGGGAGCTCGCCCTGCAGGTGGGCACGGTGCTCGCGCTGGCGGCGGCACGGAGCAACGACCGCACCGGCGCCGCGTTCCTCACCGACCGCCTCGAGCACGCGGTGCCCCTCCGGAAGGGGCGGCGCCACGCGCTCCGCACGCTGCACGAGCTCCTCTCCTACCGCCCGGCCGCGCGCGGCACCGACCTGCACCGTGCACTCACGCAGCTCGAGCAGTCGCTCCGGCAGCGGGTCGTGGTCGCGATCCTCTCCGACTGGCAGTCCCCCGACTTCCACCTCCCGCTCGCCCGTCTCGCGCGCAAGCACGACGTGATCGGGATCCAGGTGGTCGAGCCGCTCGAGCGCGAGCTGCCGGCGGCGGGCCTCGTGACGCTGCGCGACCCCGAGACGGGCGCCCTCGTCGTCGCCGACACCGACGACCCCGCGGTGCGCGCCGCCTACGCCGCGGCGCGCCGGGCGTTCGACGACCGCGTCGCCACCGAGATCGTCGCCGCCGGCGCGGACCTGCTCACGCTCGACGCCTCGGCGTCGTTCGCCGAGCCGCTGACGGCGTTCTTCCGCCGCCGGGCGCGCCGCCGCTGACCGCCGTGCGCCGGGCCCTCGCCGCCACGCTGCTCCTCCTCGCCGTGCGCGCCCCGCGCGCCGCGGCGCAGTTCTTCGACTTCACGCCGGCGCGCGACACGGCGCTCGTCGGCGACGTGCTCACGTACCACGCGAAGATCCACCTCGAGCAGCAGCACAGCTTCGTGAATCCCGTCCCGCAGCCCCTCGGCCCGCTGCCGGAGGGCGTCCTCGTCGTCTCCGCCGACACCCTCCGGAAGACGGGACCGGGAACCTGGGAGGGCGACGTGCGGCTCCAGTTCCTCCGGCCCGGCCGCCAGGAGCCGCAGTTCGGCGTGCTCTTCCGGCGCATCGGGGCCGACCGCGGCAACCCGCTCGCCGCGGCGGTGCAGGCGGTGGAGGTGAAGGAGCTCCTCCCACCCGGCACGCCGGCGGCGAACGACGTCCACGGGATCGTGCCCGCGCCGACGTGGCCGTGGTGGACGGCGGCGGGGGTGGCGCTCCTCCTGCTCGCCGTGCCGCTGGCCCGGCGCGGCCTGCGCGCGCGCCGGGTCGTCGAGGACCTCGCCCCCGGCATCCGGGAGGCGACGGCGCCGGCGGCGTACGAGGCCGCGCTCCGCCGCCTCGACGACATCGAGCGCGCGGGCTACGCGCGGCGGGGCGAGGTGGAACGGCACTACGCCGAGGTGATGGACGTCCTGCGCGACTACCTCTACGCCACCGGCCGCGCGCCGCGGCCGCGTCCCGGGCGGCGCGAGCTGCTTGCCGCGATCGGGCCGGCGCCGGTGGCCGCGCCGACGGCGGAGGTCGCGGAGGTGGCCGAGTTCGTGAAATACGCCGCGGTCCGCCCCGACGCGGCGCACGCCGCGGCGTTCCTCGGCGCGGCGCGCGCGCTCCTCGGAACGTGGCGGGGCGCGAACGCGCCGGAGGCGGCCGGTGCGCTTCGCTGACCCCTGGGTGCTCGCCCTCCTCGTGCTGCCCGTCGTGGCGCTCCTGCTGCGCCGGCGCGGGCGGGAGGGCGCCGTCGCGTTCTCGGCGACGGGCCTCCTCGCCGGGGCGCCCCGCACCCGGCGCGCGCGCTGGGCGGGGCGGCTCCCGTGGCTCGAGGCGGCGGGACTCGCCTGCCTCGTCCTGGCGCTCGCGCGCCCGCAGTGGCCGGAGGGACGCGACGACGTGCGGCTCCAGTCGCGCAACGTGATCGTCGCGCTCGACATCTCGAGCAGCATGAAGGCCACCGACTTCCAGCCGGGGAACCGGGTCGAGGTCGCGCGCACGGTGCTCAAGGACTTCGTGACGCGCCGCGAGGGCGACCTCGTGGGCCTCGTGATCTTCTCGGGCAAGGCCTTCCTGCAGGCGCCGCTCACGCACGACGTCCGGCTCCTCGGCCGGCTGCTCGACGACGTGGACATCGGGCTGCTGCCGGACGGGACCGCCATCGGCACCGCGATCGCGACGGGGCTCAACCAGCTCAAGCAGCTGCCGCCGGCGGCCAGCTGCATCGTGCTCATCACCGACGGCGCCAACAACACCGGGAAGCCGACGCTCCCCGAGGCGATCGAGATGGCGCGCGCGCTGGGCGTCCGGGTGCACGCGATCGGCCTCACCTCGGCCGACACCGGCGAGGTCGCGCTCAACGGCGTCTGGACGGTGCGGAGCACCGCGGCACGCCTCTCGGCGGGCGACGAGGCGACGCTCCGGCGCGTGGCCGACCGGACGGGCGGGAGCTTCGCGCGGGCCACCTCGCCCGCGGGGATCGACAGCCTCCTCCGCCAGGTGGACAAGCTCGAGCGCCGCGACGTCACGATCCGCGAGGTGCGGCGCTGGCGCGAGCTCTTCCCCGGCCTCGTCCTCCTGGGCGTGCTCTGCCTCGGCGCGGCGCGGCTCCTCGAGGCCACCTGGCTCCGGCGGGTGCCGTGACGGGCGGGTTCGCGCTGCCGGCCGCACTCGCGCTCGCCGCGGCCTGGGCGGGGGCGGCGCTCTGGAGCTGGCGCCACGAGCGGGCCCGGCGGGCCGCGGCGCTCGCGGCGCTCGGCGACGCGGCGCTGCTCGCGCGCGTCGGGGACCTCCCGGCACCCCGCCGCCGCGCGCTCCGCGTCCTGCTGCGCGTCGCCGCCGTGACGCTCGCGTGCGTGGCGCTCGCCCGGCCGCAGTTCGGCGACGTGCGCGGCGGCGAGCGCACCGGCCGCGACGTGCTGGTGGCGGTGGACCTCTCGCGCTCCATGACCGTCAGCGACGCCGACGGCGCGCGGCTCGACCGCGCGAAGGCGGTCGCGCGCGACCTCGCCGACCGCCTCCCGGGCGACCGCCTCGGCCTCGTCGTGTTCGGCGGCACCGCCTTCCTGCAGCTCCCGCTCACGACCGACCACGCGGTCTTCACGCGCTTCCTCGACGCCGCGCGCCCCGGGAACCTCGACGACCCATCCACCAACCTCGGCGCCCCGCTCGTGACGGCGACGGTGGCCTTCGCGCACGAGGGCGTCGAGGGGCACCGGGCCCTCGTCCTCATCTCCGACGGCGAGGACGGCTGGGAGCGCGTGGCCGCCGGCGTCGAGAAGGTGCGGGGCGCGCACGTCCCCGTGTTCGCGATCGGCGTGGGCTCGCTCGCGGGCGGCTTCGTGCCGGCGGACTCGACCGACAAGGGCGACCAGGGGAGCCCCTGGCACGTGGACTTCGTCGGCCGGCCGGTGGCGTCGAAGCTCGAGGAGGACGCGCTCAAGCGCATCACGCAGGAGACGGGCGGCCGCTACGCGCGCTGGGACGATGCCGGTGCCGTGGACCGGCTGGTGGACGGGGTGCGCGCCATCAGCGCCCGGCCGATCGAGGGCGGCGCCGCCCCCGAGCGCCGCGAGGACTTCCAGTGGCCGCTCGGCGCCGCGGTGCTCCTGCTCGCGGTCGAGCTCGCGGTTGCGGCGGCACCGCGGCGCGCGGGCCGCATGGCGGCGGCGGCGCTCGTCCTGCTCGCGGCGGTGTCCCAACCGGCGTGCGTCCCCGACCAGGTCGCCCGGCTCCGCGCGCAGCGGGCCTACGCGCGCGGCGACTTCAAGGCGGCGCGCGAGGGATGGCGGTCGGCGCTCTCGCACCGCGACGATCCCGTGACACGCTACAACCTCGGCACCGCGGAGGTGCGCCTCGGCCGGTTCGAGGAGGCGATGAAGAGCTTCCGTGCGGCCGCGAGCGCCGGCTCGCCGGTGCGGGCGGAGGCGCTCTACAACCTCGGCACCGCGGCGATCCGCGCGGCGGAGGTGGCGCCGCAGAATCCCCAGCTGCTCGACGACGCCGTGACGGCGCTCGACGAGTCGCTGGTGCTCCGCCCGGACGACCGCGACGCCAAGTGGAACCTCGAGGTCGCGCTTCGGCGCCGCGGCAACCGCGAGTCGTCCGGGTCTCCCGGGCGCGGCGGCCGGGCGCAGGCCGGTTCCGAGGGCGGGCGCGAGGAGGGGCTCGACTCGCAGCGCGAGACCGCGATCGGCGCCATGGCGGGCGGCGGCCGGGGCAATGCCGAGGGCGAGTCGGCGCAGGAGCTCGACCCGAACGAGGCGCGCCGCCTCCTCGATGCGATCGAGCGGGAACAGCTCTCGAGCCAGGAAGGTCGTCCCGGGAAGCGCGGGCAGCGTCACGACCGGGACTGGTAGGACGCCGGCAGGCCCGGGCGGCCGGGCCTACCGCCGGGCGCGGGGTGGCCCTAATTTCTGATCCATGAAGTCGGCAATCGCGCTCGCCTGCATTGCGCTGCAGCTCCTGCTGCTCGCCGCCCCGCGTCCCCAGTCGGTCGAGGGCGGTGCGCCGGCGTGCGCGCTGCAGGACGCATCGTGCCCCGACGCACCGGACGGCGAGCGCGGCGAGCGTACGACCCTCGATGCCGACCCCGCGCTGCCCGCCACCGTCCCCATGGTGGCGATGGCCGACGCCGTCGCGGCGGAGCCTCTGCCCGCGGCCCCGTCGCCCGCGCCGGCGGACCCGCTGGCGCCCCAGCCTCCTCCTCCCAGAGCCTGACCCTTCCCGCGCCAAGGGCGCCGGGCCCGACCGGGTCCGTGCCCCGGCGCGTGCGCGCCACCCGGCGCCCCTGACGCCGTGCGCACCGCTGCGCGCGGCGTAACCACCATCGACACGACACGACCGACCTGGAGTCTTGCCATGCGCACGAAGATCGCCCTCCTCGCCCTCACCCTCTCCGTCGTGACCTCGGCCCCCGCGCTCGCCCGAAATACCGTGGCCGCGCAGGCCGGCGACCCGCCCGTCGCCGTGGTGGCGCGGCTCATCGCCGAGCGCGAGGCGCTCGCCCTCTCGCCGACGCAGCTCCGCGCGCTGCACGAGCTGCACGCGAAGCTCGACCAGGAGCACGCGCTCCAGCGGCTCAGCTCCAAGCCGCAGAACACCGCGCCGCGCTTCACGAGCGCCGCGGAGGCGCGCCGGCAGGCCCTCGCCGTGCTGTCCGCGGAGCAGCGGGGCCGTGCGGAGCGGGTGCTCGAGGCGCTGCAGGAGTCCGGCACGCGCTGAGCAGCCAGGCGCCTGCACGGCCAACGGGCGGGTCCGGCAGTGCCGGGCCCGCCCGTTCGCCGTCGTGGTGGCGGGGTGCGCTAGAAGCGGAAGCCGAAGCCGACGCCGAGCACGAAGGGGTTGATCTTGAGCTCGTAGACGGTCGAGCCGGCCGCCTTCACGTCCGGCTTGATGTGGATGTACTTGGCGTCCACGTTCACGAGCACGTTCTTCGCGACGTCGAAGTCCACGCCCACCTGTCCGGCGTAGCCCACGGTGGTGCCGAGGTCGAGGGCACTCAGGGCGCCGGTCTTGTTGTAGAAGAACGTGACGTTCACGCCGGCGCCGACGTACGGGTGCACGGTGCCCCGCTGCACCGGCTTGAGCTGCAGGAGCAGCGTGGGCGGGAGGTGGGTCACCGAGCCCAGGCTCGTCGCGCCCGCCTTCACGTCGTGCGCGGCCGTGGCGGCGATGAGCTCGGCCGAGAGCCACGGCGTGATCTCGCGGCTCAGGTCCACTTCCATCGTCGCGGCCGACTTCACGTCGAGGCCCGCGGGGGTGGACGAGGCATTCGGCACGATCGCGAGCGCCCGCGTGCGCACGATCCACGGTGTCGCGGATGACTGCGCCGCGAGGGCGGCGGGGAGGGCGAGGGTGGTGGCGAGGACGAATTCGACGATGCGACGGCGCATGCAGGGCTCCGGGATGCGGGGGACGGGGTCGCGCGACACGACGAGGTCAGGTCGCGGCGGACGATAATCCTTCCCTCATGGAGCGGTCATGAACCGGCGGTGAAGCGTCGCTCAGGCCCTGCGTGCGCGCGAGCCTGAACTGCGCCGGCCCGCCACCGCCCCCGGGAGGGCGATGACGGGCCGGCGCGCCGCGCGCGGGGGCGCCGCTAGAACACGTAGCGGGTGCCGACCTGCACCTGCCGCGGCTCGCCCAGCCCCGAGCGGATGGTGCCGTCGAAGTTGAGGAAGAGGCCGCCGAAGGCGGGGTCCTTGAAGTTGTCGTTGTTGAAGAGGTTGAACACCTCGACGATCAGCTCGAGCTGGCTGCGGCCGAGCATGAAGGGCCGCGAGACCCGCACGTCCCAGGTGAACGTCGCGTTGTCGCGCCGCAGCGTGTTGCGGGTCAGGACGGTGCCGTCGGCGCAGAGGCGGTCCACGCCGCGGGTCGCGCGCTGGCCGCGCGGCGGCGAGCCGGGCGCGCCACAGCTCTCGGACGCCGGCTGGGCCGACGCCGCGGAGATGCGGTTGTTGAGGTAGATGTCGCCGGGGATCCGGGCCAGGAACCAGGCGTTGAAGCGGTGGCGCTGGTCGCGGTCGCTCCAGTTGTACTCGGGCTTCAGGTTGTCGGCCTTCGCGTAGCGGAAGGTGAACGGGTCGCGCTCGTTGTCGTCGTCCGACTTGTCGAACCCGAGGGTGTAGTTCGCCTGGAACTGGAAGTTCCGGCCGGCGCTGCCGCGGGCGGCGAGGGTGAAGCCGTTGTACCGCGAGCGGGCCGACGATTCCACCGTCGTGAGGGTGCCGATGCCGTTGTCGCCCGGAAGGCCGTTGGACCACGGGCTCCCGAACACGGCGTCGTTCCGGTTGATGAACCGGGTCAGGTTGTCGGTGCGGGCGTGGGTGTAGCTGAGCGAGAGCGCCACGTCCTTCGCGACCTTGCGGTCCACGCTCACCGTCGCGCTGAAGGTGCGCGGGTTCTTGAAGTTCTCGTCGAACACGAAGACGTCGGGACGGAACGGCCCGCCCGACGGCGGCGTGAGCAGCTCGCCGTAGTTGGGCGGCGGGCCAAGGAACGGGCTGGCGCTGCTGCTGCGGAAGAGCGTCTGGCCGATCGAGCCGTTCGTACTCCGCGAGCTCGCCAGGTTGAGGCCCGGGATGCGCGCGTAGTAGAGGCCCGCGCTGCCGCGCAGCACCGTGGCGGCGTCGCCCTTCACGTCGTAGCTGAAGGCGAAGCGCGGCTGGAACATCTTGTAGTACGACGGGATCTTGCCGTTCGAGGGGAACCGGTAGGTGCCGGTGCCGTTGGTCACCGTCTGCCCGATGAAGGGGGCGAAGAAGACCTGGTCGGGCGGGGTGAGCGGCGCCGGCTGGATCTGCGCCTCCCAGCGGAGCCCGTAGTCCACCGTGAGCTTCGGGCTCGGCTTCCAGCTGTCCTGCAGGAAGAGCGCGAGCTCGTGCTGCGGGATCGCCTGCGTGCCCGCCTGCTCCACGGTACGGCCGCCGACGCCCGCCTGCTGGAGGTACAGGATCACCGGGCCCACGATGTCGGTGCCGGTCGGGCAGGCGCCGCTGGTGCTCGACGAGCCGTCCGAGCACTCCACGTACTGGTTCCCGAAGCGGGCATAGTTGAGGAAGCCCTGCACCGAGCTGAACGCCATGCGGCCGTTCGCGAAGCCGATGAACGTCTGCTTCTCCTCCGTGCGGTTCCACTCCGCGCCGGCCTTGAAGAGGTGGTTGCCGCTCACGAACGAGGTGTTGTTGAGGACCTGGATGCGGGTGTCGTGCGACTGGACCGGCAGGAAGAACGGCTGGCCGATGCGGAAGCCGGCGAACGAGATGTCGGTGTCCGGGAACGGCCGGCCGGTGGCCGGGTTGCGGGGCCCGTCGTAGGGGCGCGGCCGGTCCTCGCGCGCGAGCTGGAAGCGGAACTCGTTGGTGACGGCCGAGCTCAGCTGCGAGCGGAGGCTGCCATTGAGCGCGTTCGACCAGTCACGCTCGCGGCCGTTCGCGCTCCGGCCCCAGAGGTCCACGTCGAAGGTCCCGTTCTCCTGGTTCGAGTACGTGTAGTTGTACTTGAGGGAGAAGTCGTGCTTCGGCGAGAGCCGGATGTCCACCTTGGCGAGGAGGGCGCGCGCGTCGTTCGTGCGCCGGATCGAGCCGAAGTCGCCGGCGAGCGCCCCGCCGAAGGCGGTGTCGGTGAAGGCCACGAGCGCCGGGTCGATGAGGCCGAGGCGGGTCTTCTGCTTCGTCTCCCGCCCGATCTGCTGGTCGTAGGCGACGAAGAAGAACGCCTTGTCCTTCACGATCGGCCCGCCGAGGGTGAAGCCGAGCTGCGTCTGGCCGAAGTCGGGCGAGAAGCCCGTCTTCGAGCCGTCGGGGAAGGTGTGCCCGAAGTTGGCCGAGAGCGGGTCGTACTTCCCGAAGTAGTGGAGCGAGCCGTGGAACTCGTTCGTGCCCGACTTGGTGATGACGTTCACGAAGCCGCCGCCCGAGCGGCCGAACTCCGCGTTCGAGCCCTGCGAGACGACCACGATCTCCTGCACCGCGTCCAGGTTGAAGGTGAACGCGGGGCGCTGGCCGCCGCGCTGCTCGCCGAAGAACGGGTTGTTGAAGTCCGCGCCGTCCACGGAGACGTTGTTCTGGATGCCCTTCTGGCCGTTGACGGTCATCTCGTCGCCGTCGGGCCCCTGCACGATGGACACGCCCGGCGTCAGCTTCGCGAAGTCGAGGAAGTTGCGGCCGTTGTTCGGGAGGCCCTTGATCGCCGCCGAGTCGATCTGGGTCGAGCCTTCCGTCCGCGTCGTCTCGACGACGGGCGCCGCCGCCGTGACGGTGACGGATTCCACCTTCTGGGTCACCGTCAGGGCGAGGCCCGTCAGGTTGATCGACTGGCCGACCGCGAGGTCGAGGCCCTCGCGGACGAGCGTCGAGAAGCCTTTCAGGCTCACGGTCACGCGGTACGGGCCGAGCGGGAGGGCGAGGGCCCGGAACCGCCCGTCCGCTCCGGTGACGGTCGTCTTCTCGAAGTTCGTCGCCGTGTTCCGGACGGCGACCGACGCCCCGGGCAGCGCCACGCCGCCTTCGTCCGTCACCGTCCCTTCGATGACGCCGGTCGTGGCCTGGGACTGGGCGAAAGCGGCT
>JBAIWX010000059.1:0-40938 GCA_037916975.1 Gemmatimonadales bacterium
GCCCGCCGCGCCGCCCTCGAGGCGGCCGGCATCGCCCTCGCGCCCCATGGGCCGCTCGACGGGATCGTCCCCGACGGGCGGCCCACGGTGCTTCTGGCCGACCCCGCCACGCTCGGACCGGGCGACGCCGCGGTGCTGGCGCGCCTCGCGCCGGAGGGGGTCGCGCTCGCGCTCGCCGCCGCACCGCCCGACACGCTGCCCGACGCCGTCGCCGCGCACGTCGCGGCCGTGCTGCCCGACGCGCTCGGCGGGCGGGCCTGGCTGCTCGGCCTCCGTGGCGCTTTCCGCGCGGCGCAGCAGGCGCGCGAGCTCGCCCGGCGCGCCGACGAGCTCGGCGACGTCACCCAGATCGGGATCAGCCTCCTCACCGAGCGCGACTACCACACCCTGCTCGCGCGCATCCTGACGCTCGCCCGCGACGTCACGCATTCCGACGCGGGGAGCCTCTACCTCGTCGAGCGCGGCGAGGACGGCGGCCGGCGCCTCCGCTTCGCCCTCGTCCAGAACGCCTCGCGCCCCGGCCTGCCGTTCGAGGAGCGCACCCTCCCGCTCGACCGCCGCTCGCTCGCCGGCTGGGCGGCGGAGACGGGGGCGCCCCTCGTGATCGCCGACGCGTACGCGCTGCCGGCGGACGCGCCGTACGCCTTCCACCGCGCCATCGACGACCAGGCCGGCTACCGCACCCGCTCCCTCCTCGTGGTGCCGATGCCGAACCACCAGGGCGAGGTGATCGGCGTCCTCCAGCTCATCAACCGCCGCTGCGACGACGGCGGCCCGCTGGGGGACGCGGCGGACGTCGAGGCGCGGGTCGGCGCCTACGACGAGCACGACGTCCGGCTCGCGCGCGCGCTCGCGGGGCAGGCCGCCGTCTCGCTCGAGAACAGCCAGCTGCACGAGGCGATCGAGCGGCTCTTCGAGGGCTTCGTGCGCGCGGCCGTGCTCGCGATCGAGCAGCGCGACCCGACGACCTTCGGGCACTCCGAGCGCGTCGCCCGGCTCACCGTGGGCCTCGCGCAGGCCGTGGACCGCCACGACGCCGGGCCCTACGCCGCGACGCGCTTCACCGCCGACCACCTGCGCGAGCTCCGCTACGCCGCCCTCCTCCACGACTTCGGCAAGGTGGGGGTGCGCGAGCACGTGCTCGTGAAGGGGAAGAAGCTCTACGCCGGGGGGCTCGAGCTGGTCCGGCAGCGGCACGAGACGCTGGTGCGGGACGCCGAGCGGCGCTTCGAGCGGGCACGGGCGGAGGCCCTGCTCCGCGAGGGACCGGCGGGGGCGGCGCGCCTGCCCGCCCTCGAGGCGGCACACCGGGCGGAGCTGGCCGAGCTGGCGCGCTTCCTCGAGACGGTCGAACGCTGCAACGAGCCGGCGATGCTCGTCGAGCCCGAGGGGGAGGCCCACCGCGCCCTCGCGGCGTTCGCGGCACGCACCTACGAGGGGCTCGACGGGCGCTCGCGCCCGTTCCTCACGCCGCAGGAGTTCCAGCTACTCAGCATCCGGCGCGGCACGCTCGACGACGCGGAGCGGCAGGAGATCGAGAGCCACGTCACGCACACGTACGGCTTCCTGCAGCGCATCCCCTGGACGCCGGGGCTCCGGGGCGTGCCGGAGATCGCCCTCGGGCACCACGAGAAGCTCGACGGGAGCGGCTACCCGCGCGGCGTGCGCGGCGACGCGATCCCGGTGCAGACGCGCATGATGACGATCGCCGACGTCTTCGACGCCCTCACCGCGCAGGACCGGCCCTACAAGCCGGCGATGGCGGCGGAACGCGCCCTCGGCGTGCTGGAGGACGAGGCGCGGCTGGGCGCGGTGGACGCCGAGCTGCTGCGGCTCTTCGTTGCGGCGGAGGTGTGGCGGCGGCCCTAGGCGGCGTGGCCGGCGGCGGCGGGCCCGCGCGCGAGCGCCAGGGCGCCGAGCAGCACGCCCAGGTGGATGGGGAGGGCCAGCAGCACCTGCTCGACGTTCGCCTGGCGGAAGGCGGGCAGGAGCTTGAGGGCGAGGCCGAGGGCCGAGCAGGCGAAGCCGACGGCGGCCACCGCCGGCGCCGCGCGGCGGGCCCACGGGCGCCCCGCGGCGAGCGCGGGGGCGAGCACCACGAGCGCCAGGGTGAGCGGCACGAGCTGCAGCAGGTTCTCGTTCTGCCGCGCCACGGCGTGGTCGGTGAAGGCCCAGAGCCCCGCCGCGATGAGGGCGGCGACGCCCGTGACGAGCCCGTGCGCCGCGCCGACCGTGCCGTAGGCCACCCGCCCCCACCGCGCCCTTCGACCCGCCACGCCCGCGCGCCACGCGAGCCCGCCCACGAACGCGCCGATCACGAGCATGCGGAGCCGCCAGTCGGGCGGCGCGGCGGGCTCGGGGAAGCGGCTGCTCTGGAAGAGCTGCCGTTCCGCCCGCACCAGCGGCATCGGCGCCCCGTCGGGGCCGGGGACGCGCATGGCGCGGAGGTGGTCCATCATGCGGACCGGGAGGAACATCTCCTCCCAGGCGCTGAGCGGCGCGTCCACCGGGTGTCCCTCGACGAACATCATGCCCGTGAGGAGCAGCGGGTCGGACTGCGCGAGGCGGCGGGTGTGCCAGCGGTAGCTCACGCCGACGGACACGGTGTCGAAGCGGGCGCGCAGGGCGCCGGCCAGGACCCGGTCGAGGGCGTCGCGGACGCGGGTCGAGCAGTTGTCGCGGTAGTAGTCGTAGCGGTAGCCGCGGTGGGCGTCGGTGTCGTTCCACGCGAGGAAGTCGCGCAGCGCCAGCTTCTGCGCCGGCGTGAGGGCCAGCTCCTGCACCCACATGGACCGGTCGCGCCAGCGGTAGAGGTCGAGGTCGCGCTCGGTGGGCCGGCCCGCCATCGCGTACCACATGCGGCCCTGGATGAAGCGCAGGATGAAGTTCTCCTGCGCGAAGTCGAACAGGCCGTAGTTGTAGGAGAGGCTCGTGCCCGCGCGGCGGTCGCTGACGATGATGGTGTTGTGCCCGAAGCGCTCCCACACCTCGGGGCCCGGGCCCACGGTGAGGATGGCCACCGCGAGCTCGCTGCCCGGCTCGGCCGGCGCGGCCGCGGCGGGGCCGCCCTGGGCCACGGCGCGACCGGGCCGGGCGGCGGCGAGGAGGAGCGCCGCCACGGCGCGGAGGACGCGCCCCCTCACAGCGTCACGTCGCGACCGTCCTGCGCCGACCGGTACACCGCGTCCATGATCCGGTGCAGCGTCACCTGCTCGGCGAGGTCGGGGGCCTTCGCCTGCCCCCCGAGGATGGCGAGGAAGTGCGCCCACTCCGCCCGGAACGAGGCGAGGAAGGCGTTCTCGCGCCCCGTGGAGGTGGACGGCGAGACGTCGGTCGGGACGCCGTGGAGCTCCTTCCACACCGTGAGCGGGTTCACCGAGGCGGCCCCCCGGCTCGCCCGGAGCCCGAGGCCGAAGCGCTCGCCCTCCCCCATGTGGTGCCACGTCACGTCCACGAAGAGCGAGACGCCCTTCTCGCAGACGAGGAAGACGCTCCCCCAGTGCTCGACGCCGCGCTCGCGGGTGGGCTGCTCGCACGACGCGCTCACGCGCACCGGCACCGGGTTGCCGGCGAGCCAGAGGCCGAGGTCGATCATCGAGAGCCCGAGGTCGAGCAGCGCCCCCCCGCCCGCCTGGTCGCGCCGCAGGCGCCAGCCCAGCTGCTGCCGGCTCGGGCGGAAGGTGTGCCACGACCCGCGCACGCTCTCCACCTCGCCCAGCTCGCCGCCCTGCACGAAGCCGCGCACGAGCTGCGCGTCGGCGCGGTAGCGCTGGTTCATCCCGACGAGGACGGTGCGCCCCTTCTTCTCCGCGGCGCGCTGGATCCGCTGCGCGCCGGCCGCCGTGAGCGCGAGCGGCCGTTCCACGAGGACGTGCAGCCCCGCGGCGAGCGCCGCGAGCACGTGCGCCTCGTGCAGGTGGTTGGGCGACGCGACGACGAGGGCGTCGAGGGACTCGAAGTTGAGCACCTCCTCGATGTCCGTGAACGCGTCGGGCACGCCGAAGCGGTTGGCGAGGGCCTTCGCCTTCGGGAGGTCGGGGTCGCAGATCGCGGCGACCTCGACCGACTTGAGCTTCTTGAGCACCGGGAGGTGCGCCACCTGCACCACCGCCCCCGCCCCGATGATCGCCACCCGCAGCCGCTCGCTCATCGCTCGTCCCCTCCTCAGTACCGCCGGGTGATCGCCGTCCCCGCGTAGTAGGCGGCGAGGATCTCCTGGTAACGCTGGCCCGCGCGGGCGCGGCCGACGGCGCCCCACTGGCAGAACCCCACGCCGTGGCCCGCACCGCGGCCCTCCGCGACGAGGCGCTCGACCCGTCCCTGCCGCCGCTCGGCGGCCAGGTCGAACGCCGCGCTCCGGAGCAGGTCGCCCGACGCGGGCCGAAGGGCCTGCCGCACCTGCGGCGCACCCTCGACGCGCACCACGCGGTGGCGGAACGTCACGACGAGCGCCCCCACCCGGCCCGACGGCGTCGGCGCGTCGGTGCGGATGTCCCGCACCTCGTCCACCGCCGCGGGGGCAATGCCGGCGAGGTTGGGGAGCGTCTTCCGCAGCGCCGCGACCAGGGCCGGCCCCGACCACTCCTCGCGCCAGCGGTAGCGCGGCGAGAGGCGGCAGTAGGCCTCGCCCGCGGCGTCCACGTCCGCGATCGAGCGCAGGTAGGGCCGCTCCGCCCAGCGGAAGACCTCGCTGCCGCGGACGGTGCGCCCCGCGCAGGTCGAGAAGAAGAAGGCGTCCACCAGCTCGCCCTGGAAGGTCAGGACCATCCCGCGCGTCGCGGCGACGGCGTCGAGGCCGAGCGGCGTCTCGGTGCCGACCCCGCCGTACGCCTGGTCCGAGACGGTCGCGCGCAGGTCGAAGCCGTCGGCCTCCCAGCGCCCGAGGTTGCGGATCGCGTAGGTCCGCGAGACGATCGCCTGCGCTCGGAGCGCCTCGGTGTCGGCGGGCGCGCGCTGGCCCATCTCGGCGTTGACGACGCCGGCGAGGTACGCCTCGAGGCCCGTCCGGTTGACGACGGTGAGCCCGTCCCGGTCGCGCAGGAGCACGAGGTCGCCGCGGTAGTCGCGCCCGTTCACCCGGACGAGGCCCCCGGCCCGTTCCGGGAGCACGACGAGCTGCTCGGCCGCGACCCGCGGTCCCGCCGCCGGCATCACGGCGATGCCCCCCGTCCCGGGCACCGCCGTGGCCGTGGCGGCGGAGTCGAGCCGCGCGCGCAGCGCGCCGTCGGGCTCGACCAGCCGAAGTGCGCCGCCGCCACCCAGGGTGATGCGGGCTCCGCCGGTGAGGAGCCCGATCCGGATCGCCGGCTCGCCGCCGGCGGGCGGGGCCGGGATCGGCAGCGGCGCGACCCCGCCGTCGGTCCGGATGCAGGCCGCGGCGGCGAGGGCGAGCGCGAGCGCCGCTGCCCTAGCCGCGGAAGTTGCCAAACCGCAGCTCGATGTCGAAGTCCTGGGCGCGGAGGTGGGCGATCACCTGCTGCAGCTCGTCCTTCGACGGGCTCGAGACGCGGAGCTCATCCCCCTGGATGGCGGCCTGCACCTTCTTGAAGCCCCCCTCCTTCACCGCCTTCTGGATCTTCTTCGCCGTCTCGGGCGGGATCCCCTGCGTGAGCGCCACCGTCCGGCGCACGGTGTCGCCGCTCGCCGCCTCGAGGTCGCCCGGCTTGAGGTTCTTGACCGGCACGCCGCGCTTGATGAGTCGGCCGCGGAGGACGTCCATGAGGGCGTCCATCCGGAACTCGTCGTCCGCGGCGAGCCGGATCTCGGCCTTCGCGCGGTCGAACTCGATGGTGCAGCGGCTCCCCTTGAAGTCGTAGCGCTGCGCGACCTCCTTCAGCGCCTGGTTGACCGCGTTGTCGACCTCCTGGAGGTCGGCACCGGTGGAGATGTCGAAGGAACAGGTCGTGGCCATGCGCGGGTGCGGGTTCGGGTGGTGACGCGTGAAGAATCGCCACGTGCGCGCCAAGGGTGAAGGGCTCGCGGCGGCGGCCCCTCTTGACGGCGCGGCCGCCGGGCTGTAGCGTGCGGATAGTTGGGCGGTGGATTTACAGGCCACTTGCGACCGCCCGGGCGTCAGCCCGAACCAACTCGCTAAAGAGCCGAGGCAACCCCTCGGGCTCCCGAAGTTCCGGCTCGAGGGGTTTTTCGTTTCCGGGGACTTTGCAGGCGTCTTGGCTCATGACGATCCGGCTTGGCTGTATGTGTCGCGGCATGCGAATCCGTCGCTCTCCCGGAGAGTGGATGGCGTCCCGCGCACGTGACCCGGAAGCCGGCTGAGCCGCTCAGCCCCTTCCCTCGGCACCTCGGGCCCGGTCCACTCGGTGAGACCGGGCCCGATCGTTTTCCGTGGACCACGACATCCGAACCGCCGAACCGCCCGAGGAGCCCGACCATGACCTACCGCCCCGACACGCTGGCCATCCACGCCGGCCAGTCCCCCGACCCCGCCACGAACGCGCGGGCCGTCCCGATCTACGCCACCACGAGCTACGTCTTCAACGGCACGGAGCACGCGGCGAACCTCTTCGGGCTCAAGGAATTCGGGAACATCTACACCCGCATCATGAACCCGACGACGGACGTGTTCGAGAAGCGCGTCGCGGAGCTCGAGGGCGGCGCGGCGGCGCTCGCGGTGGCGAGTGGCCAGGCGGCCGAGACGCTCGCGATCCTCAACCTCGTGCGGGCGGGCGACAACCTCGTCTCGAGCCAGACGCTCTACGGCGGCACCTACAACCTGCTGGCGTACACGCTGCCCAAGTGGGGGATCACGACGAAGTTCGTGGACATCCACAACCTCGACGCGGTGCGCGCCGCCATCGACGCGGGGACGCGGCTCCTCTACGTCGAGACGATCGGGAACCCGCGGCTCGACGTCCCCAACTTCGAGGCGCTCGCCGACATCGCGCACGCGGCGGGGATCCCGCTCGTCGTGGACAACACCTTCGGCGCCGCCACGCTCGCGCGCCCGATCCAGCACGGCGCGGACATCGTCATCCACTCCGCCACCAAGTGGATCGGCGGGCACGGCACCTCGATCGGCGGCGTGGTGGTGGACGCCGGCCGCTTCGACTGGGCGAGCCCCGCCGCGCGGCGGCGCTTCCCCGAGTTCTCGTCGCCCGACCCCTCCTACCACGGGCTCGTGTACACCGAGACGTTCGGGAACCTGGCGTACATCATCAAGCTGCGGGTGCAGCTCCTGCGCGACCTCGGCCCCGCGCTCTCGCCCTTCAACGCCTTCCTGTTCCTGCAGGGGCTCGAGACGCTCCCGCTCCGCATCCAGCGGCACAGCGAGAACGCCCTCGCGGTGGCGCGCTGGCTCCAGCAGGACCCGCGCGTCGAGTGGGTGAGCTACCCGGGCCTCGAGACGCACCCCGAGCACGCGAACGCGAAGAAGTACCTCACCGGCGGCTTCGGCGGGGTGCTCACCTTCGGCGTGAAGGGCGGCTCGGCGGTCGCGCGGAAGGTGATCGACCACGTGAAGCTCTTCTCGCTCCTCGCGAACGTGGGCGACGCGAAGTCGCTCATCATCCACCCCGCGTCCACGACGCACGAGCAGCTCACCCCCGAGCAGCAGCGGGCGACGGGCGTGGTCCCGGAGCTGATCCGCCTGTCGGTCGGGCTCGAGGACGTGCGCGACCTCATCGCCGACCTGGACCAGGCGCTCGCCGCCGCGGCCGGCGTCACCACCACCCCCGCCGCCGCGGGCGCCACGGCGTGATGGCCGGCCACCCGGCTCGCGGCCGCGGGCGGGGGCCGCGATGTCCGTCGTGAGCCAGCCCCGCCCGTCCGCGCTCCCGTCCGGTGCGGCCGCCACGTTCCCGCTCGGTGCCTTCCGCACCGAGCGGGGCGACGTGCTTCCGGATGCGGTGCTCCGCTATCGGGTGCTGGGCGACCCGCGGCGCGCCCGCGAGGGGGCGATCCTTGTCTTCCACGCGCTGACGGGCAGCGCGGACGTGGACGACTGGTGGGAGCCGCTCGTGGGGCCGGGGCGCCCCCTCGACACCGACCGCCATCCCGTCATCGCGGCCAACCTGCTCGGCAGCTGCTACGGTTCGAGCGGCCCCGCCGCGGCGTTCGACGGCGCCTTCCCCGCCCTCACCACGGCCGACCTCGCCCGCGCGCACGCGCCGCTGCTCGAGCACCTGGGCGTGCGCCGCCTGGCACTCGCCACCGGCGGCTCGCTCGGCGGGATGGTCGCGCTCCAGTGGGGCCGGCTCTCACCGGTACCGGTGGACCGGCTGGTCGTCTTCGCGGCGCCGGCCCGGACGGGGGCGCAGGCGATCGGCTGGAATGCCGCGCAGCGGCTCGCCATCGAGGCCGACCCGGCCTGGGAGGGTGGCCGCTACCCGCCCGGGCGCGGCCCGGAGCGCGGGCTCGCCGCCGCCCGGGCGATCGCGATGATCACGTACCGCTCGGCGCTCGAGTTCGACGAGCGGTTCGGGCGCGGCGCCACGCGGGTCCCCGGGCGGTTCGACGTGGAGCACTACCTGCGGCGCCACGGCGAGAAGCTCGTCGCGCGCTTCGACGCGCGCAGCTACGTGGCGCTCATGGGCGCGATGGACGCGCACGACGTCGGCGACTTCGCCGCGGCGGCGCGGGCCACGCGGGAGCGCGTGGGCGAGGTGGTCGGTGTCGGCATCGACACCGACATCCTGTACCCCGCCGCCGAGGTGCGGGGCTGGGTGGAGGCGTACCGGGCGGCCGGGGCCGCCGCGCGCTACGCCGAGATCACGACCCCGTACGGGCACGACGCCTTCCTGATCGAGTTCGAGCAGGTGGCCGCGGTCCTGCGCGCCGCGCGCTGAACGCGCGCCCCGGAACGCCGAACGGGTGGACGGCCAGGCCGCCCACCCGTTCGCGTGTCGCGCCGGCCCGGCCGGCGCGCTACTTCCCGTCCTGCTTGCGCTCGCCCTGGCGCTCGATGCGCTCCCCGCGCCGCTCCTTGCGCTCCCCCCGCCGCTCGACCCGCTCCCCGCGCTTCTCGCGATGCTCGCCGTGGGCCTCCCGACGCTCCCCGGCCCGATCGAGCGCGGCCGCCGCGCTGTCGTGCCCCTTGGCGGCCTGGCGGTCGGCGCGATCCTGCATGCGCTCCCCCTGGCGCTCCATCCGCTCCCCCTGCCGCTGCATGCGCTCCCCGTGGCGGTCCTGGCGCTCGCCGCGCCGCTCGATCCGCTCGCCCTGCCGCTCCATCTGGCGCCCCTGCTGGCGGGCCTTGGCGGTGTCCTGGGCGGCGAGCGGGGCCGCAATGAGGGCGACGAGGGTCGCCGTGGCGAGCACGCGAGCGAGACGGGTCATGACATCCTCCTGCGGCCGGGCCGCGAACGTGAACGGGTGCCTCATGTCCTGCAGCGGGGACGGCCCGCGGGCCCCCGCGTTAAGCCGGGACGCCGCGTGTGATCCAGCGCACAGGATGGGGATGGACCGACAGGATCAGCCGAGGAAGCTCTCGAGGGCGCGGGCGCGGCTCACGTGCCGGAGCCGGCTCAGCGCCTTCTCCTTGATCTGGCGCACGCGCTCGCGGGTGATGCCGAGGAGGCTGCCGATCTCCTCGAGGGTCATCGGCTCCGGGCCGTCGAGCCCGAAGTAGAGGCGGAGGATCTTGGCCTCGCGCTCCTTGAGCGTCCCCAGCACCTCCTCGATGGACTCGGTGAGGGCGTGCTCGAAGGTGTCGCTGTCGGGCCCCGGGTTCTGGGTATCGGGGAGGTAGTCGAGGAGCTTGTTGTCCTCGCCCGGGGTGAGCGGCGCGTCGAGCGAGAGGTGGTTCTGGGAGATGGAGAGGGTCTTCTCGACCTCCTCCATGGAGAGGTCCATTCCCTCGGCGATCTCGGAGGGGGTGGGCTCGCGGCCCAGCTCCTGAAGGAGCATCGAGGAGCGGCGGCCGATCCGGTGCAGGGTGCCGGCGCGATTGAGCGGCACGCGCACGATGCGGCTCTGCTCGGCGAGCGCCTGGAGGATGGCCTGGCGGATCCACCAGACGGCGTAGGAGATGAACTTGATCCCCTTCGTCTCGTCGAACTTGTGGGCCGCGCGGATGAGGCCGAGGTTGCCCTCGTTGATCAGGTCGGAGAGGGAGACGCCCTGGTTCTGGTACTTCTTGGCGACCGAGACCACGAACCGCAGGTTGCTGCGCACGAGCTTGTCGAGGGCCTCCTCGTCGCCGGCGCGGATGCGCTGGGCGAGGCGGACCTCCTCCTCCTGGTTGATCAGCGGGTAGCGGCTGATCTCGCGGAGGTACTGGTCGAGCGAGCCTTCTTCGGAGGACGAGGAGCCGCGCTTCCCGGTTCCGACCTGCATGGGGCGCATGGACCGTGAACCTCGTGCGATGACGCCAGGGCGGGTTGCCCGAACCTTACCCGCCCCCCGCCGGGGGCGCAACCGCCCCCGGCGGGACCGGGCTCAATCGTAGTTGTCGATCTGCGCGCGCTGGAGCCGGCCGGAGTAGTCCACGTAGCAGACCTTCGTCTCCGAGTAGAACTCGAAGACCTCCCAGCCGCCCTCGCGGTGGCCGTTGCCGGTGGCCTTCACGCCGCCGAACGGCAGGTGCGCCTCGGCGCCGATCGTCGGCGCGTTGACGTAGGTGATGCCGTTGTCGAGTTCCTGCAGCGCGCGGTAGGCGAGGTTCACGTCCCGCGTGTAGATGGAGCTCGAGAGGCCGTACTTCACCCCGTTGTTCACCCGGACCGCCTCGTCGTACGACCCGATCCGCACGACGCTCAGCACCGGGCCGAAGATCTCCTCCTGCTCGAGGCGGCTCCCCGCCTTCACCCCGGCGAAGATCGTCGGCTGGTAGAACCAGCCCGCGCCGAGGCGCGCGCCGCGCGGCCGCCGGCCGCCGGTGAGGAGTGCCGCCCCCTCGGCCTTCCCGACCTCCACGTAGCGCTCGACCTTCTCGCGCGCCGCCTCGTGGATGAGCGGGCCCACCTGCGTCTTCGGCTCGCGGCCGTCGCCCAGGCGGAGCGCCTCCGCCGCGTCCACCAGCTTCCGGAGGAAGCGGTCGTGGACCTTCCGGTGCAGCAGGAGGCGGCTCGTCGCCGTGCACCGCTGGCCGGTGGTGCCGAACGCGCCCCAGAGGACCCCCTCGAGGGCGAGGTCGAGGTCGGCGTCGTCCATGACGATCATGGCGTTCTTGCCGCCCATCTCGAGCGAGAGCCGCTTGTGCAGCCGGCCGCAGGTGGCGCCGATGAGGCTGCCCGTGTCGGTGGAGCCCGTGAAGGAGACGACCGCCACCTGCGGGTGCTCCACCAGCGCCTTCCCGGCCTCGGCGCCGCCGTGGACGAGCTGCACGACCTCGGGCGGGAGGCCCGCCTCGAGGAGGATCTCGACGAGGAGGTGCGCGGTGTGCGGCACGTCCTCCGACGGCTTGAGCACCACGCTGTTCCCGCAGAGGAGCGCCGGGAACATCTTCCACGTCGGGATCGCGAGCGGGAAGTTGAACGGCGTGATGAGCCCGGCGACGCCGATCGGGCGGCGGTAGCTCATCGCCCACTTGTTCCGCAGCTCGCTCGGCACCACGTGGCCGAAGAGCCGGCGGCCCTCGGTCGCGGCGTAGTAGGCGGTGTCGATCCCCTCCTGCACGTCGCCGCGCGTCTCCGCGAGCACCTTGCCCATCTCGCGCGTCATCGCGTCGGCCAGTTCCTCCTTGCGCCGGACCAGCAGGTCCCCGACCCGGCGCAGCACGTCGCCGCGCGCCGGGGCCGGGGTGCGGGACCAGAGCCGGAAGCCGCGCTCGGCGGAGGCCACGGCGCGCGCGACGTCGGCGGGCCCCGAGTCGGGGAAGCGGCCGATCAGGTCGCGGGTGTTCGCCGGGTTCCGGTTCTCGAAGTACCGGCCGGTGCCCGGCGCCACCCAGGCACCGGCGATGAAGTTGCGGAAAGTCTTGGCCATGATCCGTACCAGAACGTGACGGGGTGGATCCGGACGACGCCCGCGGCGCGCCGCGGGCGACCGGTCAGGGGCAGCTCCAGGGGAGCCGCTGGGCCGCGTAGCCGACGCGCGGCAGGACCTCGGCGGCGACGAGGGCGAGGCCCCAGAGCGTGGCGACGAGCGAGAGGGCGTGGGCCCGGCCCATGCGCCGGTCCCACGTGGTCACGGCGCCCCAGAGGCCGCCCAGCACCAGCATGCCGGCGGCGCCGAGGTAGAGGAAGAGCGCGGTGCCGCAGCGGTGTGCGTAGGGCCAGAACGGGAGCGCCACGCCGAGCGCGAGCACGAGGCCGACGCGGAGCCACGCGGTGAACGGCGAGCCCCCGGGGCGCGGGGCCGCGGGCGCCGGGGCACCGCCCGGCGCGGGGAGGGCGCGAGGCCCGCCGGCCGCGGGGGCGGGCGACGCCGTGCCCTTCGCCGGCGGCGCCGGTGCCTTCGCGATGAGCCGGTCGATCTCGGCCAGCTCCTTGTCCCAGTCCCTCGGCTGCTCGCTCACGATTCCCGCTTGAGCCCGTAGCGCTCGATCTTCTTGTAGAGGTTGGAGCGCGGCATGCGCAGCGCGCGCGCGGTCTCGGAGACGTTCCAGTCGTGCTCGCGCAGCTGCTGCATGAGGAAGTTCTTCTCCGCCTCCTGCTTGAACGTCTCGAAGGTGTGCGGCTCGCCGGCGAACCCGCCGCCCGTGCCCTCGTCGGCGCCGGGGAGCAGGCGGTCCACGTCGGCCCCGGTCACCGTCCGGCCCGAGGCGAGGATGAGGAGCCGCTCGACCGCGTTGCGCAGCTCGCGGACGTTCCCCGGCCAGCCCCGCTGCCGCAGGCGCTGGAGCGCGTCGTCGGCGAAGCGGCGCGCGGAGACGCCGGCCGTGGCGGTGAGCTGCTCGGTGAAGTGCTGGACGAGCTGGGGGACGTCCTCGAGGCGCTCGCGCAGCGGCGGGACGCGGATCTCCACCACGTTGAGCCGGTAGAGCAGGTCCTCGCGGAAGCGCCCCTCCTCGATCTCCTCGCGCAGGTCCTTGTTGGTGGCGGCCAGCACGCGCACGTCCACGACGATGGCCTTCGAGCCGCCGATCCGGGTCACCACGCCCTCCTGCAGCACGCGCAGCAGCTTGGCCTGCGCGGGGAGGGACATGTCGCCCACCTCGTCGAGGAAGAGGGTGCCGCCGTCGGCCTGCTCGAACTTCCCGGCGCGGTCCGCCACGGCGCCGGTGAACGAGCCCTTCATGTGGCCGAAGAGCTCGCTCTCGATCAGCTCCGAGGGGATCGCGGCGCAGTTGAGCTCGATGAAGGCGCGGCCCCGGCGGGGCGAGGCCTCGTGGATGGCGCGGGCGACGAGCTCCTTCCCCGAGCCGTTCTCGCCGGTGATGAGCACGCGGGCGCTGGTCGGGCCCACCTTGGCGATCAGCTCGCGGACCTCGCCGAGCGCGGGGGCCTCGCCCACCATGGCGTAACGGCCGCCGACCGCCTCCTTGAGGCGCGCGTTCTCGCCCGAGAGCTCCGCGTGCCGGAGGGCGTTCCGCACGGTGACGAGGAGGCGGTCGGTGTCGAGGGGCTTCTCGAGGAAGTCGAAGGCGCCGCGCTGCGTCGCCTGCACCGCGTCCTGGATGGTGCCGTGGCCCGAGATCATCACCACGATCGCGGCGGGGTCCAGCTCGCGGAGGCGGGTGAGGGTGTCGAGGCCGTCGAGGCCCGCCATCTTCACGTCGAGGAAGGTGAGGTGCGGCCGGAACTCGGGATAGGCGGTGATCCCCTCGCCCCCCGAGCCCGCGGTGCGCACCTCCATGCCCTCGTACTCGAGCACCTGCTTGAGGGCCTGCCGGATCCCCGGCTCGTCATCGATGATCAGGATGCGGTGCGCCATCGCGATCGCCTGCTCCCGTGGTTCAGAGCGTCACGCTCCGCCGCGCCAGGTAGCGCGGGGGCCCCCCTTGCAGCCGGCTCTCGTACAGTACCACCTCGGTGGCGAGGAACGCCTCCGGCACCGCGAGGCGCCCGACCCGCGCGGCCGCGTCCCCCGGCAACCGTTCCCCATGCGCGAGGCGTCCCAGCGTCACGTGCGGGCGGAACGCCGCCTCCGACGGCGCGACGGCGAGGTTCGCGACCGCCGACTCGAGCCGGTGCACGAGGAGCTCGAGCGCCGGCACCGGATCGAGCGCGAGCCAGAGGAGGCGCGCACGGCGCCCGACGGGCCACGCCTCGATGCCGAGCGGCGACAGGGGAAGCGGCCCCGTGCCCGCCGCCGCCGAGGCGAGCGCGTCACCCAGCGGTTCGGCGAGCCCGGGCTCCACCTCGCCGAAGAAGCGCAGCGTGAGGTGGAGGCTCTCGGGCGCGACCCAGCGCACCGGCCACCCCGCCTCGCGGAGCGGCGCCTGCGCCGCCGCGAGCGCCTCGCGCACCGCGCCCGGGAGCGGCACGGCGGCGAAGAGGCGCATCAGCCCGCGACCGGGAGCAGGCTGCCTCGGCGGTAGCCGCGCGGGTCCAGCTCGACGGCCTGGAAGCCGAGCTCCGCGAACCGGGCCTCCACCTCCGCCCAGCGGGCACGCAGCGCGTCGAAGTGGGCCGGCGCCACCTCGAGGCGCGCGCGGTCCCCGTGGTGCCGCACCCGGAGGTCGCCCGTCACGCCGGCGGCGCGGAGCCACGCCTCGCCCGCTTCCACCTGCCGGAGCCGCTCCGGCGTGATGGCGAGTCCGTACTGCACCCGGCTCGAGAGGCAGGGCGCCGCCGGCGCGTCCCACGTCGGGAGGCCGAGGGTGCGCGAGGCGGCACGCACGTCGGCCTTGGTCCACCCGAGTTCCGCGAACGGCGAGCGGATCCCCCGCTCCTGCGCGGCGCGGAGGCCGGGCCGGTGCTCCCCGAGGTCGTCGGCGTTCGTGCCGTCGATGACCGCGTCGAAGCCGCGCGCCCGCGCGAGCGCGCCGAGGCGGCCCCAGAGCTCGATCTTGCAGAAGTAGCAGCGGTCGGTGGGGTTCGCGAGGTAGCGCGGGTCGGCCAGTTCCTCGGTGCCGACCTCCTCGACGCGGACGCCGAAGCGCCGCGCAACGTCGAGCGCGGTGGCATACTGGGCCTCGGGATACGACGCGCTCCGGCCGATCACCGCGAGGAAGCGCTCGGGGCCGAGCGCCTGCGTGCCCACGACCGCCAGGAGGGCGGAGTCCACCCCGCCGGAGTAGCCGAGCAGCACGCGCCCGAGGGATTGCAGGTGGGCGCGCAGCGCGCCGAGGTCCGTCATGGGCAGTAACGTAACCGGGGGGGACGGCAACGGAAGCGCGCGCCGCCGTGGCGCGGGGGCCCGGCGGCGGCTACCATCGTGGCCATGGCCGAGCAGCCGCTGGCGGTCTCTCCCGCCCTCATGATCCCCGGGCACGAGCTCCTCGTGCGCGCCTCGCGCGCGGGCGGGCCCGGGGGGCAGCACGTCAACATGACGGCCTCGCGGATCGAGCTCGTGTGGGACGTGGCCGGCTCGGGGGCGCTCTCCGACGAGCAGCGCGCGCAGCTCCTCGCGGCCCTCGCGTCGCGGCTCGACGGCGAGGGGCGGCTCCGGGTGGTGGCGCAGGAGCACCGGAGCCAGCTGCAGAACCGCGAGGCGGCGCGCGCGCGCCTCTCGGCGATGGTGGCCGCGGCGCTCCGGCCCCGCAAGAAGCGGAAGGCGACGAAGCCGAGCCGCGCGTCGAAGGAGCGCCGCCTCGAGTCGAAGCGCCGGCGGAGCGCGGTCAAGCGCGATCGCCGCCGCCGGCCGGAGGAGTAGCGTGGCGGCGCTCCGGCTCCGGACCCCGCCCGACCGCCCCGACCCCGAGGTGGTGCGGCGCGCGGCGGAGATCCTCCGGGCGGGCGGGCTCGTCGCCCTGCCGACCGAGACCGTCTACGGCCTCGGCGCGAATGCGCTCGACGCCGCGGCGGTGCGCCGGATCTACGCGGCGAAGGGCCGGCCGAGCTTCAACCCGCTCATCGTGCACGTTGCCGACGCGGCGCAGGCGCGGACACTCGCCGCGACGTGGCCCGAGACCGCGGACCGCCTCGCCGCGCGGTTCTGGCCGGGCCCCCTCACGCTCGTGCTGCCGAAGCGCGACCACGTACCCGACGAGGTCACCGCCGGCCTCGGCGCGGTCGGGCTCCGGATGCCGGCACACCCCGTGGCGCTCGCGATCATCCGTGCGGCCGGCGTGCCGGTGGCAGCGCCGAGCGCCAACCGGTACACGGAGCTCTCGCCGACGACCGCGGACCACGTCGAGCGGAGCCTGGGCGACCGCGTGGACCTGATCGTGGACGCAGGAGCGACGACGGTGGGGATCGAGTCCACGGTGGTGAACCTGACGGGCGCGCGGCCCGCCGTGCTCCGCCCGGGCGGCATCTCGCGGCCCGAGCTCGAGGCCGTGGTGGGACCGCTCGACCTCGCCACCGCCGACGCATCGGGCGAGGCCCCGCGCCTCTCGCCGGGCCAGGTGGAGCGGCACTACGCGCCACGGGCCCCGCTCCGGATCGTGACGCCCGCGGAACTAGCGCTGCGCGTCCGCGAGCCCGGGAGCCGAGCGCTGGGCGTCGTGGCGTGGGAGGGCCTCCCGCTCGACCCGGCGCCCGGCGTGCGGGTCGAGTGGCTCCCCGCGGACGCGGCGGGGTTCGCGCGCGGCCTCTACGCGGCACTGCACGCCCTCGATGACGCGGGCTGCAGCCGGATCCTGGCGCCGGTCGTGCCCGCCGAGGCCGAGTGGGACGGGGTGCGGGACCGGCTCGCGCGGGCGGCGGAGGGGTAGCGGCTTCCTCAGCCCGCCACCCGGGCCCCGCCCCCCTCCTCCGGCAGCGTGCGATCGAGCGCCCGGTACCGGATCGCTTCCGCGACGTGCTCCGCCGCGATCGCGTCCTGGCCCGCGAGGTCGGCGATCGTGCGCGCGAGCTTGAGCACCCGGTGGTACGCGCGCGCGGAGAGCCCGAGCCGCGCGAGCGCCGTCCGGAGCAGCCCTTCCGCCGCCGCGTCCACCCGGCAGTGCCGGCGCACCTCGCGCGCGCCCATGTGCGCGTTGGCGTGCACGCCCACCGCGCCCCGGAACCGATGGCGCTGCCGGTCCCGCGCCGCCTCCACCCGCCCGCGCACCGCCGCGCTCGACTCCCCCTGCCCTTCCCCCGCGAGGTCCCGGAACGGGATCGCCGGCACCTCGACGTGCAGGTCGATGCGGTCGAGGAGCGGCCCCGACAGCCGCCCGCGATAGCGCGCCACCGCCGCCGGCGGGCAGGCGCAGCGGTGCGACGGGTCGCCGAGCCAGCCGCAGGGGCAGGGGTTCATCGCGGCGCAGAGGAGGAGGCGCGCCGGGTAGGCGAGCGACGTCGTGGCCCGGCTCAGGGTCACGACCCCGTCCTCGAGCGGCTGGCGGAGCGCCTCGAGCACGCTCCGGCGGAACTCGGGCAGCTCGTCGAGGAAGAGCACCCCGCCGTGCGCGAGGCTCACCTCGCCCGGCCTGGGCGGGGAGCCGCCGCCCACCAGCCCCGCATCGCTCACGGTGTGGTGCGGCGCGCGGAAGGGGCGCTCCGCGCAGAGCGGGCGCGCCGGACCGAGGAGCCCCGCGACGCTGTGCACGCGCGTCGTCTCCAGCGCCTCCTCGAGCGTCATCGCGGGCAGGATGCCGGGCAGGCGGCGCGCGAGCATCGTCTTCCCCGAGCCGGGCGGGCCGGCGAGCAGGAGGTTGTGCGAGCCCGCCGCGGCGACCTCGAGCGCGCGCCGCGCGGCGAACTGGCCGCGCACGTCGGCGAGGTCGGGCCCGCCCCCCGCCTCGGCGCGGAGGAAGCGGCGCGGATCGCCGGACCGGCCCTCGAGCGGCCCCGCGCCGCGCGCCCACTCGCACACCTCGCGGAGTGTCCGCGCCCCGAGCACCGCGAGCCCGTCGGCCACCGAGGCCTCGTCGAGGTTCGCCTGCGGCACGAGCAGGAGGCGCGCGCCGGCCGCGCGCGCCGCGAGCGCCATCGGCAGCACCCCGCGGACCGGGCGCAGGTCCCCCTCGAGGCCGACCTCGCCGGCGGCGACGACGCCCTCGAGCGGTGCCGCCGGCAGCTGGCCGCTCGCCGCGAGCACGCCGAGCGCGATGGGCAGGTCGAACGCCGAGCCGCTCTTGGGGCGATCGGCGGGGGCGAGGTTCACGACGATGCGGCGGAGGGGAAAGTCGAAGCCGGCGTTCTGCAGCGCCGCGCCGATGCGCTCCCGCCCCTCCTTCACCGCCCCCTGCGGCAGGCCCACGGTGGCGAAGGCGGGCAGGCCGTTCGCGATGTCCACCTCGACGTCCACGAGGTAGGCATCCACGCCGAGGACGGCGGCGGAGCGGAGGCGGGCAAGCATGCGGGGCGCCGGGCTGGTGACTCCCAACCCTGCGCCCCGCGCATGGCCCGGCGCGTATCGCGGCGCCGCCGGCCGGTGCCCCGTCGCGCCGCTACGGGCGGCGCCCGCCGCCCATCCCCTGCCCCATCCGCTCCTGCATGCGCGCGCGGCGCTCCTCGCGCCACGCCGCGAAGGCCTTCTGCTGCTCGGGGGTGAGGACCGTCACGATGCGCTCCTCGAGGACGTCGGTCCGCTGCCGCAGGTCCATCATCGCGGCCATCGCGTTCGACCGGAGCTTCGCGAGGGAATCCTCGCTCGCCCCGCCCTGCCGCGCGGCGCGCATCTCCTGGAAGCGCCGCTGCGCCTCCTCGCGCTGGGGCGCCGTCTCGCTGCGGAAACTGTCCACCATGGCCCGGACGCGCGCGAGCTGCGCGTCGTCGAGCTTGAGCAGCGACTGCAGCTGCTCCACGTTGGGGCCCATCATCCCGCCGGGGCCGCCCATGCCCATGCCGCCCCCGCCGCCCATCCCGCCACCCTGCGCGGCGAGCGGGCCCGCGACCGCCAGGCAGGCCACCGCCGCCGTCCAGATGCTCCGCGTCATGCGTACCTCCTGAAGGATTCGTCGTCGCCCGCGCGGGAGGACGTGCGCCGTCCCGCCAGGTTAACCGCCCGCCGCGGCGAACCGGACCGTCACGACGGTCCCGCGCCCGACCTCGCTCGCCAGCTCGACCGACCCGCCCCACCCTTCCACGAGCCGCTTCACGATCGCGAGCCCGAGCCCCGAGCCGCTCGAGGTGGTCGAGAAGTGCGGCTCGAACACCTGCGGCAGGAGCGCGGCGGGGATGCCGCTCCCGTCATCCGACACCTCGAGCCGGCCCGGCGTGACGCGCACCGCCACCCGCGACGCCCCGGCGTTCCGGGCGTTCTCGAGCAGGTTCACGAGCACCTCCTTGAGCTCGTCGCGCCGGACGAGGCCGCGGACCGGGAGCTGCCCCTCGAGCTCGACCCGCGCCCCCTCCTCCGCGAGGGCGTAGAGGTGCACGACCTCGCGGGCCACCGCGGTCACGTCCACCGCGTCCACCGGCTGCTCGGCGGCGGCGGGGGCCGCGAAGCGACTGAAGGCGCGCGCGACGGTGTCGAGGCGGTCGATCTCCCCGAGGATCCGCTCGGCCGTCTGCTCGAGGATCCGGTCGTAGTCGACGTGCCGGTCGCGCCAGGCGCGGCGGAGGTGCTGCATGCCCAGGCGCATGGGGGTGAGGGGATTCTTGATCTCGTGCGCCACCTGGCGCGCCATCTCGCCCCACGCGAGCACGCGCTCGGCGCGGGAGAGGTCGGTGACGTCGGTGAGGGCGAGCACCACGCCGCCCAGGTCGGGGCCGAGGCCGGCCGCCTGCACGTTCACGCGGCGGCCGTCGCGGGTGTACTCGCCCGCCGCCTCGGTGGCAGGCGCCCCGGCGAGGGTGCGCTCGAGCGCGCGGCCGAGCGGGCCCCAGGCGTCGGGCAACCGGGCCGCGAACGGCATCCCCGGCGCGAGCTCGATGCCGAGGAGCTCCGTGGCGCGGCGGTTGGCGAGGAGCACCCGGCCCTCGGCGTCGAGGGCGACGACGCCCGCCGCGACCGTCGCGAGCACCGTCTCGGTGCGCCGGCGCGCCGCCTCGAGGGCGTCCCGGCTCGCGCGGATGTCGGCCTCCATCTTCTCGAACGCGCCGAAGACGGGCTCGAACTCGGCCGGGACCTCGCGTTCCCGGAGCGGTGCCGTCCGGCCCGCGCCCAGCGCCAGGGCCGCGCGGCGCAACTCGGCCACGGGCTGCACGAGGACGCGCGCCGCCCAGAACGCCCCCTCGATCGCGGCCACGACGCCGAGGAGGAGCGCCAGCACCAGCACGATGGCGAGGTCGCGCTCCTGCGTGGCCGCGGCCGGGTCGGCGGCGCGCCGCGCGGTGGCGAGCACGGCGAGCCGCGCGGGCGCGCCCGGCTGCAGCACCCGGTAGCCCACCCGCTCCGCGAGTGCCGGCATCGGCCCGTCGGTCGTGAGCTCGAGCCGCCGGTTGAACGCCATGGCGCCGAAGGCGTCCGGGCTCATGAACGGCCCGAGGACGGCGAGGTCGCTGAGGAGCGGCGCGGAGGTGGCGACGAGGCGCCCGCCCGAGTACACGGCGAGGTTCCCGTCCACGCGCTCCCCGAGCGCATCGAGGGCGGCGGGGAGGGAATCGAGCGCCGCGTCCGCCACGTCCGGCGCGAGCCGCAGCGCATCCCGCAGGTTCTGGCCGATGAGCACGTCGCCGGCGTGGCGCGCGTCGTCCGCCACGCGCAGCAGGCCCCATGCGGTGAAGCCCGCCACGGGGAGGAGGAAGAAGACGCCCAGCGTGAGGGCGAGGCGCGCGCGGAACGAGCGGGCGAGCGCGCGCCAGCGGGGCGCCGCGACCGTGGCACCGGCCCCGAACTCGGCGACGAGCCAGACGGCGACGAGGACCAGCACGTCGAGCAGCGTGGCGACGAGCCCACGCGTCACGAGGGGCAGCGGGCCGCGGAGGTCGATCTGGCTCGAGACCACGCGCGTCGTGCCGGCGACGGCGAGCGGGCGCTCGTCGGCGAGCACCCAGCCCTCGCGGCGCCAGCCCTGCGCGAGCGGCGCGTCCGCGGCGGCGAGCGGGGGGGAGATCGCGAGGCGGAACGGCGGGGCCGCGGCGCCATGGGGCTCGAGCAGGCGCCCCAGCCGGCTGGGAGGCACCAGCTGCGTCGCCGGTCCGACGAGCGTGACGAGGGTCGTGTCCCCCTCGAGGCGCGTGAGCAGCACGTGGTGCGCCCCCGGCAGGGCGGGCACGGTGACGATCGTGTCGCGCCCGCCCGCGGCGCGCGCGAGCGAGTCGAGCCGCGGCCCCGAGACCTCGAGCGAATCGAGCGGCAGCGTCGCGATCCACCCGTCGGTGGGGGTCCAGAGCGCGAGCTCGGCCGGGTAGCCGCGGTCGGCGAGCACCGAGGTCCGCCAGAGCGCGTAGAGGTCGCTCGCCGTGCGGGGCGGCGCCGAGCCGCGCGCCTCCTCGCCGAAGAGCTCGAGGAGCCGCACCACCAGCGGGTCGGGCTCGCCGCCGAGCCGTGCCACCTCGCGCTGCGCGACCTCCATGCGCCCGCGCAGCTCGGCGCTCCACGTCACCAGCGCCGCGAGGCTGCCGGCCACGATCGCGAGCGCCGCGACGGCCTGGTGACGCCGGGCCGGGAGGGCCACGAGGACGAGCGCCGGCGTCCAGACGAACGGGTACCAGGCCGGCCACCCATGGCGCGGCTCCCACAGGTAGAGGCCCGCGACCGACGCTGCCACCGCGATCCCCACCGCGGCCGCCAGGCGCGCGCCCCCGCCCTCCGCCGGCCGGTCGCCGCGGAGGAGCGCCGCCGCGACCACGATCAGCGCCGCCCCGACGGCGAGGAGCGCCACCTGCCAGGTGAGCCAGAGGCCGATCGGCACCCCGGCCGCGGGGGGCGTGATGCCGCGCCGGAGGTACCCCATCACGTAGGGCGCCACCACGAGCAGCGCGAGCGCCGGCAGCACCCCGTACCAGCGCCGCGGCAGCCGCAGGCGCCAGAGCCAGACGCCCGCCATCGTGGCGAGGATCCCGGCGACGCCCAGGTTGCCCGCCGAGGCGGAGACGGGCCCGAGCGCGGTGAGGAAGTAGGTCCCGGGGGAGAAGAGCGCGCCGGCGCCGAGGAGGTCGCCGACGGGGGCGCGCAGGAGCAGCCAGCCGCCCAGCAGCAGCGTCGCGGCGCGCCCCGATGGCACCTCCTGCACCAGGAGCGCCAGCGTGAGGACGAGGCCCAGCAGGAGGGCGACGGCGCGCCCGCCCCGCCCGAGCGCCTGCTCGCGCGCCGCCCCCTGCTCCGGGGGGAGCGGCATCGCGCTGAAGAGGTAGCGCGGCCCCTCGGTCGTGGGTTCGACGTAGTCGAAGACGTCCGGACTGTCCGGCGCCCGGCCCGCGGGAAAGACCGCCAGCGCCACGTCGGTGCGCGCCCGGAAGAGCTCGGCGAGGCTGCGGTCGCGCTGGGGCACGGCGGCGTGCGCCCAGACGAGCACGCTGGCCACGGCCACGCGGCCGCGCGACAGGTGGCGACGCGACTCGAGGGTGACGTAGAATTGGCTGCTCGCGGCGGCGATGGAGTCGCCGTCGGCCCCGGGCGCGAGGCGGTGCGGTCCGGCCCACGCCCACGGCGTCCCGTCCGCCTCGAGGATCGCGACGCCGGTCTCGGGGCCGTCGGCGTCGAGGGCCTGCGCGAGGGCGCGGAAGGCCGCCGGGCGCTCGAGGGCGCCGGCCCGCGCGGCGGCATCGGCCACCGCCTCCGCGCGGCGGAAGGCGGCGTGCAGGTCGCCCCCCAGCCGCCGCCCGGCCGCCGCGACGCGGGCCTCGCGCTCCTCCGGCCAGTGGTCGGCGATCCGGTCGAGGTCGCGCTGCGCCACGACCACCACCGCCCCGAGCGCCGCGAGGGCCGCGAGCAGGGCACGGCGCGCCCAGCCCGTCACCGGCCGCAACAGGAGCGCCGCCGCGAGCGCGGCGCCGACCGTGGCGGCCGCCGCGGCGACGCCGGGGGCGCGCAGCCACTCGGCCGCCGCGAGCGCGACGCCCGCGAGTGCGACGGTCCACCAGCGAGGAAGGTTGATCTGCACGAGCGCCCCTGGCGACTGAGCGAACTGGCACCGGCCGAGGCCCGCGAGCGCCTCTGCCGCCGGCCGGTGCTGCTGCTGCCCGTCGGCGGCACGTCGGCGGTGGGCCCGCACCTCGCGCTCGGCGCCGAGACGCTGCTCGTCGAGCGCATCGCCGGCGCGTGCGCGCGGCAGCGCGACCTGCTCTGCGCCCCGGCCCTGCCCTACGGCGTGCACCTCGCGCCGCGGGCCCGCGACGGCGGCATCTCGCTCCGGCGGAAGACGCTGCATCGCGTGGTGAACGAACTTATCGACTCGTGGGAGGACGGGGCAGGGATCCGCCACTGCGTCGTGCTCACCGCCTTTGCCTGCGAACCGCAGCTCGAGGCGCTGAGCACGATCCGCACCGAGGGTGCCGACGTGACCACGGTGGACGTGCTCGAGCTCGACGACGGCGGCCGCCTCGCCTCGACCGACCACGAGGGCCGCGCCGCGGAGGCGCTCACCGCGCTCCTCCTGCACCTCGCACCCGAGGCCGTGGACCTCACGCGCCTCGGGGAGGCCAGTGCCGAGGGACCCGTCGCCGCGGCGCGGCAGCGCGGCGCCGCCCTCGCCACCGCGAGCCTCGGCGAGGCCCTCTTCACGCGGCAGCTGGAACGGATCCTGCACCTGCTCGACGCGATCGCCGAAAGGAGCACGCCATGACGCCTGCGCTCCGGGCCGCCCTCCTGCTCGCGGCCCTCCCCCTGCCCCTCGCGGCGCAGGACGCGGTGAACGCGACGTACACCATCCAGCGCGAGGGCCGCGAGGCCGGCCGCGAGCGCCTCGTCCTGCGCCCCGGCCAGGGGCGCGGGCTCGCCGGCAGCACCGTCCTCATCGAGGGGCGCCGGACCGATACCGGCGAGGAACTCCGTGCCTCCGTGGCGCGGATGGAGGACGGCACCGAGGACAACGTGGCCCTCGAGGTGCGCCGCAAGGCGGGCGTCTCCACGGTGCGGGCCGCCAACCGGGCCGGCCGCATCTTCATCACCTCGGTGGGGGACGGCGCCCGCGGGGGCCGGGAACTGCCGGGCGGGCCCGGCGTCGTCTTCCTCGACGACGACCTCGCCCTCCTCGCGGTGGGGGCCGCCGACCTCGCCACGGCGAGCGGCACCCGGCTCACCGGCGTCTTCGTCCGGACCGGGCGCCGCGTCGCCTTCACCGCCCGCCGCACCGACACCCCGGCGGGCTCGCAGGTCGAGCTCTCGGGCGAGCTGACCGGGCGGCTGGTCCTCGACCGATCGGGCCGGCCCGAGCGCCTCGAGCTGGCCTCGCTCGGCCTCGTGGCGACCCGTCTCCCCGACTAGCCCTTCCTGAAACAATGCGCGGCGGTCGCCGTACCTCCGGGCATCCCCGGGGGTACGGCGGGACGTTTCAGGTCCCGTCGCAGTTTGAAACTTCCCCCGACGCGCGGCCGTAGAGGCCCCGTCCGAACACGATCCGCCCCGACATTCCTGGGAGTCGACATGCACCGCTGGCCCGTGGTCCTCCTGACGTGCCTCGCCGCGCCGCTGGCCGCCCAGCAGCCGGACGCCCCGGCGGCACGGCCCGACACCACGCTCCTGATCGCGACGCCGCCGGCCGCCACCCTCACGCTGGGGGAGGCGCTCCGGCAGGCCCGGATGGAGAGCCCGACCTTCCTGCAGACGCTGAACGACGCCGTGCCCGCGCGGGTCGGGGAGCGGAGCGCCTACGCGGCGTTCCTCCCGACGGCGAGCGTGAGCGGCGGCCTGAGCTATACGGGCTCGGGCAGCCAGTTCTTCGGCGGCACCTTCTTCCGCCAGCCGTCCTCCTACGGCTCGAGCTACTCGGCGGGGTTCCAGTGGCAGCTGAGCGGCCGCACGTTCGCGAACCTCTCCGCGGCGAAGGCGGGCCGCCGGGCGACGACCGCGGACATCGACGGCGCCGGCACGACGCTCACCTTCGACGTGACGACGCAGTACCTCAACGCGCTGGCCGCCGAGGCGCAGGTGGTGGTGGCGCGCCAGCAGCTGCGGCGGAACCTCGACTTCCAGCAGCTGGCGGAGGCGCGCTACCGGGTGGGCCAGGCGACGCTCCTCGACGTCCGGCAGGCGGAGGTGCAGCGCGGGACGGCGGAAGTGGGGGTGCTCCGCGCGGTGCAGGCCGCGAACGAGGCGAAGCTCGAGCTGTTCCGGCGGATCGGCATCACGGCACCGGTGTCGGTCGCGCAGGTGGGGCTCGCGGACACGATCGCCCTCACGCCGTTCGCGCTCGGCAACGAGGACGTGCGACGGATGGCGGAGGAGCAGAACCCCCAGCTGGCCGCGCTGCGGGCGCGCGAGGCGGCGACGCGCGCGCAGCTCCGGGGGGCGCGCTCGGAGTACCTGCCGTCGCTCTTCGTGCAGGGCGGCTGGGCGGGGTTCACCCAGCAGTTCTCGAACGTGGACAACCAGCTCCAGCAGGCGCTGGCCGGCGGCATCGCCGGGCGGCAGGCGTGCCTCGACAACAACGTGATCCGCGGCAACGTCGGGCTCAGCACGACCCCGGACTGCAACGCGGCGAACGGCCTCGACGCCTCGGGCACGGCGCTGCTGCCCGCGGTGAGCGAGGGGATCCGGACGCGCAACAACGTCTTCCCCTTCAGCTTCACCGGGCAGCCGTTCCAGGTGAGCCTGTCGGTGAGCCTGCCGGTGTTCACGGGGTTCCAGCGCTCGCTGCGGATCGCCCAGGCGCACGCGGCGCAGCTGGACGCGTCGGAGGCGGTGCGGGGGCAGGCGCTCGCGCTCCGGACGCAGGTGGACGGGCGCTGGCTCGCGGTGCAGACCGCCTGGCAGGCGATCGGGATCCAGGGGCGCAACCGCGAGGCGGCGCGGGAGCAGCTCAAGCTGGCGCAGGACCGCTACCGCATCGGCAACGGGACGTTCCTCGAGGTGACGGACGCGCAGAACAACGTCCAGCGGGCCGAGGGGGACTACATCACCGCCGTGTACGACTATCACCGCGCCGTCGTCGCCCTCGAGGCGGCGGTCGGGCGCCCGCTCCGCTGAGCCAGAGGAGACGTCCGCAATGACGCGAGGGAAGAAGGTCGGGATCGCCGCCGTGGTGCTCGTGGCCGTGGCCGCCGGGTTCGTGGTGGTGGGCCAGAACAAGAAGAAGCACGCCGCGGTCGAGGTCCGGATGGAGCCGGTGGACCGCCGGGACCTCGTGGCCGCGGTGACCGCGAGCGGGAAGATCGAGCCCGAGACCAAGGTGGACATCAGCGCCGACGTCACCGGCCGCATCCTCCAGATCGCGGTGAAGGAGGGCCAGGTCGTCCAGCGGGGCCAGTTCCTGATCCAGATCGACCCCGCGCAGTTCGAGGGCGCGGTGAAGCGGAGCGAGGCGCTGCTCTCGGCCAACCAGGCGTCGCTCATCCAGGCCCAGGCGAACCGGGACCAGGCGAAGCGCTCGCTGGACCGCGCCCTCGAGCTGCAGAAGGGCAACCCGACGCTCATCTCGAAGGAGGCCGTCGAGCAGGCGCAGCAGGCCTACGACGTCGCCCGGGCGATCTACGAGACGAACCAGGCCCAGGTCGAGCAGGCGCGCGCCGCGCTCAAGGAGGCGAACGACAACCTCCGCCGGACGCGGCTCTACGCGCCGATCTCGGGCCGCGTGGTGCGGCTCGCCGTCGAGGAGGGCGAGGTGGCGGTCCCGGGCACCTTCTCGAAGGAGACCGGCCTCCTCCTGACGATCGCGGACATGTCCACGATCATCGCCAAGGTGCAGGTGGACGAGACGGACGTGGTCCGCCTCGCGAAGGGCGACTCGGTCCAGGTGACGATCGACGCCTTCCCGGACACCACCTTCACGGGCCGGGTGACGAAGATCAGCAACAGCGCCAAGCTCACGGCCACGCAGACCGCGGGCGGGTCGAACGACAAGGCGGTGGACTTCGACGTCGAGGTCACCCTCGACCACCCGCCGGCGGACATCCGGCCGGACCTGAGCTGCACGTCGCGCATCGTGACCGACACGCGGGTGAAGGCGCTCAGCATCCCGATCATCGCGCTCACCGTGCGCGAGCACCAGGACGTGCCGAACGAGGTGAAGGGCGACGCGCCCGCCCCGGCCGGGGCGAAGGCGGCCGGCGACTCGGGCAAGGGCGGCCGCAAGGGCAAGGAGCGCGAGGGGGTGTTCGTCGTGCGGGACGGGATCGCCACCTTCCAGCCGGTCAAGGTGGGCATCGCGGGCGACGAGTACTTCGAGGTGCTCGACGGGCTCAAGGGTGGCGAGACGATCGTGGCGGGCACCTACCAGGCGATCCGCGACCTCAAGGACGGGCAGCGCGTGCGCGAGGCCAAGGCGCCCGAGGGCCCGAAGGAGAAGAAGTCGTGACCGGCACCGTGATCCGCATCCGGGACCTCGTCCGGCACTACGTGATGGGGACCGAGGTCGTCCAGGCGCTCCGGGGGGTGTCGCTCGACATCGGGCGGAACGAGTACGTCGCCATCATGGGGCCCTCGGGCTCCGGCAAGTCCACGATGATGAACGTCCTCGGCTGCCTCGACACCCCGACGGGCGGCGAGTACTGGCTCAACGGGCAGGAGGTGTCCCGGCTCTCCGACGACGCGCTCGCGCGGGTGCGCAACAAGGAGATCGGCTTCGTGTTCCAGACCTTCAACCTCCTGCCCCGCGCCACGGCGCTCCACAACGTGGAGCTGCCGCTGGTCTACGCCGGGCTCGCCGCCCGCGAGCGCCGCGCGCGCGCCGCGGCGGCCCTCGAGCGGGTGGGCCTCGGCCACCGGATGGACCACCGCCCGAACGAGCTCTCGGGCGGCCAGCGCCAGCGCGTGGCGATCGCCCGCGCGCTGGTCAACGAGCCGTCCATCCTCCTCGCCGACGAGCCGACCGGCAACCTCGACTCGACGACCTCCGAGGAGATCATGGGGGTCTTCGGGCAGCTCCACGCCCAGGGGCAGACGGTGATCATGGTGACCCACGAGCCCGACATCGCCGCGCACGCCGAGCGGGTGGTGGTGCTGCGCGACGGCCGGGTGGAGAGCGACCGCCTCACCCGCGACGCGGCGGCCTGAGATGAACTACCTCGAGGCGGCGCGGATGGCGCTCCGGACGATCCGGGCGCAGAAGCTCAAGAGCTTCTTCTCCGCGATCGGCGTCCTGATCGGCGTCACGTTCCTCATCGCGGTCGTCTCGATCGTGCAGGGGATGAACGTGTACATGCAGGACCGCTTCGCCAACCAGCTGGTCGGCCTCAACACCTTCCAGCTCCGGCAGCGCCCGAACTTCACCACGGGCAACGTCACCGAGGACACGTGGCGGAGCTGGATGCGCCGCCCCCGCATCACCTACGCGGACGCCGACTACGTCGAGGCGCGGGTCAGGACGCCGGTCACCTACGCGAAGTACTGCTCCGACCGGGTCACGGTCAGCTACGGGACCCGCCAGGCGAAGGACATCGAGCTCGTCGGGACCGAGCCGACGTACTTCACCATCAAGAACTACGTCTTCACCGCCGGGCGGCCGTTCTCCGCGCAGGAGCTGAAGGCCGCGGTGCCGGTCGTGGTGATCGGCCAGGTGCTCGCCGACAAGCTCTTCGACGGCGTGGACCCGCTCGGGAAGTCGGTGACGATCGGCGGGATCCCCTACCGGATCATCGGCCTCATCGAGAAGCAGGGGACGCTCTTCGGCCTCTCGCTCGACAAGTTCGCGATCATGCCCTACACCGCCCCCGCGCGGCGCTTCATCTGCCCGATCAACGTGCTGGACCACCTGATCGTGCAGGCGGACGGCCCCCAGGCCATGCTCACGGCGATGGGCGAGGTGGAGGCGATCATGCGGACGCGGCGCCACCTCAAGCCCGGGCAGGAGAACAACTTCCACCTCGAGACCGCCGAGGGCGCGCTCGAGGGGTGGAAGAAGATCTCGGGCCTCATGATCACCTTCCTGCCGCTGCTGGTGTCGATCTCGCTCGTGGTGGGCGGCATCGTGATCATGAACATCATGCTGATGGCCGTCGCCGAGCGGACCCGCGAGATCGGGATCCGGAAGGCGCTGGGCGCCCGCCGGCGCGACATTCTCGCGCAGTTCGTGGTGGAGTCGGCCACGCTCGCCACCGTCGGCGCGGCCCTGGGCGTCGGCACCGGCCTCGGCCTCGCCTTCCTGGTGCGGGCCGTCACCCCCCTGCCCGCCGCCGTCGCCCCGTGGTCCATCGCCCTGGGCGTGATCGTCGGGATGCTGGTCGGCATCGTGGCCGGGGTCTACCCCGCGAGCCGCGCCTCGAAGCTCGACCCCATCGTGGCGCTCCGCGCCGAATAGGAGGCCGGGATGCAGGTCACCCGCATGTTCGAGGGCGTCGGGATCGCGCTCGACGCGCTCCGCGGCAACAAGGTGCGCGCCGCCCTCACCATCCTGGGCATCGCCATCGGCGTGATGGTGGTGATCGCGATGGCCTCGGCGATCACCGGGATCAAGGGCAGCGTCACCGCGATGCTCGAGTCGGCCGGCCCGAAGACGTTCTTCGTGTACCGGTACTTCTCGGCCGGCATCAACATCTCCGACGGCTCGGACGAGCTCTCCCCGTGGCGCAAGGCGCCGTGGCTCTCGCTCGAGGAGGCGGAACTGCTCCGCCACCTGCCGACGGTGCGCGACGTGTCGGTGGGCGAGTACACCAACGGGCCCGTGCAGGCCGGCACCGTGAACCTCAAGAGCATCCAGGTCGCCGGCTTCGGCCCCGCGTGGGTGCTGGTCACCGGGGGCACGATCGTCGAGGGGCGCAACTTCACCGCCGCGGAGTACGCGGCCGGCGCGCGCGTGGCGGTCATCAACGACAAGCTCGCCGAGCAGCTCTTCCCGGGGCAGGTGAGCCCGGTGGGCAAGACGATCCGGATCTTCGGCGAACCGTTCGACGTGGTGGGCGTCCACGCCGAGGCGGCCTCGCTCTTCGGCGGCGGGGACCAGATGCGCCTCGCCATGCCGCACAGCACGTTCATGAAGGTGGCGGACTACTGGAAGGGGTGGATGGAGATCGCGGTCCTCCCCACGGACGCGGCGACCACGCAGGAAGCGCAGGAGGACGTGATCGCGGCGCTGCGCTCGAAGCGCGGCCTCAAGCCGATGCAGGAGAACAACTTCGCCGTCGTCTCCCAGGACCGGATCCTGGACAGCTTCAACCAGATCACCTTCGGCTTCTTCGCCGTGATGGTGGCACTCTCGGCGGTCGGGCTGATGGTGGGCGGCGTGGGCGTGGTGGCGATCATGATGATCTCGGTCACCGAGCGCACCCGGGAGATCGGCGTCCGCAAGGCGCTCGGCGCCACGCGCCGGGAGATCATGTTCCAGTTCCTCGTCGAGGCGGCGACCCTCACCCTGGTCGGCGCGGTGATCGGGATGGCCGCGGGAGCCCTGATCTCCCTCGCGATCAAGGCGTTCACCCCGATCCCGGCCTCGGTGCCGCTCTGGTCGGTGGCGGCGGCGCTCATCGCCTCCACCATCACGGGCGTCCTCTTCGGGCTCTACCCCGCCTTCCGGGCGGCCCGGCTCGACCCGGTCGAGGCGCTCCGCTTCGAGTAGCGCCGGCGGCACCGCCGAACCCCGGCGGGCGTCTCGGGGTATGCGGGAGCGCCCGGGCACCTCGCCCGGGCGCTTCGCCGTGCCGGCCCCCGGCGGTGCCCCCGGCCACGCCCGACTAGCTTTCGCCGCGCCATGCCGCTCCTCGAAGCCGTCCGCCTCGCCCTGGCCGCGATCTGGTCCGCCCGCCTCCGGTCGTTCTTCACCCTGCTCGGCATCATCGTCTCGGTGGCGTTCCTCGTGGTGGTCGTGGCGGTGATCCAGGGGATGAACGCCTACGTGAAGGAGAACCTGACGGGGGCGATGATCGGGACGAACGCCTTCCAGGTGCGGCGGACCCCCATCTCGCTCGGGCTGCTGGACGACTCCACGGTGCGGGCCCTCGCCAAGCGGCCGCTCATCTCGATGGCCGACGCCGAGGTGGTGCGCCGCGCCGTCCCGGACGCGCAGGCGGTGGCGCTCCAGTCGGGGTGGCCCACGCCGGTGAGCGACGTCACCTGGCGGAACCGCACCGTCGGCAACGTGCTCATCTTCGGCGTCACCCCGCCGTACCAGACGGTGCAGGACTACGCCTTCCTCGCCGGGGACCCCCTCGCCGACCCCGACGTGCGCGAGCGGCGGGCCGTGGTGGTCCTGGGCTACGACATCGCCGACAAGCTCTTCGACCAGGCCGAGCGCGCCGTGGGCCACAAGGTGCGGGTGGCGGGGCGGGAGATGCTCGTGAAGGGCGTGATCGCGCAGAAGGGGCGCGTCCTCGGCCAGTCGTTCGACGGGTTCCTGCTGATGCCGATCACCGCCTTCGAGGCGATGTACGGCCGGCGGAAGACGACGGTCGTCTCGGTGAAGATGCCCGACGCCGACCAGATCGACGGCGCGATGGCCCGGGCGCAGGAGGCGATGCGCGTGGCGCACCACCTCCGCCCCGCGGAGGGGGACGACTTCACCGTGGACAAGGCCGACGCGCTCGTGGCCTTCTGGCGGAACCTGACGCGGGTGCTCTTCCGCATGATCCCCGCCGTCGTCTGCATCGGCATCGTGGTCGGCGGCATCGTGATCATGAACATCATGCTGATGTCGGTGAACGAGCGCACCTGGGAGATCGGCCTGCGGAAGTCGCTCGGCGCCCGCTCGCGGGACATCCGGCGGCAGTTCCTCGTCGAGGCGGTGGTGCTCGCGTTCGTGGGTGGCGTGCTCGGGGTGCTCGCGGGCTGGCTCTTTGCGACCCTCGTCTCCGCCCTCACGCCGCTCCCGGCGCGCGTCACGGCCTGGTCGGTCGGCGTGGCCCTGGCACTGGGCGCCGGCACCGGGATCCTCTTCGGCGTCTACCCGGCCACGCGTGCCGCGCGGCTCGACCCCATCCAGGCGCTCCGGGCGGAGTGATGATCCGGAACCCCGCCGAGGGCGTCCTCATCGCGCTCGACACGATGCGCAGCAACAAGCTGCGCTCGGCGCTCACCGTGCTGGGCGTCGTGATCGGCGTCGCGACGGTGATGACGATCGCCTCCATGGTCCAGGGGATCCGCACGCAGATCTTCAACGCCGTCGAGGTGGCGGGTCCCACGGCGTTCTACGTCGTCCGGTTCTTCTCGCAGACCCCCCTCAACCCCGACCGGCTCCCGTACGAGGTGCGCATCCGCCCCCCGGTGAACGAGGAGGACGCGGCGGCGATCGCGCGGGTGCCGGAGATCGGGTACGCGGCGCTCTGGGTGCAGGTGTTCCAGCGGATCGAGTACGAGGGCGCGCGCACCCAGAGCATGACCGTCTTCGGCGCCGACGAGCGCTACATGGAGATCCAGGGGGGCAACCTCCTCCGCGGGCGGTTCTTCACCCGGGCGGAGCTGGCCGGCGACGCCGTGGTCGTGCTGGAGGAGGAGGTCGCGGACCGGCTCTTCGGGCAGCTCGACCCGCTCGGGAAGGTGGTGCGGGTCGGGGGGAAGGCGCTCCGCGTGATCGGCCTCTGGCAGAAGCCGGCCAACATCTTCCTGCCACCGGGCCAGGACTACGGCGCCGTGGTGCCCTTCCAGACGGCGAAGCGCAACTTCCGCTACGACGAGACCAACAACCTGTTCATCGCGGCGAAGCCGGCGCCCGGGACGACGGTGGACCGCGCCCGCGACCTCGTGACGGTGGCGCTCCGGCGCGCCCGCGGCCTGCGGCCCGGGATGCCCAACACCTTCGACCTCGTGACGCAGGACCAGATCCTGGGCGTCGTGAGCCGGTTCACGACCTACTTCTTCGTGGCGATGGTCGCGCTCTCGAGCGTGGCGCTGCTGGTCGGCGGGATCGGCGTGATGGCGATCATGATGGTGTCCGTGACCGACCGGACCCGCGAGATCGGCCTCCGCAAGGCGCTCGGCGCGACCCGCACCGAGATCCTGTGGCAGTTCCTCGTCGAGGCGGCCACCCTCACCCTGACCGGCGGGCTCATCGGGGTCGTCGTCGGCCTCGGCACCGGCGAGATCGTCAAGCGCGGCCTCGGCTTCACGAGCGAGGTCCCGCTCTGGAGCGCGGCGGTCGCGACGGCGGTGAGCATCGCCATCGGGCTCGTCTTCGGGCTCGTGCCCGCCAACCGGGCGGCCCGGCTCGACCCCGTGGAGGCGCTCCGGCACGAGTAGCTATCTTCTCCCGCCATGACCGTGGACATCCTTGCCATCGCGGCGCACCGCGACGACGTCGAGCTGACCTGCGCGGGCCTCCTCATCCGGGCCGTGGACCAGGGCTACCGGACCGGCATCCTCGACCTCACGGCGGGGGAGACGGGCACGCGCGGGAGCGCCGACCTGCGGGCGGCGGAGGCGGCGGCCGCGGCGCAGGTCATGGGCGTGAGCGAGCGGCGGAACGCCGGCCTCCCCGACGCCGGCCTGCACAACACCGACGAGACCCGGCGCGTGCTCGTCGAGCACATCCGGCACTTCGCCCCGCGGGTCGTGATCCTCCCCTTCCCCGTGGGCCGGCACCCCGACCATCGCGTCGCCTCGGAGCTCGGGCGGGACGCCTGCTTCCTCGCGGGCCTCGCCCGCTACCCGGCCCCGGGCGCCCCGCACCGGCCCCACAAGGTCCTGTACGCGCTCTCCTACCGCGAGGACCCGGTCAAGCCGACGTTCTGCGTGGACATCTCGGAGCAGTTCGCGCGCAAGATGCTCGCGATCCGCGCCTACGCGAGCCAGTTCGACGGCGCGCGGGCCGCGGGCGAGATCTTTCCCACCGGCCAGGACCTCTACGGCCTCGTGGAGACCCAGAACGCCCACTACGGCTCGCTCATCCGCACCCGCTTCGCCGAGCCGTACTTCACGCACGAGACCGTCGCCGTGGACGACGTCATGACCCTCGGCGTCCAGTCCATGTAGCCGGCGGCCGTCCCGCCCCCTCGTTCGCCCTAAGCCGTTGCGCCCGCTATCTTTCGGGCGCCATGTCCACCCCGCTCGCCTACCTCGATCACGCCGCCTCCACCCCGGTTCGCCCCGAGGTGCGGGAGGCGATGCGCCCCTGGCTCGACGAGCGGTTCGGCAACCCGTCGAGCGCCCACGCCGCCGGCCGGGCCGCGCGGGTGGGGCTCGATGCGGCCCGCCGCGAGCTCGCCGAAGCGCTCGGCACCGAGCCCGCGCACGTCGTGTTCACGTCGGGCGGCACGGAGGCCGACAACCTCGCGGTGACGGGCGCGGCACTCGCCGCGCGCGAGCACGGCCGCCGGATGCACGTCGCCGTCGCGGCCTCGGAGCACAAGGCGGTGCTTGCCCCGGCACACTTCGTCGCCGCGCTGGGTGGCGAGGAGACGGTGCTGCCGGTGGACGGCGCGGGCCTCGTGGACCTCGCCGCGGTGGACGCGGTGCTCGCGCGGGGCCCTGCGCTCCTCTCCGTGATGTGGGTGAACAACGAGGTCGGCACGATCCAGCCGGTCGCGGAACTCGCGGCGCGCGCGCGGGCGGCGGGCGTGCCATTCCACACCGACGCCGTCCAGGCGGTCGGCAAGCTGCCGGTGTCGCTCCGCGAGCTCCCCGGCGCGCTGGTCACGCTCTCCGGGCACAAGCTCGGTGCCCCGAAGGGCATCGGCGCGCTGGTGGTGCCCGGGCGGCACGCCGTCGCGCCGCTCGTGCGGGGCGGGAGCCAGCAGCTCGGCATCCGGCCGGGGACGGAGAACGTCGCCGGCGCCGTGGCGCTCGGCTGCGCCGTGCGCCTCGCGCAGGCCGAGCAGCGGGCGCTCGCCGCGCGGCTCGAGGCGCTGCGGCGGGAGCTCGAGGCGGGCATCCTCGCCGCCGTGCCGGATGCGGTGGTGCTTGGCGCCGGGGCACCGCGGGCGCCCCACGTCACGATGATCGCCTTTCCCGGCGCCGAGGCGGGCGCGCTCCTCGCGCAGCTCGACCTCGAGGGGGTCGCGGCGTCGGCGGGATCGGCGTGCACCACCGGGAGCCCCGAGCCCTCGCACGTCGTCAGCGCGATGGGCGTCCCGCCCGAGCTCGCGCTCGGCGCGATCCGCCTGAGCCTGGGCCGTGAGAGCACCGCGGACGACGTCGCGCGCGTCGTGGCCGCGCTCCCGGGGGCGCTCGTGCGCGTGCGCCGGCTTCAGGAGGCCCTCGGCCGTGGGTGAGCGCGTCCTGATCGCGATGTCGGGCGGCGTGGACAGCTCCGTCGCCGCGGCGCTCCTCGTGGAGCAGGGCTTCGACGTCGTGGGCGCCACGATGAAGCTCTTCTGCTACGGCGACGCGGTCCCCGACCGGCCCTGCTGCTCGCTCGACTCGATCGCCGACGCCCGCGCCGTCGCCGCCACGCTCGGCATCCCGCACTACGTCCTCAACCTCGAGGACCGCTTCTCGCTCCACGTGATCCGGAACTTCGTGGACGAGTACGCCCGCGGCCGCACGCCCATCCCGTGCGTGCGCTGCAACTCGTTCACCAAGTTCCGCGACCTGCTGGCGCACGCCGACGCGATGGGGTGCCGCTACGTCGCCACCGGCCACTACGCCGTGGCGCGGGACGGGGCGCTCTTCCGCGGCGCCGATCCCGGCAAGGACCAGAGCTACTTCCTCTGGGGCATCGACCGCGCGGTGGTGGCGCGCATGCTGACGCCGGTGGGCGCGCTGACCAAGGCCGAGACCCGGCGCCGGGCACGCGCGCTCGGGCTCGTTACGGCGGACAAGCCGGAGTCGGTGGAGATCTGCTTCGTGCCCGACGACGACTACGTCGGCGTGCTGGAGCAGCACCTCCCCGCCGACGCGCCGGCGCTGCAGCCGGGGCCGCTGGTGACCGTCGCGGGCGAGCGCATCGGCGAGCACCTCGGCTTCGCGCGCTACACCATCGGCCAGCGGAAGGGGCTGCCGGGCGGGGCGGGCGCGCCGAGGTACGTCGTCGCGATCCGGCCGGAGACGCGCGAGGTGGTGGTGGGAGGGCTCGACGACCTCGCCGGCCACGCGGTGCGGCTCGAGGAGCTGAACTGGCTGGCCGACCCCCTCGGCGCGGGCGACCGCTGCGAGGTGCAGCTCCGCTACCGCTCGCGCGCGGTCCCGGCGACCGTGGTCGCCACCGCGCCGGACACCGTCACGCTCGCGCTGGCCGTCCCGGTCCGCGCCATCACGCCGGGACAGTCCGGCGTCCTCTACACCGCCGAGGGCCGGGTCCTGGGCGGTGGCGTCATCGCCTGACCCGGGAAAGGGCCCGCCATGGGACTCGTCGCCGCCATCGCCACCCGCACCGGCCTGAACGAGGAGCTCGCCGGCCGCGCCGCCGGGGCGCTGCTCGCCTCCGTCAAGCTCTCGCTGCCGAAGGATGCGCTCGCCCCGATCCAGCAGGCGGTGCCCGACCTCGACGCGCTGGTGGCGCGGGCGCACGCCGCCCCCGCCGCCCGGACCGGCGAGATGCTGGCGGTGATGGCCGAGCTCTCGAGCGAGCGCGGGGCGGCGCTGCTCGGCGGGCAGCTCGCGCGCATCGGGCTCGCCCCCACGCAGGTGCCCGGCCTGGTCGGGGCGTTCCTCGAGGAGCTGACGGCCGCGGCCGGCGCGCCGGCGGCGCAGGCGCTCGTCGCGCGGCTGCCCGGGCTGGCGGTGCTCGCCCGGTGACGCGCCTCCTCCTCCGCCTCGCGGTCAACGCCCTCGCCATCATGGCCGCGGTCCGGCTCCTGCCGGGCCTCCACTTCGACGGCGGGTGGGTCCGGCTCGCGGGCGTGGCGCTCGTGTTCGCGGCGGTGAACGCGACGCTCAAGCCGATCGTCCGGTTCCTCACCTGTCCGCTCGTGATCCTGACGCTCGGCCTCTTCGCCCTCGTCATCAACGGGCTGATGGTGCTCGCGACGGCGTGGGTCTCCGAGGGGTTCGGGCTCGGCTTCCGCGTGGACGATTTCCGGACAGCGGTCCTCGCCGGGATCGTGATCGGCGTCGTCACGGTCGTGCTCAACCTGCTCATCCCGGACCCGCGCGAGCACTGACCCCTCCCGGCCCTCCCACGGGCGGATAACTTCCGGGCATGACCGACGTCGCCGTCGCCCCCGCCGAGGCGCCCGAGCTGGACCTGCGGCACCCGTCGCTGTACCTGAACCGCGAGCTCTCGTGGCTCGAGTTCAACCGGCGGGTGCTGCACGAGGCGATGGACCCGCGCACGCCCCTCCTCGAGCGGGTCAAGTTCCTCGGCATCTTCAGCAGCAACCTCGACGAGTTCTACCAGGTGCGCGTCGCCGGCCTCAAGCGGCAGGTCGCGGCGCGCTACGCGGAGCGCACCCCGGACGGGATGACGCCCGAGGACCAGCTCGCGCGGATCGCGGTCCTCGTGCGCGAGATGCTCTCGCACCACCGGCAGTGCCTCGAGCGCGACGTGCTGCCGCAGCTCCGGCAGCACGGCATCCGCCTCGAGACGCACATGACGCGGCTCGGGCGCGCGGACCGCGAGCACCTCGACCGCTGGTTCCAGGCGCAGGTCTTCCCCGTCCTCACGCCGCTCGCGGTGGACCCGGGGCACCCCTTCCCGTACATCTCGAACCTGAGCCTGTCGATCGCGGCGGTGCTGCGCGGCGCGGACGGCGAGGAGCGCTTCGCGCGCGTGAAGGTGCCGAAGATCCTGCCGCGCTGGGTGCCCGGTGCGACGCCGGGACTCTTCGTGCCGCTCGAGCAGGTGATCGGGGCGAACCTCGAGTACCTCTTCCCCGGCGTGGAGATCCTGAGCTGGCACCTGTTCCGCATCACGCGCAACACCGACATCGTGATCGAGAACGGGGAGGAGGCGGAGGACCTCCTGAGCCTGATCCAGGAGGAGGTGCGGAACCGGCGCTTCGCGGAGGTCGTGCGGCTCGAGGTGCACCGGACCATGCCCGCGGCGTACCGGCAGCTCCTCCTCGCCGAGTTCAACGAGGAGCAGGAGGCGCCGGCGCTGCCGCTCACCGCCGCCGACGTCTACGAGGTCCACGGCCTCCTCGACACGGCCGACCTGCTCCAGCTCGGCGGGCTCGACCTCCCGGCGCTCAAGGACCCGCCCTTCCATCCCGCGATGCCGGCGCGCCTCGCGCAGGGGCGCAACCTCTTCGAGGTGCTGCGCGAGGGGGACGTCCTCCTCCACCACCCGTACGAGAGCTTCGCGGGCACCGTCGAGCGGTTCATCCAGGCCGCGGCCGACGACCCGGACGTGCTCGCCATCAAGCTCACGCTCTACCGGACCGGCGGCGACTCGAGCATCGCGCGGCTGCTGCAGCACGCCGCGGAGCGCGGGAAGCAGGTCGCGGTGCTCATCGAGCTGCAGGCGCGGTTCGACGAGGAGAACAACATCATCTGGGCCCAGCGCCTCGAGGACGTCGGGGTGCACGTGAGCTACGGCGTGGCCGGGCTCAAGACGCACGCGAAGGTGATGCTGGTGGTGCGGCGGGAAGGGGACCAGATCCGGCGCTACGTGCACATCGGGACGGGGAACTACAACGCGAAGACGGCGCGGCTCTACACCGACTTCGGGCTCCTCTCCTGCGACCCCGACCTCGGCGCCGACCTCACCGACCTCTTCAACGTCCTCACCGGCTTCGCGCAGCCGGCGGGCTACCGGCAGCTGGTGGTGGCGCCGCGGGGGATGCGGCAGCGCTTCCTCGAGCTCATCGCGCGCGAGGTCGCGCACCAGCGCGCGGGGCGCGAAGGCCGGATCGTGGCGAAGATGAACGCCCTCGTGGACCAGGACATCATCGTCGCCCTCTACGAGGCCTCGCGCGCCGGCGTCCGGGTGGACCTCATCATCCGTGGCATCTGCTGCCTGCGCCCGGGGCTCCCCGGCGTGAGCGAGCACATCCGGGTCATCAGCGTCATCGGCCGCTTCCTCGAGCACTCACGGGCCTTCTGGTTCCGCAACGGCGGCGAGGAGGAGGTCTACATCGGCTCCGGCGACTGGATGCCGCGCAACCTGGACCGCCGCATCGAGGCGGCGGTGCCGATCCGGGACCCGCACCACCGCGCCGTGCTGCGCCAGGTGCTCGAGCTCATGTGGCGGGACAACCGCCAGGCGTGGGAGCTGCAGCCCGACGGGACCTACGAACAGCGGCGGCCACCCTCGCCGGAGGCGGAGGTGGCCACGCACCGGGCCCTGCTGGAGGGCGCCCGCTAGCGCGAAGTCAGTACGCCATCCCGGCCTTGTCGGCGAAGGCGCGCAGCAGCTCCTCCTCCTCGGGACTCAGCTTCTCCGGGAGCTGCACCCGGATCGCCACGAGCTGGTCGCCCTTCCGCCCGCCCTTCTCGATCCCCTGTCCCTTGATCCGGAACTTCCGGCCCGGCTGCGTCCCGGGCGGGACCTTGAGCAGCACCTTCCGCCCGTCCACCGTGCGCACGCGCACGCTCGTGCCCAGCACCGCCTGCGCGAGGTTGACCGGGATCTCGCACAGCAGGTCGAGCCCGTCCCGCTGGAAGAAGCGGTCGGGCTGGACCTGGAAGGTCACGAGCAGGTCGCCGGCCGGCTGGCCGGCGGCGCCGCCCCCGCCCTGACCCTTGAGCCGCACCTTGGCGCCGGTCTCGGTGCCCGCGGGCACGGTGATGCTGACCGCGTGCTCCGCGCGCACCTGGCCCGCGCCCCGGCAGGTCGGGCACGGCGTGGAGGGGATGCGCCCGCGCCCCCGGCACTTGGGGCACGGACGCTGGACGGCGAAGCCGCCCTGGCCGAAGCTCACCGTCCCGCGGCCCTTGCACTCGTCGCAGGTGCTCACGGTGGCGCCCGGCGCCGCCCCGCTCCCGCCGCACGTCGTGCAGGTGTCGGTGACCGGCAGCGTGACCTGCACCTTCCCGCCCAGGATCGCGGTGCGGAACGGGACCTCGACGACGGTCTCGACGGTCTCGCCGCGCGGCTCCTCTCGGCGGCCGCGCCCGAAGATGCTCGAGAAGATGTCGCCGAGGCCGAACCCGCTCAGGTCGTCGAAGGAGAACTCCTCGGCGCCGGCGCCCGCCCCCGGGGCGCCCCCCGGGCGCGCCCCGCCTGGCCCGGGGCGCCGCGCCCGCGGGTCGAACGCCCCCAGCCGCCGCAGCTGGTCGTACTGCTTGCGCTTGTCGGGATCCGAGAGGGTGGCGTGCGCCTCGGAGATCTGCTTGAAGCGCTCCGCCGCCTGCGGGTTGTCCGGGTTGGCGTCCGGATGGTACTGCTTCGCGAGGCGGCGGTAGGCCTTCTTGATCTCCTCGGGCGTCGCCGATTCGCCGATGCCGAGGATGGCGTAGTAGTCGCCCGTCGCCACTCAGCTGCCCTGGTAGACCTGCACGCGCGCGGGCCGCACGAGCACGCCGCGGAAGCGGTACCCCGCCTGGAAGGTCGCGCTCACGGTGTGGTCCGCCACGCCCTCGGGGGCCGGCAGCATGGAGACCGCCTCGTGGAGCGCGGGATCGAACGCTGCGCCGACCGGGTCGAGCCGCTCGAGCCCCGCGGCCTGCAGCTCCTTCCAGAACTTCCGGTCCACCGCCGCGATGCCCTCGCGGAGCACGTCGGCCGGCGTGGCAGCGGCATCGCTCGCGAGGATGCGCTGCACGTCGTCGAGCGCGTCGAGGAATCGCCCGAGCAGCTGCGCCTGCGCCCGGTCGGCGAGCTCGGCGCGCTCGCGGGCCACGCGCTTCTTGTAGTTGTCGAACTCGGCCGCAAGGCGGACGTAGCGGTCCTTCGCGTCCGCGAGCTCGGCCTCGAGCCGCGCCACTGCCGAGGTCTCGGGTTCGGCGGGCACCCCGGCGTGAGGCGCGCTGGGCTCCATCCCGGCCTCGGGGACGACCGCCTCCGCGGTCGGGAATCCGGCCTCGTTCTGCTGCATCGGCGTCTCGTTCGTCATGGCTTGAAACATAACAGCAACCGGCATGCCCCTACGGGGCGGCCAGAACGGCAGTTTCCCCCTCGGGCGCACGGCACGGGATGTCAGACCGGGTACTCGACCGGAGCCAGACCGGCGGCCCTGAGCCGCTGGAGCAGCAGGTAGAGCCCCGTCTGTACGGCGCGTGCGCGGACTTCCGGCCGCGACCCCGGGAAGACGAGACGGCGGGCCTCCGTCCCCTCCGGGCCCGACAGGCCGAACCAGACGGTCCCCACCGGCTTCTCCTCCGTACCGCCACCCGGCC
>JBAIWX010000060.1:0-40382 GCA_037916975.1 Gemmatimonadales bacterium
GTCCGCCCATGCCCTCGCCGAGCGCGGGGCGTCGGCGCTCGCCGGCACCGCGGCGGCGGTGGCGCGCCGGCTCCGCGCGGCGGGGGCGCTCCTCGCCCTGGGCGCGGTCACGCTCGGGACGGCGGGCCCCGTCCGCGGACCGGCACGCGCGCTGTGGCACCCGGTCGAGGCGCTCCGCAACACGGTCGCGCCGGTGCGCCTCGCGGCCTCCGCCGAGGTGGTGGAGCGCGGCCGCCCGGTGGCGTTCTCGATCGAGGCCCCCGGCCACGCCTCGGCCACGCTCTGGCTCCGCGCCCCCGGCGAGGCGTGGGCCGCGGTGATCGTCCCGCTCGACTCGGCGGGACGCGGGTCGCATGCGATCGCGGCGCTCGAGAGCGACCTGTTCGCGCGCGCCACGTCCGGTGGGCGGAGCTCCGACACCGTGGCGGTGCGGATGCGGCTGCCCGCGTTCCTCGCGTCGCTCGCCGTCACCGCGCGCTATCCGCGCTACCTCGGGCTCGAGGACGAGCCGATCCCGACCACCGGCGACACGGTGATCGTGCCCGAGGGCACCCGCCTCGAGGTGCGCGGCGAGGCCACCGCGGCGCTCGCCGCGGCTTCGTGGACCGCGGGATCGGCCCGCGAGCCCCTCACCGCGGACGGCAAGGCGTTCGCCGGCGCCTTCACCCCCGCGACCGGCACCTGGCGGCTCGAGCTGGCGACGACGGACGGGCGGCCGCTCGCGGGCGACCCGGTGGCGCTCCCGATCCGCGTGGTGCCGGACAGCGCCCCCGTGGTGGAGATCCCGGTGCCCGGGGCCGACACCACCGCGCCGCCGGACCTCCGCCTCACGCTCGTGGTGGACCTGCGGGACGACCACGGCCTGCGCTCGGCGGTGCTCGAGACCCGCCGGATCAGCCGTCTCGGCTTCGCCGACTCGGTGCGGCGCGAGCCGCTGGCGCTCCCGGGCGGTGGCCGGGCGCTGGTGGACGTCCCGCTGGACCTCCGACGGCTGGGACTCGTGCCCGGCGACACGCTGCGGTACCTCGCGCGGGCGGTGGACAACTCGCCGCGGGCGCAGGCGGGGCGCTCGCGCGAGTTCGTGCTCCGGGTGCCCACCCTCGCCGAGCTCCGCGCCGACCAGCGCGCGGCGGCGACGGCGCTGGGCGGGCAGCTCGACACGCTCGTCGCGCGGAGCAAGCGGGTGGAGCGCGCAGCCGAGGACCTCGCGCGCGCCCAGCCGCGCGATGCCTCCCGGCCGGGGCGCACCCCCGACGACCTCGCCTTCGAGCAGGCGCGGCAGGCGGAGCAGGTGGCGCAGTCGGAGCGCCAGCTGCTCGAGGACGCCGAGCAGACGAAGCAGCTCCTCGACCGGCTGCAGCAGAGTGCCGAGAACGCCGGGCTCGCCGACAGCGCGTTCCAGGCGCGCCTGCAGGAGGTGCGGGAGCAGCTCGCGAAGGCCCTCTCGCCCGAGCTCCGGGAGAAGCTGCGCGAGCTCGAGCAGGCGCTGAAGGACCTCGACGCAGGGCGGACGCAGGACGCCCTCAAGGACCTCGCGGCCCGGCAGCAGGAGCTGCGCGAGGCCCTCGAGCGGAGCCGCAAGCTCTTCGAGCGCGCGGCGCTGGAGGGGAGCCTCGCGAACCTGAAGCAGGAGAGCGCCGAGATCCGGCGCGAGCAGGAGCAGTGGAACCGGCAGGTGGAGGCGGCCGACTCGGCGCGCGCGGCGCAGGCGGAGCAGCAGCTCGCGCAGCGCACCGACTCGCTCGCCGCCGCCCTCAAGGCCGCGGCCCAGGCCCTCGACGGCAAGCACGCCGAGGCGCTGGAGCGGATGAGCCAGCAGGCGCAGCAGGCGGCCGGCACGATGCGGAAGGCGGCGCGGGCGGCGAAGCAGGGGCAGCGCCCGCAGGCGCGGCAGCAGGGGCAGCAGGCGCAGGAGGAGCTGGGGCCGATGGAGGACCAGCTCGACGAGGAGCGCGAGGGCATGCAGGAGGAATGGCGGCAGGAGATCCTCGACGCGCTCGACCAGGCGCTCGCGGACGTGGCGCGGCTGGGCGACCGCCAGCTCCGCGTGGTGCAGGGCCTCCAGCGCGGCGACCCGCTCCCGCGGAGCCGGGCCGACCAGGGCGCGGTCCAGGAGGGGACGGACCGCCTGCTCGAGCAGCTCCGCGAGGCCGCGGGGAAGAACGCGCTCGTGCCGCCCCAGATCGCCGGCGCGCTGGCGGCCGCCTCGCAGCAGATGGCGAAGGCGCGCGAGGCGATCGCCAACGCCAACCCGAACGCGCGCGAGGCGGCGGACGCCGCCGGCGAGGCGCTCGACGCGCTCAATGCCGCGGCGTTCGGGATGCTGCGCGCGCGCGGCGACGTGAGCGGCTCGAAGTCGGGGTCGGGGCTCGCGGAGGCGCTGCAGCAGATGGCGCAGCTCGCCTCGCAGCAGGGCCAGCTCGGCCAGCAGGGCGCCGGGCTCCTGCCGATGATGGGGGGCGCGGGCGCCCCGCAGATGCTGCAGCAGCTCGCGCAGCAGCAGCGCGCCCTCGCGCAGGCGCTCGAGAAGCTGCGCGGGCAGGGGAACCTGCCCGGGGCGGGCGAGATGGCGGGCGAGGCGAAGGACCTCGCCCGGAGCATGGAGGCGGGGCGGCTCGATCGCGACATGGTGGAGCGCCAGGAGCGGCTCTTCCGCCGGATGCTCGACGCCGGGCGCACGCTGCAGGGGCGCGAGGAGGACGAGAAGAAGGAGCGGCAGAGCACCTCGGCGACCGGCGACAGCGTCCGGATCCCGCCGGCGCTCCGGCGGCTCGTCGAGGACGACGCCCGGCGGCCCCGGCTCCCGTCGTGGGAGGAGCTGCAGCGGCTCTCCCCGGAGGAGCGCCGCCTGGTGGTGGACTACTTCCGGCGGCTCACGGCGCCGGCGGGACCATGAGGCGTCGCGCCGCGCTCGCGCTCGCGGCGGCGGCGCTCGTCGCGGCCCGGGGCGCCGCCGCGCAGGGCGACCCGCTCGCGCGCGCCTTCGAGCTCGAGCGCCGCGGCAACGACGCCGCGGCGGTGGACGCGTACCGCACCGCGCTCCGCGCCGCACCCGGCGAGCTGAGCGCGCTGCTCGGCCTCGAGCGTTCGCTCGCCCCGCTCAACCGGGGCGGCGAGCTGCTGCCGGACCTGCAGCTCGCCATGGGAGCCAACCCGAAGTCGAGCGCGGTCTACGGGGTGGCGCTCCGCTACTGGGGGGCCCAAGGCCAGGCCGACAGCCTCCGGCGCATCGCGGAGCGGTGGGCGGCGCTCGAGCCGGGCGAGGAGACGCCGTACCGGGAGTGGGCCGCCGCCCTCGCGGCCCGGCGGGACCGGGCGGGCGCGCGCACGGCGCTCCTCGCCGGACGCGAGAAGCTGGGCCGGCCGGATGCGCTCGCGGCGGAACTGGCGCAGCTCGCCGCCCAGGAGGGCGACTGGCCGCAGTCGCTCCGGGAGTGGCTCGCCGCGGCGCGCCGGCTCCCCGGCTACCGTGCCTCGGCGCTCTCGGCGCTCCGGCAGGCGCCGGAGGCCCAGCGGCCGGCGCTCCTCGCGCAGCTCGGCCAGGATCCCTCGCCGGTGGCGAAGCGCTTCGACGCGGAGCTGCGCGCACGGTGGGGCGATCCCCTGGGCGGGTACGAACGCCTGCAGGCGGCGCTGCCGGCCGAACCGGCGCAGGCGGTGGACGTGCTGCGGCAGTTCGCGGAGGCCCTGCGCGGGCAGCCGGGCGCACCGGCGCGCGCGGCGATGGGCCGCACCCTCGAGGCGATCGCCGAGCGCACCGGCGGCACCCAGGCGGCCCGGCTCCGGCTCGATGCGGTGCAGGCCTACCTCGACGGGGGCGACCGCGCGTCCGCACGCCGCCTGCTCGCGTCCGTGGCCGGGCGGAGCGACGTGCCGCCCGCGCTCAGCGCCTCCGCCTCGGGCCTCCTGCTCCGCCTGCTGGTCGAGGAGGGCCGCATGGACGAGGCGGAGCGGCGGCTCGCCGACGCGGGGAACACGCTCACCGCGGACGAGCGCGCCGAGTTCACGCGGCGCGTGGCGCTCGGCTGGGCCCGGCAGGGCCAGCTCGACCGTGCCGGCCAGCTGGTCGCGAACGACAGCTCGGTGGAGGGGCTCTCGCTCCGCGGCCGGCTGGCGCTCTTCCGGGGCCGGGTGGGCGCGGCCCGCACGGCGCTGGGCCAGGCGGGCCCGTACGCGGGGAGCCGGGAGGACGCGACGGCGCGGACGGCGCTGCTCGCGCTGCTGCAGCCGATCGAGGCCGACACCCTGCCGGCACTCGGCGCCGCCTTCCTCGCGCTCGAGCGCGGCGACACCTCGGCCGCGGTGGATGGCCTTGACGCCGTGGGACGCGCGCTCCCGCCCGCCAAGGGCGGCGCGGAACTCCGCGTGCTCGCCGGCCGCCTGGCCGCGGCGCAGGGCCGCGTGGAGGCGGCCGAGCGCATCCTCCGGGCGGTGCCCGATTCCGCCGCCCCGGCGGCGAGCGCCGCGGCACTCCTCGAGCTCGGGCGGCTCTACGTCCTGCGCGGGCGTACGCAGGATGCCGTCCCGCTCCTCGAGCAGCTTATCCTCCAGTATCCGCGGAGCGCGCTGGTGCCGCAGGCCCGGCGGGCGCTCGACGAGGCCAGGGGTGCGGTCCCGGGGACCTGACGATGCAGCGACGCGACTTCCTCACCGCCGGCGCGGCCGGCGTGCTCGCCGCGAGCCCCGCGCTCCGGCGCCTCCCGGGCGTGGTGCGCGCGCCGTGGCTCCTCCTGCCGATGGACGAGGCGCAGGCGGAGCACCTCAAGGCGTACGGCGTCACCTTCCGCGCGATCGCGCGGGGGACGCGGTGCGAGTGGCTGCTCAACTATCGCGGCGGGTCGTTCCTCATCCCGAACGACGGCGCCGCGGCGCGGGACGCGGCCCTCGCCGGCGTCACCGTCGAGCCGCTCGATGACGGCCCCGTCACCCAGATCCGCGGCGTGCTCCAGAACGGCAACATGGACGCGGTGCCGCTCGAGAAGGCGCCGAAGGTGGCGGTGTACGTGCCGCCCAACGCCGCACCGTGGGACGACGCGGTGACGATGGCGCTCGACTACGCCGGCATCAAGTTCGACAAGCTCTGGGACGTGGAGGTGCTGCGTGACGGGCTCCGCACCTACGACTGGCTGCACCTCCACCACGAGGACTTCACCGGGCAGTTCTCCAAGTTCTACCTGAACTACGCCGGCGCGCCGTGGCTCGCCGAGATGGTGCAGAAGAACCGGGACGTGGCGCGGGTCCTCGGCTACCCGAACGTGCCCGCGCTCAAGAAGGCGGTGGCGCGGGGGATCGCCGGGTTCGTGGAGCGCGGCGGCTTCCTCTTCGCGATGTGCACCGCGACCGAGACGCTCGACCTCGCGCTCGCGAGCGAGGGCGTGGACATCGCCGCCTCGTACGCCGACGACACGCCGATGGACCCGGCGGCCAACCAGAAGCTCGACTGGAGCCGGGCGCTCGCCTTCCAGGGGGCGCGGCTCGAGCTCAGCCCGACGACGCCCGTCTTCTCCGACATCGACGGCCACCAGGTGAACTCGGCCGAGCGCCGCCAGCCGCTGGGCAGCTTCACGCTCTTCAACTTCAGCGCGAAGATCGACCCCGTCGCCACCATGCTGGTGCAGGACCACCGGCAGGTGATCCCCGACTTCTACGGGCTCACCACCTCCTTCACCCGGCGCACGCTCAAGCCGAACGTGACGGTGCTCGCCGACGAGCCGGGTGCGCCGTGGGTCAAGTACATCCACGGCGAGCGCGGACAGGGCACGTGGACCTTCTTCGGGGGCCACGACCCGGAGGACCCGCAGCACCAGATCGGCGACGCGCCGACCGACCTCGCGCTCCACCCGCACTCGCCGGGCTACCGGCTGATCCTCAACAACGTGCTCTTCCCGGCCGCGAAGAAGAAGGAACTCAAGACCTGACCGACCGCATCGCCCCCGGGGTGCGCGCCCTCCTCGCCGCGGAGATCGCCGCGGCGGAGGGGCGCGAGGTGTCGTTCGTCGCGACGGTGGACCGCGACGGCGTCGTCACGGCCGCGCGGACCGTGGCCCGCGGCACCGTGGACATGGTGCTCGCGCTGCCCGGCGTGGCGCGGCGGGGCGAGATGCTCCTCCACAACCACCCGAGCGGCCACCTCGCCCCCTCGGGCGCGGACCTCGCCGTGGCGGCGCGGCTCCACGACGAGGGGGTCGGCTTCGGGATCCTCTCCAACGACGCGACCCGGCTCTACGTCGTCGTCGAGGTGCCGCGCGCCGCGGAGGAGAGGCGGCTCGACACCCTCGACGTCGTCGCCCTCCTCGGCGAGCACGGCCCGCTGGCGCGCGCGATGGGCCAGTACGAGGACCGGCCCAGCCAGCGCGACATGTGCGCGCACGTCGCCGACGGCTACAACGACGGCGGAATCCTGCTCCTCGAGGCGGGCACCGGCGTGGGGAAGAGCTTCGCCTACCTCGTGCCCGCGCTCGCCTGGGCGCGCGCGAACGGCGAGCGGACGGTGGTGAGCACCAACACCATCAACCTGCAGGAGCAGCTCGTGGGGAAGGACCTCCCCTTCCTCCGCGACGCGCTCCGCGAGGGAGACTGGACGCCGTCGTTCGCGCTCCTCAAGGGGTGGCGGAACTACCTCTGCCTCGCCCGCATGCACCAGGCGGTGTCGCAGCAGCGCACCCTCCTCGAGCCGGAGAAGCTCGACGAGCTCACGACCATCGCGGCGTGGGCGGGGCGCACGACGGACGGCACCCTGGCCGACCTCCCCGCCGCGCCCACGCCCGAGGTCTGGGACGAGGTGAGCGCCGAGCCGGACCTCTGCCCGCGGCTCCAGTGCCCCGAGTACGACCGCTGCTTCCTCTTCCGGGCGCGCCGGCAGGCGGCGCAGGCGGACGTGGTGGTGGTGAACCACCACCTGCTGGCGGCCGACCTGAGCGTGCGGCGCGCGATGGACAACTGGCAGGAGGCGGCGGTGCTGCCGCCGTACCGGCGGCTCATCCTCGACGAGGCACACCACCTCGAGGACACGGCGGCGGGGCACCTGGGCGCCTCCGTCTCGAGCCGGGGCATCCGGCGGACGCTCGGGCGGTTCGAGCGGAACGGGAAGGGCCTGGCGCCGACGCTCGCGCGCGAGCTGATGGCGCAGGACGACCTCCTCGCGCGCGCGAGCCTCGACCTGCTGCGGCAGCGGCTCCTCCCCGGGCTCGCCGACGCGCGCCGCGCCGCCGACCAGCTCTTCCAGCGGCTGCATGCGCTCCTCCTCGAGCAGCCGGGCGGCCAGCTTCGCCTCGACGATGGGTTCGCGCAGCACGCGGCCTGGGGCCAGGGGCTCGGCGCCGAGCTCGAGGCGACGGTGACGGCGTTCGGTGCGCTCCGGGAGTCGGTGGAGGTGATCGCCGGGCGGCTCGAGGACGGGGAGTCCACCGAGCGGCGGCAGCGCCTGCTGCACGAGCTGCGCGCGGTGGCGAACCGGCTCTCCGGCGCGGAGGAGACGCTCCTCAAGGCGCTCCGCCCCGCGCCCGGCGGCGACCCGGTGGTGCGGTGGATCGAGCGGAGCGGCCGCCGCGGCGCCGACGTGACGCTCGCCGTGGTGCCGCTCGACCTCGCCCCGGTGCTCCGCGAGCTCCTCTTCGAGAAGCTCCGCACCGTGGTGCTGACGAGTGCCACGCTCGCCGCCGGCGGCCAGTTCGACTTCATCGAGGGACGGCTCGGCCTCGCGGGTGCCGAGAGCCCCGTCACGGTGCGCGAGAGCTTCCCGAGCCCGTTCGACTACCCGAGCCAGTGCCTCTTCGGCATCCCCACCGACGTGCCCGACCCCCGGGACGACGAGCCGGGTCACGCCGACGCCGTGCTCGCCGCGGTGACGGACCTCGCCTACGCCGCGGACGGCGGGATGTTCGTGCTCTTCACGAGCCACGCCGCGCTGCAGCGGGCGGCGGGAGCGCTCCGGGCGGCGGTGGGCGGCAAGTGGCCGCTGCTCGTGCAGGGGGAGGGGAACCGGGACCAGCTCCTGCGGCGCTTCCGCGACGCGGGGAACGCGATCCTGCTCGGCACGGATTCGTTCTGGGAGGGCGTGGACGTCCCGGGCCGCGCGCTCCGCAGCCTCGTGCTCACCAAGCTACCTTTCAAGGTTCCCTCGGAGCCCCTCACCGCGGCACGCCTCGAGCGGATCGCCGAGCAGGGCGACGATGGCTTCATGACGTACCTGCTGCCGCACGCGGCGCTCAAGCTCAAGCAGGGCTTCGGGCGGCTCATCCGGAGCGCGCGCGACGTCGGGGTGGTCGTGCTGCTCGACCGGCGCGTCGTGGCGAAGCGCTACGGCCCGCTCGTGCTGAGCGGCCTCCCGAAGGCGGACCGGGTGACGGGGAGCTGGGCGCAGGTGCGGACCAGGTGCGAGGACTTCTTCGCGCGGCACGGCATCGGAGCGAGCGTATGACGCTGGTGGTGACCCCGGGCAAGATCGTCTGCGTCGGCCGGAACTACGTCGAGCACGCGAAGGAGCTCGGCAACGAGGTCCCGAAGGAGCCGCTGATCTTCCTCAAGCCCCCCAGCGCGCTCCTGGCCCCCGGCGCGCCGATCGTCCTGCCGCGCGCCTCGGCGCAGGTGGAGCACGAGGGGGAGATCGGCGTCGTCGTGGGGCGGCGGCTCCGCCGCGCGAGCGAGGCCGAGGCGGAGGCGGCGATCGGCGGGATCACGTGCGTGAACGACGTGACCGCGCGCGACCTCCAGCGGAAGGACGGCCAGTGGACCCGCGCGAAGGGGTTCGACACCTTCTGTCCCGTCGGGCCCGCCGTGGCGGCCGGGCTCGACTGGCGCGCGCTCGAGGTCACCTGCCGGGTGAACGGCGCGGTGCGGCAGCACGGCCGCGCGGCCGACATGGCCTTCCCGATCCCGATGCTGCTCAGCTACGTGAGCCGCATCATGACGCTCGAGCCCGGCGACCTCCTCGCGACCGGCACGCCGGCGGGGGTGGGCCCGCTCGCGCCCGGGGACGTGGTGGAGGTGGAGATCCCCGGCGTCGGCGTCCTCTCGAATCCCGTGGTGCAGGGCGACTGACATGACCCCGATCCGCTTCAGCGACCGCCTCGGCGCGCTCCCCGGCTACCCGCTCGCCGAGATCCCCACGATCAAGCGCCGCCTCCTCGAGGCGGGCGTGGACGTGATCGACCTCGGTGCGGGCGACAACGACACCCCGCCGCCCGACGCGGTGCTCGACGCGATGCGCCAGGCGCTCGCGCAGCCCGCGCTCAGCAAGTACGGCTTCCAGCAGGGGCTGCCCGCGTTCCGCCAGGCGGTGAGCCGCTGGGTGGAGCGGCGGTTCGGCCAGCGCTTCGACCCCGCCACCGAGACGCTCCCGCTCCTCGGCTCGAAGGAGGGGCTCGCCCACCTGCCGGTCGCGGTGGTGAACCCCGGCGACGTGGTCATCCTCCCCGAGCCGGGCTACCAGGCGTACATCGGCGGGGCGATCCTCTCCGGCGGGGTGCCGCACGTCGTGCCGCTCCGGCCGGAGAACGGGTTCCTCCTCGACCTCGCGGACGTGCCGGCGGACGTCCTCTCGCGCGCGAAGCTCGTCTTCCTCAACTACCCGAACAATCCCACCGCGGCGATCGCGCCGCGGGACTACCTCGAGCGCCAGGTGGCGCTCTGCCGGCGGCACGGGATCCTGCTCGCGTACGACAACGCCTACTGCGAGCTCACCTACGACGGCTACGTGGCGCCGAGCATCTTCGAGGTCGAGGGGGCGCGGGACGTCGCCATCGAGTTCTTCTCGCTCTCGAAGAGCTACTCGATGACGGGGTGGCGCATCGGGTTCGCGGTCGGCGCGAGGGAGCTCGTCGGCGCGCTCACCCGCGTGAAGAGCTACACCGACACGGGGCCGTGGCTCGCGATCCAGCACGCGGCGATCGCGGCGCTCGACCAGAGCGAGGCGCTGGTGGCCCCGGTGCGCGCCGAGCTCGCGCGCCGGCGCGACGCGGGCGTGCGCGCCCTCAACGCGAACGGGTTCCCGTGCGAGGCGCCGAAGGCGGCGATGTACCTCTGGGTGAGGCTGCCGGTCGCGATGCCGTCCGCGCAGTTCACCCGGCTCGCGCTCGAGGAGCGGGGCGTGGTGCTGCTGCCGGGCAGCGGGTTCGGCCCGGCGGGGGAGGGTTTCTTCCGCATCGCGCTCACGGTCGGGGCGCCGCGCATCGAGGCGGCGATCGGCCGCCTGGGCGAGGTGCTCGAGCGCGTGCGGCAGGAGCCGGCGGCCGCCCTGGCCCGCTGAGGGGAGCCGCGCGCGCGTGAAGCTCGTGGACACCGACGAGACCGTGCTCATCGTCACCGGCTCGGGGCTGGGGCCCGAGGAGCGGGACCGCCCGCTCGCCTACTGGCTCAAGGAGCAGGTGGACCGGCGCGGGGGCGATGCCCCGTTCCGCCGGGCCGTGGTGGTGAGCGACCTCTGGTACGCGGAGAACCGGGTGTTCCACCTCAACCCGGCGATCGCGGTGGGCGGGCCCGGCGTGAACGGCGCCGCGCGGGAGTTCTCGGAACGGCTGCCGCTGGTGCTGCGGGAGGACGACCGGGTCTTCGTACAGGCGGCGCTGGACGAGGCGCCGCCCCGGGTGGCGCTCTGGGGCATGGACACCGCGAGCACCGCGGAGGCGGTCGAGCGGTTCGTCACCGACGGGCTGCTGGAGGCGCTGCTCGCGCGGCTCTGGCGCTCCCCGCGCGACGGGACGGCGCTCGCCTGAGTCAGCCGCCGCCGAGCAGGTCCTCGAGCGCCTTGTCCACCACTTCCGTCGTCTTCCCGTCGATCACCCGCCGCAGCACGTCCGCCGCCTCGAGCGGCAGGTTCCCCGGATGGACGCGGTCCTTCTCGAAGCGCACGATGTTGCCGAGCGGGAAGGCCACCACCCGGTTCGAGGGATCCTCCTCCTCGTCCTCCGTCTCCGCCTCGAAGCCGGCGCCCGGGACGCTCGCCGCCCACGGCTCGGCCTCCTCCTCGTCCTCCTCCTCCAGCATCGCCTCCGGCAGCGTGACCAGCGCGTAGAGCTGGCACTGGAGCCCCGGCGGCCCCTCGCGCGCGACGAGCACCACCGGCACCGGGTCGCCGAAGAGGTCGTGCTCGGCGACCTGCGCCCAGGTGTCGGGCGGGAGGACGCAGCGCGCGATGAGCCGGTCGCCGCGATACGTCCCCATGCACACCATCCCCTCCGGGGTGCGCTCGTCCTCGAGCAGGCGCACCGTCAGGGGCACCGGCTCCTCGGCGGCGGCAAGCGCCGCGGGCTGGCCGTCGCCGCCGGAGATGGGCTGGGGTTCGTCGCGCAGGGGACGCTCCTCAGGCCGCGCGCCGCTCGGCAGCGGCCGCGATCCGGGCCAGGCTCTCGGCGCGGCCCACCACGGCGAGCAGTTCGTTCACCGGCTCCGACACGGTGGAGCCGGTGAGCGCCACGCGGATCGGCTGCATGGCGTCGCCGAGCTTGATGCCCTGCGCCTCCGCGGCCGCCTTGACGGCCTCGAGCAGCCGCTCGGCGGTCCAGTCGGCGTCGGCGAGCGGGGCGAGGGTGTCGTGGGCGAGGCGGAGGTTGGCGGCGAACGCCGGCCCGAGCTTGCGGACGAGCGCCTCGGCCTTCTCGTCGTAGCGGATGCGGGCCGCGTCGAGGCGCACCGCCACCTGCTCGGCGAGCATGAGGATCGTCCGCGAGCGCGCCTTGGCCGCGTCCACGATCGGCGCCAGGTCGCGCGTGCCGGGCGCGACGCCGAGCCGGTCGAGCTGGCGGCGCACCGCCGGCAGCAGCTCCGCCGCGGGCGTGGCCGAGAGGTACTGGCCGTTCATCCACTCGAGCTTCGCCACGTCGAAGACGGCGGGCTTGCTCTGGATCGCCTCGAGCGAGAAGAGCCGGATCATCTCGTCCTCGGGGAGGATCTCCCGGTCGCCGCCGGGCGACCAGCCGAGGAGGGCGAGGAAGTTCCGCATCGCGGCGGGGAAGATCCCCTGGTCCTGGTAGTCGCCCACGGCGGTGGCGCCGTGGCGCTTGGAGAGCTTCTTCCCGTCGGCGCCGAGGATCATGGGGACGTGCGCGAAGACGGGGGTGGGCCGGCCGAGGGCGCGGTAGAGCGCGATCTGCTTGGGCGTGTTGGAGACGTGGTCGTCGCCGCGGATCACGTGGGTGATCCCCATCGCGATGTCGTCCGAGACGACGGCCAGGTTGTAGATCGCGGTGCCGTCGCTCCGCAGGATGACGAAGTCGTCCACGTCCACGCCGCGGAAGCTGATCCGGCCGTGCACCGCGTCCTCCCAGGCGATCTCCTCGTCCGGGACGAGGAAGCGCACCGTGAACGGGAGGCCGGCGGCGACCTTCTGCTGCACCTCGCCCGGGGTGAGGCGCCAGCAGCGGCGGTCGTAGCGGAAGGCGCTCTTCTGGCGCTCGGCGGCCTCGCGCTGCGCGTCGAGTTCCTCCTTCGTGCAGAAGCAGCGATAGGCCTTCCCCTCCGCGAGGAGGCGGAGCGCGTCCTCGCGGTGGCGGTCGCCGTAGGCCCCCTGGAAGAAGGGCCCCTCGTCCCACGTGATGCCGAGCCAGGTGAGCCCCTCGAGGATCACCGTCGTGTGGGCGTCGGTCGAGCGCTCCTTGTCGGTGTCCTCGATGCGGAGGACGAAGGTGCCGCCCGTCTTCCGCGCGAACAGCCAGTTGAAGAGCGCGGTGCGGGCGCCACCGACGTGGAGGTAGCCGGTCGGGGAGGGGGCAAAGCGGACGCGGACGCTGGACATGGCGTGCTGGCGAGGCTCCGGGGCCGGGAAGCGACGAGCGGTGAGCAGTTCGGGCGCGGCCGGGACGCCTGGCCCGCTGCCCGCTCACTGCTCACCGCTCACAGGTTGCGAACCGAGCGGAGTCGGAGGGATTCGAACCCTCGATAGGGGTTTTCACCCCTATAACGGTTTAGCAAACCGCCGCCTTCAGCCTCTCGGCCACGACTCCAACGTTTTGCCGCGCCAGAAGATAAACCGCCCCCACCCCGGGGCGCCACCCGCGAGGATCGGGGCACGGGAGGGCGCCCGGCGCGGGGTGCGGGGACCGCGCCCTAGTCGGAGGCTGCCGTGGCGAGCGGCCCGCTCGTGCGGGCGCCGGCCGTGGAGGCCCCCAGCGACGGGGGCCGCGCGGTCGCCCCGGCAGCGGGAAGCGCTTCCGCCAGCGTGACGGTCAGGCCGGGCTCATGCTCGGGGAGGGTCGGGAAGAGGTCGCGGAGCCGAAGCCCCGATCGCAGGCGGTCCAGCAGCGAGCGGGGCTCGATCGGCTCGGGGGCGGGAACGCGGGGAGCCCGAGGCCGGGCCAGCGAAGCCAGCTCGAGCTGCCGTACCCCCACCTGCAGGGCCAGCGCGCAGGCGGCCCTCGCGTGGTACCAGGCCAGGTCCCGCAGGGCCAGCAGGCGGGCGTCGTGTGCGGTGACGCGGCGCCAGCCCGCTTCCGCCGCTGGCGGGCGGACCCGCGAGCGCAGCAGCCCCGCCGACATCAGCCGGTCCGCGAGCCACGCATCGTCGTGGCGCGCGAGCGCCTCCCGCAGCAGGACGGGATACCGGTCCCGGCCCCGGACGCCGAGCAGCTCGGGCAGGAGGAGCAGGCCCCGCGAGGCGTCCACGTCGAACTCGGCGAGCATGAATCCGCGCACCAGTTGGGTCAGCATCGGCCCGCCCATGAAGAAAAGTTCAGTCGAGCGACGGGGAAGATGCGGGACGAGACCGGCCGGGGGAAGGGTGGCCGGCTCAGGCGGGGCCGCTGGCGGCCAGGCGCGCCCGGAGGCGCTCGGCGGCCGCTTCCTCCTCGCGGCGGCGCTCGGCGGCGCTCCAGCGGAAGAAGATGATCGCCATCGCGAGCCACATGATCGGGTCGGCGATCGCCTTCATCAGGAGCCCGGCCCATTGCTGGTCGAGCCGGGAGGCGATCCCGCCGACGCGCGGCGCGAGCTCGTAGAGCCGGTACACCGGGAAGTCGGCGAAGGTGAGGAACGCCGCGGGTGCGGTGGGCACGATAGTGGCGCCGAAGAGGTAGCCGATGCGCGCGGGGTCCGAGAGCCGCCCGGTGCCCGGCGGGGCCAGCACGGGCCACCAGAGCGCGAGGCCGGAGAGGAACCAGAGGGCGTCGATCGCGAAGGACCCCAGCTGCGAGACCATGAGCGCGTCGGTCACGGCCGGGACGTGCGTGGCGAGCAGGACGCCGTTGAACACCAGGAGCCCGAGGAGCGGGCTCGCGGCGCGCCGCAGGAGCGGCGCCCAGCGCGGGGCCCCCGCCGCCCGCTGCCAGGCGCCGGGCGGCACGCCCATCAACAGGAACGGCGGCGCCACCTGCGCGAGGAGGAGCCACTGGACGGTGTGCAGGCTCGCGAGGTAGCCGGCGCCGAGGGTGCCGATCGGCCAGTCGAGTGCCGCCCAGACGAGGAGCGTGCCGAGCGCGAAGGCAGCGACGCGCCGCGCGCCCCATGGCAGGTCACGGTCGGCCCGAAGGGCCCGGCCGCGCGCACGAACGTAGGCGACGACGAGGAGCGCGACGAGGAGCCAGACGCCGGGATACGGCCGCCAGGTCCAGCTCCACGGCAGTCCCGTCGCGGAACACCACCACTGCATGCGAGCCCGTCCCGCGACCCGGGGTCAGGGGGCGTCGCCGTAGGCGCGCACGGGAACGCGCACGGCGCGCTCGCCCGCCCGGGCGAAGCGAAGCGTGAGGGAGAGGGTGTCGCCCGCCTGCGGGAGACGGGCGAGCCCGGTGAGCATCAGGTGCATGCGCCCGGGGGCGAGCGCCGCCGAGTCGCCGGGCGCGAGCGGCAGCGCGACAACGTGCTCCATGTGCGCGGTGCCGCCCTCCTCGACGGTGCGATGCAGCATCGCGCCGGCGGCGCCGTCCACGCGGGCGGCGACGAGGGTGTCGGCGCGGCTGCCCCGGTTCACCACCGTGAAGTACACCGCCGCCGCCTCGGGGGTTGCGGGCGCGAAGGCGTAAGCCTCGTGGACCTCCACGCCTCGCACAGTGCAGCCGAGGAAGGCGAGCGCGCCGAGTGCCGCGCCGGTGGCACGCTTCACGATGCGGGGGCCCCCATCCGCACCAGGATCGGGAGGTCGTGCGCCCAGTCGGCCTGGCGGATACCGAACGGATAGAGCACCCGCAGCATCCCGTCGGCGGTGAACGCGAGGACGAAGGCCGCGTGGCCCACCGTGTACCCGGTCGAGTCGGGCTTCGTGCCGCGTGAGCGCTTCGCGGTCGTGTCGGGCTGTTCGCGCTGGGCGGGCGGCATGCCCATCGCCACCTGCGCGGCCACGACGTCGGCCTCCGACCCGGTCAGCCCGATGAACGACGTGTCGAAGTGGTCGAGCCAGCGCCGGATGACCGGCGGCGTGTCGCGGGCCGGGTCGGTCGTGGCGAAGACGATCCTGAGCCTCTCGGTGACCGACGGCGGGAGCTGCTTCACCACCTGGCCCAGGTTCGCCATGTGGACGGGGCAGACGTCGGGGCAGTTCGTGTAGCCGAAGAAGAGTAGCGTGACGTAGCCGTCGGTCTGTCGGCGGAACTCGAACGGCTTCCCGTCGGTGTCGGTCAGGGTGAAGTCGGCCTTGGGCTTCGGCTGCTGCAGCACGAGGCCGCGCAGCGTGTCGCCCTCCGCGGGTGCGGGAGCGGACGCCGCCGGGGCGCCGGCGGGCCGGTCGGCGGCCTTGCCGCAGGCGGCGGCTGCCAGCGCGGCGAGCAGGGCCACGGCGCGAGACGGTCGAGACATCCGGAAGGCTCCAGCCGGTTGCATTCGGGCGCGAAACCTATCCGAGCGACCGGGGGAGTGGCAGGGCGCGCGGCGCTGCCATGCACGCCCGGCCGGTGCCAGATTGCAGCGGCGCGGGGCCGGAGCCCCGCCGTCGTCCCGAACCGAACCCGACCATGCCGATTCCCGATCGTTCGCGCCGTCGCCTCGCCGCCATCGTCGTCGCCGTGCTCCTGGCCGGCTGCGGCGGCGAGCGGGGCTCTCCCGCCTCGGGCCCCGCGGCCGCCGCGGCCACGCCGGCGGCAGCGCCGGGCGCGTCCGCCTACAGCGTCTGCATCCCGTGCCACCTCGCGACGGGGCAGGGCATCCCCGGCGCCTACCCGACGCTCGTCGGCACGAGCTGGGTCACGGGCGACCCGGACGTGCTCATCAAGCTCACCCTGCACGGCCTCGACGGCCCGGTGGTGGTGAACGGCCGCCAGTGGAAGCAGGCGATGCCCAAGTGGGAGCACCTGGGCGACCAGCAGCTCGCGGACCTGCTGACGTACGTGCGCACGTCGTGGGGCAACTCGGCGGGACCGATCTCCGCGGCGGACGTCGCGCGCGTGCGCGCGGCCACGGCCGGGCGCTCGACGCCGTGGACGGCGGCGGAGCTGGGCGCGCCGTGACCGTGCCGGCGCGCGTGGGACGCTGGGGTGCATGGGTGGCGCTGGTCGCAGCCGCCTGCGCCGGGGCACGCGAGCCGGAGATGGCGGCGGGCGACCTGCGGTTCTCCCATCTCGCGGCGTGGTCGCAGCCGGGGGCGGAGGGCGCGACGGCGGGGTGGTGGATGCGCAACGCGGGTGCCGCGGCCGACACGCTGGTCGGCGTGAGCGCCGCCTCGGCGCGGGCGATGGTGCACGAGAGCGCGGCGGGCGCCGGCATGCGGCCGGTCGCGGCCGTGCCGCTGCCGGCCGGCGCGGAGGTGCGGCTGGGCCGGGGTGCGCTGCACGTGATGGTGGAAGGACTCGCGCCGCTTCCCGCGCCGGGCGACACGCTCGCGCTCGTGCTCCACTTCCGCCGCGCGGGCGACGTGACGCTCCGGGTCCCGGTGCTGCGCTACTCGGAGGCGGTGGACCGGCTCGGGAGCTGAGCGCCGGTCAGCGACGGATCGTGGCGAGCCGCTCGGCGGCGGCCGCCAGGGTCTCGTCGCGCTTGCAGAAGGTGAAGCGCACGAGGCGGCGCGCCGGGTCGGGGGTGCTGAAGAAGCTCGAGCCCGGCACCGGCGTCACGCCCACCTCGCGCGTGAGCCAGGCGGCGAACTCGGTGTCGGGCCGGTCGCTGAGCGCCGAGTAGTCGGCCAGGATGTAGTAGGCGCCCTGCGGCTTCGGCGCCGAGAAGCCCGCGGAGGCGAGGGCGGCGTGCAGCCGGTCCCGCCGGCCGCAGTAGTCGCAGGCGAGGCGGCCGTAGAACCCCGCGTCCAGCATGTCGAGCGCCTCGGCGACGGCTTCCATCAGCGGGGCCGGTGCCCCCACGGTCAGGAAGTCGTGCACCTTCCGGATGGCGCCCGTCACCGCCGGCGGCGCCACCACCCACCCGATCCGCCACCCCGTCACCGCGAAGGTCTTCGACGCGCCGCTGACCGTGATGGTCCGCTCGGCCATCCCGGGGAGGGAGGCCATCGGCACGTGCGGCCCCTCGTAGCGGATGTGCTCGTAGATCTCGTCGGTCACCACCCATGCGTCGTGGCGCCGGCAGAGCATCGCGATCCCCTCGAGCTCGTCCCGCCGCAGCACGCGGCCGGTGGGGTTCGCGGGGGTGTTGAGGATGATGGCGCGCGTGCGCGGCCCGAACGCCGCGGCGAGCCGCTCGAGGTCGAGCTCGCCGCCGATGGGCAGCGGCACGTGGCGGAGCGTGGCGCCGGCGAGGATCGCGTCGGGCCCGTAGTTCTCGTAGAACGGGTCGAAGACGATCACCTCGTCGCCCGGCTCGAGCAGCGCCATGAGGCTCGCTACCATCGCCTCGGTCGAGCCGCAGGTGACGGTGACTTCCCGCTCGGGATCCACGGTCATCCCGTACCACTCGTGGTACTTTCGCGCGAGCGCCTCGCGCAGCGCCCGGCTGCCCCACGTGATCGCGTACTGGTTCACGTCGCGCTGGATGGCGCGCACCGCCGCCTCCTTGAGGAGGTCGGGCGCGGGAAAGTCGGGGAAGCCCTGGGCGAGGTTGATGGCGCCGTGCTCGCGCGCGAGCACGGACATGCCCCGGATGACGGACTCGGTGAAGCCGCGGGTGCGGGCGCCGAAGGCGGGCATGGACGGAAGATACTCCTCAGCGCGGGCAGCGCGGCAGCCAGACACCGCCCGCTTCCGCCTCGATGGCCGGGCAGAGGCCGAGCGCGCGCGCCAGGGAGTCGGGCGCGACGGTCGGGAGGAAGCCGTCCTTCCACGCCACGATCGCCGTGGGGCGTGACGCGATCGCGTGGGCGAGGGCGAGCGAGTCGCCGGCGAGGATGCTGTCGGGAAGGAGGCGCGACGGGCGCCCGGTGGTGAAGAAGACGGCGGCGGGGTCGGTCGTCCAGAGCGTGACGCCGCGGCCGGGGCCGCGCAGCCAATCGGCGACCGGCGACGCGAGGTAGCGGGGCCCGAGGTAGTCCCAGCGCTCGTCGTAGAGGGCCCGCACCGCGGCCACCGATTGCCAGGCGCCGGCGGCGAGCCAGAGGAGGGCCGCTGCTGCGCCGGCGCGTCGCGCCGGCGGGCTCGCCTCTCCCCATGCCGGCACGAGCGCGGCGACGGCGGCAAGGCCCGCGGCGAGGAGCATGGGGCCGAGGATGCGGTCGTCGAAGGGAATGTCGTCCCAGGTGAAGGCCTTCGCGTACGCCACGAAGGTCGCATAGCAGCCGACGAGTACGCCCGAGGCCAGGAGCAGCCGGCGCGCCGGGTCGCCTGCGGGCCTACGCCGGAGTGCCGGCCAGGCGAGCGCCGCAACCAGCACCGCCGCTCCCGCGGCGGCCGCGAGGCGCCACGGCATGCCCAACCCCACCGGCGCCAGATGCTCGGTCAGGGTGAGACCACCCTCGACCAGTCCTGCGCCGAGCGTGCCGGTCCAGTGCGGTGGCCGGCGCACGGCGTCCAGCCCGTGGCGCGCCGCCCAGGAAAGCCAGAGCGCCTCGCCGACGAGGGCGGGCAACCCGGCGAGGACGCCCGCGCGGACGGCGCGGAGGAGTCGGGTCCGCGGGGCGGTTCGGGGCGCGTCCTCGGCGAGCACGCCCGCGTGGAGCGCCGCCCAGGCGCCGGCCGCGAGCACGAGCGCCCCGCCGGCGTATCGCACCATCGCCGCGGCCAGCGCGGCCGTTCCGTAGCGGAGCGGGCGCTCGGGATGGCGGGCCATGAGGAGCAGCGTGAGGGCGGTGAGCGCGAGGAACGGCGGCTCGCTCAGCGCCGTTACCTGCGCCGTCGTGATCCCGCGGAGCGCGAGGAGGAGCACGAGGGCGAGCCAGGCCGGCGCGCCGGCGTCGGCGATCGCCGCACCCGCAGCGACCACGAGGGCCATGGCCGAGGCGGCGTCCAGCAGTCGGGCGGCCGCCGGGGCATCGGCGCCCAGGGCGATGGGGCCGGCGAGGAGGAGGGGGACCCCGGGGGGATAGTGCTCGAGCGCGGCGGTACTGTCGGCGTCGTCCCAGTCGGCCATCGGGATCCGCAGCCCGTGCCCCGCCGCGACGGCGGTCGCCGCGCCGAGGTACGACATCGAGTCGGGCATCGCGATGGGGCCGGATCGGGTCGCCCACCAGGAGGCGAGCGCGGCCAGCAGGCCGAGGAGGGCCAGGGACCTTCGCGCGGGCAGGCGACGCTCCAGCGGGGACGGGTCAGGGGGCCGGGGTGGTGGCCCCGCGGCCGATGAGCGGAGCGGGAGGGATTCGAACCCCCGAGGCCCGCGAGGGCCTGGCGCATTTCAAGTGCGCTGCAATCAACCGGACTCTGCCACCGCTCCCGATGGCCGGGAATATGGGGGAGGCCCGAGCCCGGGGCGAGGGCATGCTCCGGGAGCACTACCGGCGGCGTGTACCGCATCGCATCTTGCGCGTTCCGCTCGACCACGACTGCAGACCGCCGTCCCGAGGATCCGGCCATGACCTGGCAGCAGGCCTATCGCGGAGCGTTGCCCCCGAGCGCGCGGGACACCGTCCCCGACGACGCGCCCGCCGTGACGCTCGGGGGCACCGTGCTGTTCCGGGTGACGCAGCCCATCGGACCCTACACCAAGGCGGCGCGCGCGGAGGACGTGACCCGCCTGCTCGATTCGCTGGTGCTGCACCCGCCCGCGGGCGGGTACGACCTCACCACGGCCGAGGGACCGGGCTACACCGACCTCATGCTCGGGCGGCTGGCGGTGCATCGGCTCGTGGATGCGGACACGGTGGGGACGGGGCTCGCGCGCGCGACCCTGGCCCAGGGCTACCGCCGGGTGCTCTCCGAGGCCCTCACCCGGGCGAGCGCGGAGCAGCGCGGGTCGGCGCTCGACCGCCAGGTCGGCGTCGCGGGGGCCATCACGCTGCTGCTCCTGCTGGCCTTCGCCATCGGGGGCCGGCTCGTCGCCCGGACGCAGCGCCGCCTCGAGCGGCTGCGCGACCACACGGCCGAATGGGAGACGATGCGCCACCTCGAGGTGGTGCGGCACATCAGCATCATCGATCCGCTGCTCGGCCTGCTGCGCGTGCTCAAGCTGGGCGCGTTCGTCCTGCTCCTGATGCTCTACGTGCCGACCGTGCTGGGCCTCTTCCGGTCCACCGCGGCGCTGGGCCGCCGCGTCGGTGCGATCACCGTGACGCCGGTGCTGCACGCCGGCGAGTCGCTCGTGGGGTACCTCCCGCGGGCCCTCGTCGTGCTGCTGGCCCTGCTCGTCCTGCGCTACGTCCTCCGGCTCGTCGGGCTCGGCTTCCGGGCGATCGGCGAGGGGCAAGTGACGGTCCGCAACTTCCCCGCTGAGTGGGCGCAGCCGACGTCGCTGCTCGTGCGGGTCTTCCTGATCGCCAGCGCGTTCGCGCTGGTCTTCCCGTACCTGCCCGGCGCGCACTCCGACGGCGTGCGCGGCGTGTCGATCTTCCTCGGCCTGCTCCTCTCGTGGGGGTCCTCCTCAGCGGTCGGGAACATCATCGCCGGGGCGGTGCTCATCTACACCCGCGCCTTCCGGATCGGCGATCGCGTCGCCATCGCCGGCACCGAGGGGGACGTGATCGAGCGGACGCTGCTCGTCACGCGCCTGCGCACGATCAAGCACGTGGACGTGACCATCCCGAACGGCGTGGTGCTCTCCAGCACGGTGCAGAACTTCTCGACGTCCGCGGCGGACCGGGGCCTCGTGCTCCACACGACCGTGACGCTGGGGTACGACCTCGATTGGCGGGAGGTGCACCGCGTGCTCGTGGGCGCTGCGCTCGCGACGCCCGGGATCCTCGCGACACCCGCGCCGTACGTGCTGCAGACGGCGCTCAACGACTTCTCGGTCTCGTATCAGCTGAACGCGCACACCGACCGGCCCGAGGTCATGCACCTCACGCAGTCGGCCCTGCATGCCTCGATGCTCGACGCCTGCCGGACGGCCGGGATCGAGATCCTCACGCCCGACGTGCTGGCGCTCCGGCGCTCCTCCCACGACCCACTGCCTGCCACGGCCGGCTGAATGCCGGCCGGCATGCGTCGCCGCGGGCCGCTCAGGCCGGGCGGCGTGATCGAGGGCCGAGGGGACGCGCCTGCCCGAGCAGGCGGAGGAACGCCGGCTCGTCCAGGACGGTGACGCCGAGCCGGCGCGCCTCGGCGAGCTTCCGGCCCGGCGCCTCGCCCGCGACGACGTAGTCCACCGCGCGCGAGACGCTCCCGCTCGGGCGCCCGCCCCGCTCGCGGACCAGCGTGCCCGCCTCATCGCGGCCGAGGGTCGCCAATCCACCCGTGAACACGAAGGTGCGCCCGGCGAGCGGGCCCCGCGCGGGGGCCGCTCGGCCTACGCGCACGCCGGCGGCGGCGAACGCCGCCAGCTGCCGAGCCGTGCCCGCATCGGTGAGGAAGCGCGAGATCGCCGCGGCGCTGCGCGGGCCGATGCCGGGCACCGTCGCGAGCGCGGCGGGTGGCGCTCGCCGCAGCGCGTCGAGGCTGCGGAAGGCGCCGGCGAGGTCCCGGGCGGTGGCGGCACCGACGCCCGGGACGCCGAGAGCGACGAGGAAGCGGTCGAGGGGGACCCGGCGCCGGGCGGCGATCCCCGTGGCGAGCGCCTGCGCCGAGCGCTCCGCGAAGCCGGGCAGGCGCCGGAGGTCGGCCGTCGTGAGGCGGAAGATGTCGTCGGGCGAGAGCACGAGGCCCAGCTCGACGAGCGCCGCCGCCGTCTCCCGTCCCAGCCCGGCGATGTCGAACGCGCCCTCCGCGCCCAGGTGGACGAGGTGGGCCCGGAGCTGGGCGGGGCAGGCGAGCCCGCCGGGGCAGAACGCCAGCGGCCCGCGGCGCACCACGACCCGTCGGCAGCTCGTGCAGCGGGCCGGCGGGCGGAACGGTGCGCGTCGCGCCCGCCGGTCGGGGAGGCGGGCCACGATCTCGGGGATGACGTCCCCCGCGCGGCGGAGGCGGACGCGGTCCCCCACCCGGATGTCCCGGCGCATCAACTCGGCGGGGTTGTGGAGCGTTGCGCGGGAGACGGTCACGCCGGCCACGTCCACGGGGTCGAGCAGCGCCACCGGCGTGAGCGCGCCGGTGCGGCCCACCTGCACGACGATGTCCCGCACGCGCGTCACCTCCACGCGTGGCTCGAACTTCCAGGCGAGCGCCCAGCGCGGATGGTGCGCCGTCGTGCCCGCCGTGCCGCGCTCGTCGAGGCGGTCCGCCTTCAGGACGATGCCGTCGACCTCGACCGGGAGGGTGTCGCGCCGGCGCTCGAGCGCCGCGTGGAAACGGCGGGCCGCGTCCACGGTGGCGACGGGCGCGGATGGCGCCGCGGGGCGGAACCCCCACGCGGCGAGGCGCGCGAGCACCTCGCGGTCGCGCGCGAGGCCGGCGGGTACGGCACCGAGGATCTCGTACGCGAGGAACCGGAGCGGCCGCGTCGCGGTCACCGCCGGGTCGAGCTGGCGGAGCGAGCCTGCCGCGGCGTTCCGCGCGTTCGCGAACGGTTCCTCGCCGCGCTCGATCAGGGTCCGGTTGAGGCGGGCGAAGGCGCGCCGGGGCATCACCACCTCCCCGCGCACGGCGAGGGCGCGGGGGGCGCGCGGGCCACGCAGCGCCCCCGGGATCCCGTCCACCGTGCGCGCGTTGGCGGTGACCACCTCGCCCTCGCGCCCGTCGCCGCGCGTGCAGGCGCGGTGCAGCTGCCCGTCCCGGTACACGACCTCGAGGGAGAGCCCGTCGAGCTTCGGCTCGGCGAGCGCGGGGCCGTGCAGCCCCGCGAGGAAGCGCGCGACGCGTGCCTCGTCGCGCGTCGCCTCGAGGCTCAGCATCGGTGCGGCGTGGCGCGCGGTGGGGAAGCGGCCTGCCGCCCGGCCGCCCACGCGCCCGGTGGGGGAGCGACGGGTCCGGAGCGCCGGCCAGCGGTCCTCCAGTGCGGCCAGCTCGCGAACCAGCGCGTCGTAGGCGGCGTCCGAGACCTCGGGGCGGTCGAGCTCGTAGTAGAGCCGGTCGTGCCGGGCGATGTCCCGGCGCAGCGCCCGCGCGCGCCGGCGCGCTGCGGCCGGCGGGGCGTGCGACCTCGGGCGCGCCGCGGCGCGAGGTCCCGTCACCGGGCCAGCGCCTTCGTGAGCCGCGCCAGGCCGAGCGTGTTGAGCACCTGCGCGGGTTCCGCCCACGCGCGACGCGCCTGCGTCACCCCCCAGCGCATGAAGTCGAGCTCGGCGGCGCTGTGCGCGTCGGACGAGATCACCAGCCTCACGCCGGCGGCGAGCGCCTCGCGGGCGCGCGCGTCCTCGAGGTCCATGCGCTCCGGCTGGGCGTCGATCTCGAGGGCGACGCCGTGGTCCGCGCAGGCCCGGCAGACGGTGGCGAAGTCGTAGGCGGCCGGGGCGCGGCGCCCGATGAGCCGGCCGGTCGGGTGGCCGAGGATCATCGTGCGCGGGTGCGACACGGCGCGGACGAGGCGGCGGGTCTGGTCGCGCGCGGGCAGCGTGAACTTCGAGTGGAAGGTGACGAGCACGACGTCGAGCCGCGCGAGGGTGTCGTCGTCGAGGTCGAGCGTGCCGTCGGCGGCGATGTCGATCTCCGCGCCGGCCAGCACGGTCAGCTTCGTGAGGCGCGCGTTGAGCCGCTCGATGCGGCGCGCCTGGGCCCGGAACCCCGCCCGGTCGAGGCCCCCCGCGACGCGGACCGCCGTCGTGTGGTCGGTGACCGCGAGGTAGTCGTAGCCGCGCGCCTCCGCGGCACGTGCCATGGCGTCGAGGGTGTCCCGGCCGTCGCTGTCGGTCGTGTGCGCCTGCAGGTCGCCGCGGATGTCCTCGAGCGTGACCAGGTGGGGCAGCGTGCGGCCCCGCGCCGCCTCGAGCTCGCCCTGGTCCTCGCGCAGCTCGGGCGGGATGAAGGGGAGTCCGAGCGCCCGGTACACCTCCGCCTCGGTGCGGCCGGCGAGCCGGCGCGTGCCCTGGAAGAGCCCGTACTCGTTGAGCTTGAGGCCCCGCCGCTGGGCGAGCCGGCGGAGCGCGATGTTGTGGGCCTTGGAGCCGGTGAAGTAGTGGAGGGCGGCACCGTAGGAAGCCGGGGCGAGCGTGCGCAGGTCCGCCTGCAGGCCGGCGCGGAGGCGGATCGTCGCACGGGTGGTGCCGCGGGCCAGCACGGCGCTCACCTCGGGCAGGCGGCAGAAGGCATCGATCACGGCGGCGCCGTCGTCGGTGCTCGCGACGAAGTCGAGGTCGCCGACGGTGTCCCGGCCCCGGCGGAAGCTCCCGGCGAGCTCGCAGGCCCGCACCGCCGGAAGCGCCTGCAGCGCCTCGAGGAGGCGCTCGCCATGCTGCGCGGCGACCGGGCGCAGCACCCGGTGCTCGGTGGTCCGGTGCGCGCGGAGCGCCTCGAGCACCTGCGCCTCGGTGCGGGGCCCGAAGCCGGGAAGCCCGCGCACCCGGCCGGTCGTCGCGGCCCGCTCGAGCTGGGCGAGGCTGCGGACGCCCAGCCGCTCGTGGAGGAGGCGCGCGCGGCGCGGGCCGATGCCGGGGACGCGCATCAGCACGGCGACGCCCGGCGGCACCTCGCGCTCGAGCCTGCCGAGCGCGGCGAGGCGCCCGGTGCGCGCCAGCTCGACGATCTTGCCGGCGAGGTCCGCGCCGACCCCCGGGATCGCGTCGAGGGCCTCGGGCCCCTCGCGCGCGAGCACCTCGACCGGCGCGGGCCACTCCTCGATGGTCCGCGCCGCGTTGCGGTAGGCGCGGATGCGGAACGGGTTCGCGCCCTCGATCTCGAGGAGGTCGGCGACCTCCCGGAACCGCTGCGCGACCTCCGCGTTGGTGATCCCCATCGGCCCGCCCGGCGGTCACTCCTCGCGCTCGGGCTCCTCGGCGTCGAGCTCGCGGTCCACGGCCATCGCCTCGAGCGTGGCGCGGTCCACCTGGCGCAGCAGCGCCGCCACCGCCTCGAGCCCTCGCCCCCGGCCCTCGGCGATGAAGGTCCGGTCGAGCTGCCGCACGAGCCGTTGCACCAGGTCCTCCTGCGTGGCGGCCCGATCCTCGCCGGCATGCGAGCGCTTCGCCTGTGCGGTCATGGTGCCCTCCGGTGACGGGTTCGGCCCTGCACCTCCAACGTCGCCGGGCCGCGGTGAACGGGTCGTGAACGCCCGGTGAACGGCGCGCTCAGGGCGGCGGGGGCGCGGGCTTCACGCGCGTGCCGTCCGTGAGGCGGTCGGACGGCTGCCGCACCACCGTGTCGCCCAGTGCGAGGCCGTGCCGCACCTCGGCGGCGTCGGCCGCCCGGTGGCCGAGCTCCAGGTCCACGCGCCGCGCCCGCCCGCCCCGCACGCCGAAGACCTGCCAGCGCTCCCCCTCGCGGAAGAGGGCGGTGGAGGGCACCTGCACCACGCTGTCGCCGCTCCAGAGGACCACGCGCACGTCCACGCGGAAGCCGTCGCCGAGGCCCGGCGGCAGGGTGTCGAAGTCGCCGACGACGCGGACCCGCTGCTCCTCCACGCCCAGCGCCGACACCTTGGTGAACCCCGACGGCTCCACGCGCCGCACGCGCGCGCGGAGCGCGCCGGGGCCTCCCCAGTTCTCGACGAGCATCGGCTGTCCCGGCTGCACACGCACCGCGTCCTCGGAGAGGAGGTCGGCGTACACCTCGAGCCGTCCGGGATCCCCGACCTCGACGAGGGTGGTCCCGACCGGGACCACGCGTTCGCTGGGTTCGGGGACCCGCAGGATCCGGCCCGCGACGGGGGAGCGCACCGCCACGGTCGGCGCCCGGCCGCCGGCGGGGTCGCTCGCGAGCAGCTGGGCACGCGCCGCCTCGGCGTCGTGCGCGGCGGACTGCGCCCGGAAATCGGCGGCCTCGAGCGCGTCGGCCTTCGTGTGCGCGTCGAGCCGGGCGGACTCGAGCTGCTGGGCGGAGATGGACCCCGCCGCCGCGAGGCGCTCGGCGCGGGCGAGGTCGCGCTCGGCCTGGTCGCGGGCCGCGCGGGCCTCGCGGACGGCCGCCTCGGCCTCGCGCCCGGCGTCGAGCGCCGCCTCGAGCCGGGCACGTGCGGCCTCCTCGGAGCGCGGGTCGAGCGGCTGCGGGACGAGCGTCGCGACGACCTGCCCCGCGCGCACCGAGTCGCCCGCCTCGAGGGCGATGCGGGCGACCCGCCCGGTGACCGGCGCGGCGACGAGGAAGCGGTCCACGACGCGGGTGCGGCCCTCCTCGTCCACGGTGACGCGCAGTGGCGCGCGGCGCACCACCGCGACCTCCACCGGGGTCGGGGCGGGCCTCAGGAGCACGGCGGCGAGCGCCACGCCGGCGAGGCCGGCGGCGAGGGCGAGAACCCAGCGGCGCGGGACGGGCATGCGGCTATTCCCGGGTCTTGAGGGCCGTGACGAGGTCGAGGCGGTGGATCCGCCGCCGGACGACGAGCACCGCGAACACCGCGGCGAGGAGCATCACGAGGCTCGCGTAGCCGTACGTCCCGCGCGAGATGGCGAGCGGGAGCCGGAAGAGCTCGGTGTTGTGCGAGATGACGATCAGCCAGCAGGTGAGCCAGCCGAGCGCCCAGCCCGCCGGCAGCGAGGCGACGACGAGCAGGACGAACTCGGCGACCAGCATGCGCGTGGTCTCCGCGCGGGTGAACCCGAGGACGCGGAGGCTCGCCAGCTCGCGCGCGCGCTCGGAGAGCGCGATGCGGAGGCCATTGTAGACCATCGCCACCGCGATCACCCCGGCGAACGTGGTGAGGATCGCCGTCGTCATGCCCATGCTCCGGGCGAGGGTCTCCTCGAAGCTCCGGATCATCGCGGCGCGGAAGTTGACCCCCGCCACGATCGGCGTCCCCTTGAGCCGTGCCGCGAGCGCGGGGCGGGCCGATCGTTCCACCGCGACGAGCGCGCCCGACGCCGTCGGCCCCTCGCCGAGCAGGCGGGCCACCGCCCGGCGGTCGAGGTAGGCCGAGTTGCCGATCAGGTCGTCGATCAGGGCACCGACCACCAGCCGTCGCACCGGGCGCGAGCCCTCGAGCACCTCGACGGTGACGGTGTCCCCCACCCGCAGCCCCAGCCGGTGCGCCTGCTCCGCGCCGATGAGGAGCCCGGCGGCGGGGAGCACCTGTTCCCGGAGCCGGCGGTCCACGAGGCGCCGCAGGGTGCCGCCGGGTTCGAGGCCCATGATCACCGTCCGGGCGACGTGCGGTCCCGCGCGGAGCCGCACGGGCACCACGCGGTACAGCTCGGTCCGCTGCACCCCGGGGAGGTGCCCGACGTCGAAGGCCACCCGGTCGGCGCGCGGCTCCGCGAAGACCAGCATCGCGTCCTGCCGCTGCGCGCGATGGAACTCGAGGTCGGTCATGAACCGGACCGCGTCCACGAAGAAGCGGCCCATCACGAGGAGGCCGCACGCGAGCGCGAGGCCGAGCAGCGTGAGCGCCGCCTTGACCGGGCGCCGGCCGATGTTCCGCAGCGCCATCCGGAGCGCCGGTCCGAGGTGGCGGACGCCGAGGCGGTCGAGCCAGGTACTCCGGAAGGCGACCGGCGCGTCCGGCCGCATCGCGACCGCAGGCGTGAGGGTCGTGGCCAGGCGCACCGCGCGCAGCGCCCCGAGCGCCGCCGCGCCCACGCTCACGAGGAACGTGGCGAGGAGCTCGTCGGGGCGCGTCACGTGCGCGAGCACCGGGAAGCGGTAGAAGGTCGCGAAGACCTCCGTGACGAGTCCGCCCAGCCAGACGCCCAGCGCGGCGCCGAGCACCGTCCCGGCCACCGCCGGCACCAGGCCCAGCAGGAGAAAGTGCAGCGCGAGGGGGCCGTTCGGGAAGCCGAAGGCCTTGAGCACCCCGATCTGCTCGCGCTGCGTCGCGACGAGCCGGGCGAGGACGAGGTTCACGAGGAAGGCCGCGATCCCGAGGAAGACGTACCCGATCAGCGTCCCGCTCACCTTGTGCTGGGCGATCTCGTCGTCGAGGAAGCGGGCGGAGAGGAGGTCGCGCCGGCCGAAGGCGCCCAGGCCGCCCCAGGGGTCGAGGAGGCGGTCCACCGCGGCGATCACCGTCGCCTCGGCCGCGCCCGGGGCGAGGCCGAAGACGGCGTCGTTGAACGCCCCGGTGAGGTCGAAGGCCGCGGCCGCCGCCTCGCGCCGGATCCAGAGCACCCCGAAGCGCCGGTCGTCGGGGAAGACCTGCCCGGGGCCGATCGAGTAGACGTACTCGGGCGAGAGGGCGACCCCCGCGATCGTGAAGCGCCGCCAGCGGCCGTTCACGACGGCGGCGATCCGGTCGCCGGGATGGAGGCGGTTCGCCTCCGCGAAGGCCTCGCTCGCGAGCACCTCGTCATCGCGCGCGGGGTCGAGCCAGCGGCCGGCGCGGAGGTGGAGGTCGTTGAGCACCGGGCGCCCGCGGTCGGGGACCGAGACGAGCCGCCCGGTGGCGGGCTCGGCGAGCCCCGGGACGTCGAGGACCACGTCGGCCACGACGCGCGTCTCGACGGTGGCGACGCCCGGCACCTCGGCGAGGCGCCGCGCCACCGTCTCGGGCGCACGGCGCAGGTGGACGAAGAGCGTCGCGAAGCGCCGGGTGCGGTAGTAGACGTCGCGCGTCGCGATGAGCGAGTCGTAGTTCGTCCGCATCGCCACGATGGCGGCGTCGCCGCAGGCCACGACGAGCGCGATGGCGACCACCTGGCCCACGAGGTGGCGGAGGTCGCGCCGGAGCTTGCGGAAGAGCAGGCTCGTCCTCACCAGGCCAGCTGCCTCGGCGCGACCCGCGCCGCGTTGCGCGACTCCTCCGCGATGACGCCGCTCCGCATGCAGAGCACGCGGTCGCCCATCGCGGCGATCGCCGCGTTGTGCGTGATGACCGCGACGGTGGCGCCCGTCTCCCGGTTCACCCGCTCGAGCACCTCGAGCACCACGACGCCGGTCTCGAAGTCGAGCGCGCCCGTGGGCTCGTCGCAGAGGAGCACGTCCGGGCGCTTCGCGACGGCGCGGGCGATCGCGACGCGCTGCTGCTCGCCGCCCGAGAGTTGGGCGGGGAAGTGGTGCAGCCGGTCGCCCAGCCCGACCAGCCGGAGCGCCTCCGCCGGGTCGAGCGGCCGCCCGGCGATCTCGGTCACCAGCGCGACGTTCTCGAGCGCGGTGAGGCTCGGGATCAGGTTGTAGAACTGGAAGACGAAGCCGACGTGCTCGCGCCGGAAGCGGGTGAGCTCCCGCTCGTCCTTCGCGGTCAGGTCGTGGTCGAGGAAGGTGACGGAGCCCGAGGTCGGGCTGTCGAGGCCGCCGAGGATGTTGAGCAGCGTGGACTTGCCGCTGCCGGACGGGCCGAGGATGACGACGAACTCGCCGCGGCGGAGGTCGAGGTCCACCGCGCGGAGGGCGTGCACTTCCACCTCCCCGAGGCGATACGTCTTCGTGAGCCCCCGGGCGCGGAAGATCGGCTCGGCCGGGGCCGCCACGGCGGCGTGCGCCATCCACCCCTCCCCAAACGACGCGCGGACCCGGCGAGCCGGATCCGCGCTGGAGTGGCACCGAGGCCTTCGCGGGCGGATTTCACGTCCGTCCATTTCCGGCCGGCCTTCGCGAGGGCCGGCCCCGTCGGCCCAGACCACTGCCGTCGAAGTCGCGATCCCCTCGGTGCCGGGACCAACATGGCACCGTGCCGATGAAGCCGGCGTGAAGGCGGGGTGACGGCCCCCGATCGGGGGCTCAGGGACGCGCCCCGGGCGACCGATACCTCCTCAGGCCCCCGGCACGGCGACTGAGCCTCGGCCGGGGCGGACCCGGAGGCGCGATGCGCGGCGCGGTGCGGACCCTGGTGGCTGTGGCCGGACTCATGACGACGGCGTGCTCGGGCTTCGAGCCCGACGGCGCGGAACCGATCGCCGCGTCCGCGCAGTTCCATGCCTGGTGGAGCGCGACCGAGGCCTGTGCCGGCCTCACCGGGGACCTTGGGCGGGTCGAGTTCGCCATCGTCCCCGGACAGGCCTTCGCGTGCCCCACGGGTTGGTGCGTGGGGCGATGGGAGCCGGGGCACCGTATCTACCTCGCCGGCGACTACGTCGGCAACGAGCTGGTGGTGCGCCACGAGATGCTGCACGAGCTCCTCGGCCAGTCAGGACACCCGCCGGCGTACTTCGAGCAGCGCTGCCGGCTCACGTGGGAGACCTGGCCCGGTGGCACCGGGGTCACGGTGGACGTCGGGTAACAGGCCATAACGGCGCGGGGCCCCCGCGGCGCGCCGCGACGGCCCCGACGGCCCGCGTGGTGCGGTGTCAGCGCCGCTGCAGGTTCACCCGCACCAGCTGCGAGACGGAATCGGCCCGGGCCGCGAGGGCGGAGTCGCCCTGCTGCCGCCACGTCTGCGACATGCCGCCGTACATGACCGTGTAGAGCGACAGGATGGACGACGACGGCGGGTCCACCCAGCCGCGCGGGCGGCTGCGCCCCACGCTCTGCCAGTGGTAGGTGTCCCAGAGGAGGGCCCGGGTGCGCGGCTCGTCCACGAGTCCCAGGGTGGGGTTGTCCACGACGCCGCCGCCCGCGTGCACCGGGTGCGGGAGCAGCTTCCGGACGAAGCCCTGCGTGACGAGGTAGGGCGAGAGGCCGAGGGTGCGGTCGGCGTAGTCGCCGTCGCTCCACGAGAAGTAGATCGGCCGGATGCCGAGGTTCTGGCGGATGAGGGCCACCGCGGCGAGGTCCTGGAGCAGCAGCACGTCCGAGCCGAAGCGGATGGTGACGCTGTCCACGGTGAGCCCGCTGCCCGGCTGCACGCGCATGACCTCGGGGAGGCTGTCGAGCTGCGGGATCGTGAGCCCGAAGGCAGGCCGGTCGGGCCGCGTCCAGGCGCGCGGGGCGCCGGCGCTGTCGGCGCGCCAGAGCGTCGCCGCGTGCGCCGCGTCGAACCCCGGGAGCTGCTGGCGCTGGAGCTGGCGGAGGTGCCAGCGGGTGTTCATGAGCGACAGGTTCGCGATCGTCACGTCCCGGCGCACCCCCTCCACCTCCTGCGCGTACCAGAGGGGGAAGGTGTCGTTGTCGCCGGCGGTGATCAGGATCCCGTACGGCTCCACCGACTCGAGCAGGTCCACCGCGAAGTCCCGCGCCGCGTACTCGCCGGCCCGGCTCGCGGTGACGCGGTTCCCGAGGAGGGGCACGAGGCCCAGCGCGAGCACGGGGCTCGCCAGCGCCCAGCGGCGGGCGTCGTCGCCCGCGCCGGCGATGAGCCGCATCGCCCAGCCGAGGCCGCCCGCGACGAAGAGGCCCCACGCCGCGAAGCTCGCGACGAAGAAGTAGTCGCGCTCGCGCACCTCGCGCGGGAGGTCCGGCTGCTCCGGGTGCATGGAGTAGCCGTACTTGAAGTTGAGGTAGAAGACGAGCAGCGGGACCAGGGTGAAGAGGAGGGCCGCCGCGGCGAGGCCCGCCCGGCGCTCGCGCTGCCAGAAGGTCGCGAGCCCCGCGAGCCCGAGCGCGGTGAAGATGCCCGTGAAGATCGCGCCCGCGCTCCCCCAGTCGCGCGCGAACTGCCACGACCAGTACTGGAAGTAGTTGGCGAGCTGCGAGGCCAGGTCCGCCTGGCGCTCGAAGACCGGCGGCTTCGCGTACTGCGCGCGGTTCAGCACGTCGCCGAGCGCCTGGCTGAAGAAGCCGAGCGGCTCGCCCTCGTTGATCGGCGGGAACTGCGCCGCCCGGAGGGGGAGGTAGAGGTAGTTGATCGAGACGCCGACCACGACGGCGCCGACCACCGCGGCGAGGAGCCCCGGCCGCAGCAGCGCCCGCCAGTCGGTCCAGAGCACGTAGAGGAAGACCGCCGGCCCGGCCAGCACGCCCATCTGGTGGTTGGTCGAGGTGAGCGCCACCAGGTAGGCGATCAGGACGAGCCAGCGGTCGCGGCGCGGGCCGGCGGGCTCGTCGCCCCAGCGCACCGCGAGCCACATCACGAGCGCGATGGAGAGGAGCGAGACGGTGTACACCTTCTCGTTCACCGTGGACTGGTTCCAGACCGTCCAGCTCAGCGCCCCCACCAGCGTCCCGGCGAACGCGGCGCCGTAGCGGGCCCAGCGGACCGGCACGGTGGTGCGGAGCCAGCGCTCGGCCACGAGGAACCAGAGCGCCGCGCCCGCGGCGCTCGTCGTGGCGGCGAAGAGGTTGATCCGCATCGCGTACCCCGCGGCGAGCGGCAGCAGCCCCCAGACGTGCGCCAGCAGGGTGAAGAGCGGGTTGCCGGGCGGGTGCGGGATGCCGAGCACCTTCGCGGCGGCGATGTACTCGGACGTGTCCCAGAAGGCGGTCGTCGGCGCGAGGGTCGCGGCGTAGATGCCGAGGACCACGGCGCCGACCAGCATGGCGGCGAGGTACGGCGGACGGTCGGCGGGACGGGGCTCGGGTGCGGTCATGCGCTCGGGCGAGACGGGTTCGGGCCTCCGGGCGCGGCGGTCGGCCGCGCCCGCGGGCAGTCTGGGCTCAGTGGCGGAAGAGACGGCGGCCGGTCGTCACCATGGCGACGCCGAGCCGGTTGGCGGCGGCGATGACCTCGGCGTCGCGGACGGAGCCGCCGGGCTGGATCATCGCGGTGACCCCCGCGGCGGCCGCCTGCTCGACGCCGTCGGGGAAGGGGAAGTAGGCGTCGGAGGCGAGCACCGCGCCGCGCAGGTCGTGCCCCGCCTGCCGCGCCTTGTGCACGGCGAGGAAGACGCTGTCCACGCGGCTCATCTGGCCCGCGCCGATGCCGATGGCACGCTCGCCGCGGGCGAGGAGGATCGCGTTCGACTTGACCGACGCCACCGCGGGCCAGGCGAAGCGGAGGCCGTCCCACTCCGCGTCGCCGGGGGCGCGCTCGGTGACCACGCGCCACCCCTCCTCGTCCATCGGCACGACGCTGCGGTCCTGCACCAGGAAGCCGCCGCGCACGCGCTTGAAGTCGAGCTGGCCCTCGCCCTGGCCGACCGGGAGCTCGACCAGGCGGAGCTGCTTCCTCGCCGCGAGGATCGCCACCGCCTCGTCGTGGAACGAGGGCGCCACCACGACCTCGAGGAAGAGGTCGGCCATGGCGTGCGCCGCGGCCGCCGTGACGACGGTGTTGAACGCGACGACGCCGCCGAAGGCGGAGACGGGGTCGGTCGCCTTCGCCCGCTCGAACGCCTCCGCGGCGGTGGTGCCGAGGGCGACGCCGCAGGGGGTGTTGTGCTTGACGATGCAGCAGGCGGGGCGGTTCGTCCACGCGCTCACCGCCCACATCGCGGCGTCGAGGTCGAGGAGGTTGTTGAAGGAGAGCTCCTTCCCCTGCCGCTGCGTGAGGTCGCGCATCCCGCGCGGCTCCTCGGTCACGTAGAGCGCGGCGCGCTGCTCGGGGTTCTCGCCGTAGCGCAGCGGCTGCAGGCGCTCCATCGCGAGGCTGAGCCGCGCGGGGAGGCCGGCGTCGGGGCCGGTGAGGTAGCGCGCGATGGCGGCGTCGTACTGCGCGAGGTGCGCGAAGACCTTCGCCGCCAGCTCGCGGCGCACCTCGGGCGCCACCGCGCCGGCCTTGAGCTGCGCGAGGATCCGCGCGTAGTCGGTCGGGTCCACCACCGGCAGCACGAAGGCGTGGTTCTTGGCCGCCGAGCGGAGCATCGCGGGACCGCCGATGTCGATGTTCTCGATCGCGTCCTCGAAGGCCACGTCCGGCTGGGCCACCGTCTCCTGGAACGGGTAGAGGTTCACGGCCAGGAGGTCGATCGGCTGGATGCCGTGCCGCGCGATCGTGGCCGCGTGCTCGGGCTCGTCGCGCCGCGCGAGGAGCGCGCCGTGCACGGCGGGGTGCAGCGTCTTCACCCGGCCGTCCAGCATTTCCGGCATCCCGGTGAGCTGGTCCACCGGGACCACGGGAAGGCCGGCGGCGCGCAGGGCGTGCGCGGTGCCGCCGGTCGAGACGAGGTCCCAGCCCAGCTGGACGAGGCCCTGCGCGAAGGGGACGATCCCGCGCTTGTCGCTGACGGAGATCAGGGCACGCGGCATGTCGGACGGCTCACGGTCGGGACTCCGCAGGTACGAGGGGGGCGAGGCGGCCCGCGCGGGCCGCGGCCAGCACCACGGCGGGGAGGAGCCGGTGCTCCTCGGCCAGCACGCGCGCGGCCAGGGTGTCGGCCGTGTCGCCGGGGCGCACCGGGACGCGCGCCTGCGCGAGGATGGCGCCCCGGTCGTACTCCTCGTCCACGAGGTGGACGGTGGCGCCGCTCTCGGTCGCGCCGCTGGCGAGCACCGCCGCGTGCACCCGGTGTCCGTACATCCCGCGGCCGCCGAACGCCGGCAGCAGCGCCGGGTGCACGTTCACGATCCGGCCACGGTAGCGCGCGATGACGCCGGCCGGCACCAGCTTGAGGTAGCCGGCGAGGACCAGCAGGTCGGCTCCCGCCTCCTCCAGTGCCGCCAGCCACTCGCTCGCGTCAGCCGGGGCGGCGAGGGCCAGGGCACGGATGCCACGGGCCCGTGCCCGCTCGAGCGCGGGGGCCTCCGCTCGGTCGCTGAGGACGAGCACCACCTCGGCGACGGGATCGCGGGCGCACGCCGTGAGGAGCGCCTCGAGGTTGCTCCCCCGACCGGAGACCGCTACCGCAACCCGCATTGGCATGGCGGAAGAAGGTAACCGCCGAGGGCGCCGCTGCCTAGGCGCCCGCTTCGTGCCGCGACGTCCGGGGCGAGGGACCTAACTCCATGTGGGCCGGGAAGATGGGGAGCCGCGCCAGAGGCAGCTCGGCGGCGGGGCGTGCCGATCGTTGCACGCGGTACGTTCGTTGCACTTCCGGATGTTGGTCGTGTTCCGGAACCCGGGCCCGCGCGTCCCGCGCGCCGCCCGATCCGAGAGAATCCCTGGAGGTCTTCGATGCCGTTCCTGTCCACCGTGGCCCGGCGGGGCCACCGGATCGCGCTGGGCGCGCTGCTGCTCGCGGCCTGCTCCTCGCCGACCGTCACGCAGCCGCCGTACAAGCTGCAGGACTTCATCAGCGCCGTGACGGCCGCCGGCGGCTCCATCCAGGGCGTGCTGCAGACGGGCCCGGCCCCGGCGACGGGCACCGGGCCGGCCGCCGTGGTCTCGGGGATCAGCGCCGCGGTCAACGGCGGCAGCGCCGCGGTGACGGTCGGCGCCGACGGCGGCGCCCAGTTCACCCGGGTCCGGGTCTGGATCACCGGCGTCGAGGACTACTACGACCTCTCGCTGCCCGCGGGCTCGACCGCCGCGGACCTCGTCCTCTCCGTGCCGCCCTCCGCCTCGGGCGGGGCGCTGCAGCTCCGCTATGCGGTGGACAACGGCTCCGGCTTCGGGACCGCGGCGGCGCAGTCGCTGCGGATCCTCCGCGTGGGCACCGGCGACATCCAGGTGAGCGTGGCGTGGACGGGGAAGAGCGACGTGGACCTCCACGTCTTCTCGCCCACCGGCGAGCACGTGTACTACGGCGCCAAGACGGCGGCCTCGGGCGGCACGCTCGACCTCGACTCGAACCCGGCGTGCAGCATCGACAACAAGAACAACGAGAACATCGTCTGGCCGACGGGGAAGGCGATCAGCGGCACCTACACCGCCGAGGTGCACTGGTACGCGAGCTGCACCGAGACCCGCGCCGACTGGGTGATGACGATCCAGGTGAAGGGGCAGGCGCCGCAGATCTACCAGGGGAGCTTCACCGGCTCGTCGGCCGGCGACTCGGCGACGCCGTTCCAGGCGACGTTCACCTACCCGTAGCCCGGGGCGGCCCCGCTCAGGCGGCGTGCCGCGCGAGGTGGCGCAGGGCGATCGTGAAGCACGATCCCTTGCCCACCTCGCTCGTTACGCGGAGGTCGTAGCCGAGGAGCTCGCAGAGCGAGCGGGAGATGGCGAGCCCGAGGCCGGACCCGCCGAAGCGGCGGGCGGTGCCGGAGTCGGCCTGCTCGAACGGCTCGAAGATCGCCGCCAGCCGGTCGGCGGGGATGCCGATGCCCGTGTCCTGCACGACGAGCTGGAGCGGCTCCCGCGACGCGGGATCGGCCTCGACGCGCACCACGACGCCCCCCGCGGGCGTGAACTTGAGCGCGTTGCCGACGAGGTTGATCAGGACCTGCCGCAGCTTGCCGGCGTCGCTGTCGAGCGGCCGGAGCCCGTCCGGCACCTCGGCGGCGAGCGCGAGGCCGCGCATGGTCGCCTCGGCCTCGAGCGACTGCACGACCTCGGTCACCAGCAGGTCGAGCGCGACCGGCGCGCACTCGACCTCGCTCCGGCCCGCCTCGACCTTCGCGAGGTCGAGGATCGAGTCGATGAGGCCGAGGAGGTGCCGCCCGTTGGTCGCGATGCGCGCCAGGTAGTTGAGCTGGGCACCCGTCAGGTTCCCCTCGCGGTTCTTCCGCAGCACGTTGGCGAAGCCGATGACCGAGTTGAGCGGCGTGCGGAGCTCGTGGCTCATCCGCGCGAGGAACTCGCTCTTGGCGCGGCTCGCCGCCTCCGCCGCGTCGCGCGCCTGGCGGAGCGCCGCCTCGGCGCTCTTCTGGCCGGTGATGTCCTGGGTGAGGATCATCCCGGCGACGACGTCGCCCCGCTCGGACCGCAGCGGCACCGCCATCCGCAGGTACGTCCGGCCCTGGAAGCTCACCTCCTCGCTCGACTCGCCCCCCGCGAGCGCCTCCCGGTACTGCGGCACGAGCAGGGCGCAGGTCTCCGGCGGGAAGACCTCCCAGACGGTGCGGCCCTCGAGGTCCTCGCGCGCGAGGTGCACCGCGGCGAGGCCCGCCCCCTCCACGATCCGGTAGCGCAGGTCCTGGTCGAAGATGAGCACCGCGCCGTTCGGGAAGTTGCGCGGGAGCATCCGGTAGAGCGCCTCGCGCTCGCGCTGCATCGCCTCGGCGAGCCGGTGCGCGGTGATGTCGCGCGCGGTGACGGCGACGCCGTCGCCCAGCGGCACCGCCTGCTGCCGGAGCCAGACCGCCTTCACGTCCGGCGTCGCCACCGCGACCTCGCGCTCCGCCGCCTCGCGCGTGCGGACGACGTCGGCGAGCCACGCGAGGGTCCCCGAGCGGCGGACGCCGCGCACGAGGCGGGAGATCGGTCGCCCGACGATCGCCTCGCGTTCCCGGCCGAGGAGCGCCACCCCCCGCGCGTTCAGCTCCTCCACGCGGAAGTCGCGGATGCGGCCGCCCGCGTCGCGCACGCTGCGCAGGATGAAGAACGCGTCGAGGCTCCCCTCCATCGCGGCGCGGAACCGCGCCTCGCTCTCGCGGAGCGCGTCCACCGCCGCGCGCTGCGGGCCGACGTCCCGCGTCACGCTGACGAGCCGGTGCCGCGCCCCCTCGGCGACCACCCGGCTCACCGTCTCCACCCAGGCCCAGCCGCCGTCGGCCCGGCGGAAGCGGTGCACGAAGGCGAGGCGCTCGCCCCCGTCCCGGACGCGCGCGTGGGCATCCAGCAGGGCCGGGAGGTCGTCCGGATGGCAGTGGGCGTAGCAGCTGGTGCCGACGAGCGCCTCCGGGGCGTGCCCGAGGACCTCGGTGCTGGCCGGGGAGACGTACAGGTAGGTGCCGTCCTCCGCCTGCTCGGTGAGCACGTCGGAGGCGTGCTCGGCGAGGAAGCGGAACCGTGCCCCGGAGGCCTCGAGGGCCGCATCCGCGAGGGGGCAGGTGCCGGAGAGGTCGGGCGGGACGGGAGGCGCGGACACGGGCTCGCTGGGCTCGGGGACGTGGCGGTTCCTGTCCCCAGTATCGGACGCCCGGCTGCGCGACCTGAGCGGCGCGCGGCCCTCAGCCGCCCAGAATGAGTTCCACCGCCTCGGCGAGGGAGGGGACCGAGGGAAAGCCCTCGGCGAGCACCGCGTCGTCGTCCACCGTCTGGCCCGTCCGGACGTGGATCGCCCGGCCGCCGAAGCGGCGGGACGGCAGCAGGTCCCGGAGCCGGTCCCCCACGCACCAGCTCCGGGCGAGGTCCACGTGGAGCGCCTCGGCGGCCTGCATGTAGAGCTGGAGCCCCGGCTTCCGGCACTCGCAGGGACCGGTGACGTCCGGGTGGTGCGGGCAGTGGTACTGCGCGTCGAGGCGGGCGCCCAGCGCGGCGAAGCGCGTCGCGACGGTGACCGCGACACGCGCGTAGGCCGCGGGCGAGACGAGGCCCTGCGCGATGCCGGACTGGTTGGTGACGACGATCGCGAGGTACCCGGCGGCGTTGAGCCGGGCCACCGCCTGCGCGGCGCCTGGGACGAGCCGGACGAGCGCCGGGTCCGCGATGAAGTTCGCGTCCTCGATGAGCGTGCCGTCGCGGTCGAGGAAGACCGCCGGCGTGCCGCCCGTCACGGGGCCTCCCCGGCGTCCGCCTCGACGGCGGCGAGGGCCGCGCAGGCGGCGTCCACCTCGGCGTCGGCGAGCGTGCGCGGGTCGAGAAGCACGCGCCCGTCCGCGACGCGGGCCACCAGTGCCGGGTCGCCGAGGCGGAGCCGGAGCGCGAGCCCGTGCGCCCCGAGGGGACCCGGGTCGAGGGCCACGAGCGTGGTCGGGAGGACCGCACCGGGAAACGCGCCGCCGCCCACCGCCGACTCGCCGGGCAGGAGCGCGGCGTGGAAGCGCGGCGGTACCCCGGCCGCGAGGCGCCGTGCGCGCTCCTCGAGCTCGGCGGCCGGCGCCGTGAGCATCCGCAGCACGGGCACCTCCCGGCGCGCGCGCTCCGCGTCGGCGTAGAGCGCGAGCGTCGCCTCGAGCGCCGCGAGGGTGAGCTTGTCGGCGCGGAGCGCGCGGGCGAGCGGGTTGGCCCGGCAGCGGGCCACCAGGTCGCGCCGGCCCACGAGGCATCCCGCCTGGGGGCCGCCCAGGAGCTTGTCGCCCGAGAACAGCACGAGGTCGGCGCCGGCCGCGACCGCATCGGGGACGCTCGGCTCGCCGGTGAGCCCCCAGGGGGCGAGGTCGGCCAGGAGCCCGCTCCCGACGTCGTGCAGGTAGGGCACGCCGGCCCGCCGCGCGAGGGCGGCGAGGTCCGCGGGCGCCGGCGTCGCGACGAAGCCGCGCTGCTCGAAGTTCGAGCGGTGGACCGTGAGGATCGCGCCGGTGTCCGGGCCGAGGGCCGCCTCGTAGTCCTGCACGTGGGTGCGGTTCGTCGTTCCCACCTCCCGGAGCCGGGCGCCGCCCTTCTCGAGGATGTCGGGGATGCGGAACGAGCCGCCGATCTCCACCAGCTCCCCGCGCGAGATGAGCACCTCGCGCCCGGCGGCGGTCGCGTTCAGGGCGAGGACCAGCGCGCCCGCGGCGTTGTTCACGACGAGCGCATCCTCGGCCCTGGTCAGCCGGGCGAGCGGGAAGCGCGCGTGGTCGCTGCGGCTGCCCCGGGACCCGGTGGCGACGTCGTATTCGAGCATCGCGTAGCCGGCGGCGTCCTGTACCGCGCGGAGCGCCGCGGCGGCGAGCGGGGCACGGCCGAGGTTCGTGTGCAGGACGATGCCCGTGCCGTTGAGGACGCCGCGCAGCGAGCGCGCCGTGCGCTCGGCGAGGACGTCGGCGACGGCGACGCCCCAGTCGTCCGGGAGGCCGGCCCGTCGCGTCCGCGCGCGTGCGATCGCCTCGCGGACCGCGTCGGCGACGACGTTGCGAGGCTCGCGCGCGAGGAGCGGGGCGAGCGCGGGGTCGGCGAGGAGGCGGTCCACCGACGGGAGCCGGCGGCGCGGGTCGCTCACCTGGGCCGGGGCGGGGCGGGGGGACGCGCCGAGTCGGCCGCCGCGCGCCGCGCGCTGTCGGCCTTCGCGGCGGCCGAGTCGCGGGCCGTCGGCTTCGGTCGTGCGGGGACGACCAGTCCGGTCGTCGGCGAGCCGGCCACGCCGGTTACGTTGCGCGCACCGGTGATCTCCACGGTGTAGCGCCCCCCGGGAACGAGCGGCGCCCCGAGCTTCACCACGAGGCGATCGTTGAGGGGGGGCCGCCGGCGTGCCGCATCCGCCGCCATCGCCGCCGAGTCGCGCGCCAAGCGCGGCGGGGGCCGGAGCACCGAGTCCACGCGCGGCGGCGCCGGCTTCGCACGGCCCGTGTCGGGGCGGACGGCGCCCGGCTTCCCGCGCGCGGTGTCGGCGCGGCCGGCGGCCTTCGCCGAGTCGGCGGCGGCCTTCGCCGCCGCGTCGCGCG
>JBAIWX010000061.1:0-5500 GCA_037916975.1 Gemmatimonadales bacterium
CCCGGCGGCCCCCGCCCCGCGCCCGTCGGCGCCGGTGGCGCCCGCGGCGGGCTTCGAGGACGTGGCGCTCTCGCAGATGCGGAAGACGATCGCGAAGCGGCTCGTCGCGTCGATCGGCCCGGTGCCGACCTTCTACCTCACCGCCGAGGCGGACATGGCGCGCGCCGCCGAGGCGCGCGAGGCGCTCAACGCCCTCGGCGAGGGGAAGGTCTCGTTCAACGACATCGTGCTCAAGGCGACCGCGGTGGCGCTCCGCCAGCACCCGGCGTGCAACGCCTGGTGGCAGGAGGACCGGATCCGCTACTGGGGCGACGTGCACCTCAGCATGGCGGTGGCGATCGAGGACGGGCTCATCACGCCCGTCATCCGCCACGCCGACCGGAAGTCGCTCCGCGAGATCAGCGCGGAGGCGCGCGACCTCGCCGGGCGCGCGCGCGAGCGCCGGCTCGCCCCCGAGGAGTACACCGGGGGGACGTTCAGCGTCTCCAACCTGGGCATGTACGAGATCGACCAGTTCACGGCGATCATCAACCCTCCCGAGGCGGCGATCCTCGCGGTGGGGCGGATCGCCGAGAAGGTGGTGGCGCACGAGGGGCAGCCGGCCGTCCGGAAGCGGCTCCGGCTCACGCTCTCCTGCGACCACCGCGTGATCGACGGCGCCACGGGCGCGGCGTTCCTGCGCACGCTCGTGCGGATGCTCGAGAACCCGCTGGCGCTGGTCTGGTGACGGCCGCGGGCGCGGCGCGGGCGCGGGGCCGGACCCCGCCGCCCGCCCCCCGCGCCCCGGCGTCCCGACGACACCAACCCCGAGGAACCCCGTGGCGACCTTCGACGTGATCATCGTGGGCGGCGGCCCCGCCGGCTACGTCTCGGCCATCCGCTGCGCGCAGCTGGGCCTCTCCACCGCCGTGGTGGAGCAGGAGAAGCTGGGCGGCGTGTGCGTCAACATCGGCTGCATCCCCACCAAGGCGCTGCTCCACAGCGCGCACGTCGCGCACGTCGTCGCGCACGAGGCGAAGGACCTGGGGATCGAGACCGGCCCCATCAAGACCGACTATGGCGTCGCGATGAAGCGCTCCCGGCGCGTGTCGGAGGCGAACTCGAAGGGCGTCGAGTTCCTGATGAAGAAGCACAAGGTCACGGTGCTCAAGGGCCGCGGCCTCCTCCAGCCCGGCCGGAGGGTCAAGGTCGGGAACGACGTGCATCAGGCGACGAAGGGCGTCGTCATCGCCACCGGCTCGCGGGTCAAGGGGATCCCGGCGCTCGGGCTCGAGATCAACCGCACCACCGTCATCAGCTCCGACGAGGCGCTCTTCCTCGAGCAGGCGCCGAAGACGCTCGCCGTGGTCGGCGCCGGTGCCGTGGGCTGCGAGTTCGCCGACATCTTCGCCGCGTTCGGGAGCAAGGTCACGCTCATCGAGGCGCTGCCGCGAATCCTCCCCCTCGAGGACGCAGAGAGCTCCGACGCCCTCGCCAAGGTGTACCGGAAGCGCGGCATCGCCGTGCACGCCGGCGCGAAGGTAGTGAAGGCGGACGTCAGGAAGGACGGCGTCACGCTGACGCTCGAGGTGGGCGGCAAGGCGGAGACAGTCGAGGTCGAGAAGGTGCTGATGGCGGCGGGTCGCGCGGTGAACACCGAGGACCTCGGGCTCAAGGAGTGCGGGATCCAGCTCACCGACCGCGGGTTCATCAAGGTGGACCCCGCCACCCTGCAGACCACGGCGCCGGGCTACTACGCCATCGGCGACGTCGCCGGCCCGCCGATGCTGGCCCACAAGGGGAGCCGCGAGGGGACGCACGTGGCGGAGGTGCTCGCGGGGCAGAAGCCGCACGCCATCCGCTACGACAACATCCCGAGCGTGACGTACTGCCACCCCGAGGTCGCGAGCATCGGCCTCACCGAGGAGCAGTGCAAGGAGCGGAAGCTCGACTACACGGTCGGCCGCTTCCCCTTCAGCGCGAACGGCCGCGCCCGGGCCTCGAACGAGACCGACGGCTTCGTGAAGATCATCCGCGACGCGAAGTACGGCGAGATCCTCGGCGCGCACATCGTCTCCGGCCACGCCTCGGAGATGATCCACGAGCTCGCCGTCGCGCGCGAGAACGAGTACACCGTCGAGGAGGTGGACCTCGCGGTGCACGCGCACCCGACCCTCTCCGAGGCGATCGCCGAGGCGGCGCTCGACTCGCTGGGCCGCGTGCTGCACATCTGAGCGCCATGCCCGAGTCCGCCGGCCCCACCCCGGGGCCCGCCGACCAGGCGGCGCTCGCCGCGGGCCGCCGCGCCGCGCGGCTCGCGTGGCGCGGGGTGTTGGGGGGCGCCCTCGGCGGGACCGCCCTCCTCGCACTCGCGCTCTGGCGGGTGCGCACCATGCTCGCGGACGCCCCCGCCTCCGACCGCCCCGTCCTCACCGGCGGGGCGTACTACGTCCTGATGGCCGGCCTCCTGGGCGGCGGCTTCCTCGCGGCCGGCCTCACGTTCGTCCGGCTCGCCCCCCTCTCCTCCCTCTACCGCCGCCTCTCGCTGGCCCTCGCCGCCGGGCTCGGCGTCCTCGTCTCGGCCCTGCTGGCAACGCTGGTCCACCACGCCTTCGGCAACGGCGCGCTGCTGGCCCTCGCGGCCGGCGCAGCCGTGGGCGCCGCGGCCCTGCTGCTGCGCGGGGACGCCGGGGCATGAACGGGCGTGCGCGGTGACGGGACCGCTCCGCGTCGTGGACCTCGGGCGCCGGCGCTACGGCGAGGTGCTGGCACTTCAGCGTGACCTCTGCCGGCGCCGCGCCGGGGGCGAGCCGCTCGACGACCTGCTCCTCCTCGTCGAGCACGAACCGGTGGTCACGCTCGGCCGTGGCACCCGCCCGGAGAGCCTGCCGCTCCCGCCCGCCGAGCTCGTGGCGCGCGGCCTCGAGGTGGCGGAGGTGGAACGCGGTGGCGACGTCACGTGGCACGGGCCGGGCCAGCTGGTGGGGTACCCCATCGTGGACCTGCAGGGGCTCCGCCCCGACCTGCACTGGTACCTGCGCACGCTCGAGGATGCGCTGATCGACGCGCTCGAAGGGCTGGGCCTTCCCGCCGACCGGGTGCCGGGACTCACCGGCGTCTGGACGGCAGGGCGCAAGGTCGCGAGCATCGGCGTCCACGTGAAGAAGTGGGTGACGCTCCACGGCTTCGCGCTCAACGTCACCTCGGCGCTGGACGGCTTCGACCTGATCGTCCCCTGCGGCATCCGGGACGTGGTGATGACGAGCGTGGCCGCCGAGACGGGACGCGAGGGCGACGCGGCGCTCTGGGGCGAGACGCGCGACGCCGTCGTGGCCGCCCTCGGGCGGCACCTCGGCCGCACGCCGGTCGCGACGCCCGAGGCGGCGCTCCTCGGGGCGCCCTCGCCCGCCTGAGCGCCTCCGGCGCCGCCGGCGGGAACCTTCCGGGGCCCCGCGGCGTCTTTCCCTCGGTGGCATCGCGTGCGCGGTGCCCGTGACCCGGCAGGAACCTCCATGAGCGACTCCCCCCTCGACGCCCGCACGCGGGACGCCGACCGCCTGCCCCCGGGGCAGGTCATCACCGAGAAGTGGCCGGTCCTGCACCACGGCAACGTGCCGATCGTCCGCACCGACCGCTGGCAGTTCACCGTGAGCGGCGCGGTGGAGAACCCGTTCGCGATCGGGTGGGACGAGCTGCTCGCCCTGCCGCAGCGGGAGGTCCTCTGCGACATCCACTGCGTCACGCGGTGGAGCCGGTTCGACAACCGGTTCGAGGGGGTGCCCGTCCAGGCGATCCTGGAGCGTGCCCGGCCGAAGCCCGAGGCGAAGTACGTGCTGGTCCACGCCGACCCGGACTTCACGACCAACCTCCCGCTCGCCGACCTGGACCTCCCGGCCAACCTCCTGGCGCTCCGGCACAACGGGGCCGAGCTGACCCCGGAGCACGGTGGCCCCGTACGGCTCATGGTGCCCCACCTCTACTTCTGGAAGAGCGCCAAGTGGGTGACGGGGTTCGAGTTCCTCGAGGAGGACTGGCCCGGTTTCTGGGAGCAGAACGGCTACCACATGCGGGGCGACCCGTGGGAGGAGGAGCGCTACGGCCGGCCCGACTACGCGCGGATGCGCCGGGGGCCCAGGCGCTGAGACGCCGGCCCGCCCGGGCCGGGGGAGTGGTTGGACCGGTCCGGCCGGTCCGTCAAGGGGGGCGCGGCGGGGCCGCGCCCCCCGTTGCCTTCGGGGCGCAGGGTTGTCTTTTTTCTTCGCGATGAGCGACACCAACAACCGTCCCGCGCCTGACCAGCAGGCCGACCAGCGCGTCGCCGAGATCCTCCGGGCGGCGAAGAGCTGGGCGAAGGAGGCTCCGGCCGCCCTCGAGCCGGCGATCCGGGCCGTCTGCGTCCGGCTGGCGGAGATGGTGGCCGACCAGCGCCACTACCTGGCGCCGCTCCCCGAGCCGCAGGAGACCGAGCGGCGCGCGGTGCTCAACCTGATCGCCGAGCGGCTGCGCTCGAAGCCGGTGGTCGCCGGGATCGAGCAGCACCTCAAGGGCCTCGAGGAGTTCGAACTGCGGGCCACGGGCTCGTGGTCGCTGGTCGCGAGCGCGCAGTCGGAGTGGATCACCTCGGCGATCACCTACCTCGAGTCGCAGGCGCGCGGCCTCCCCGACGGCGAGCGCCCCGACCCCTACTGGGCCGACGACGTGGTGGCGGGAATCATCGCGAGCTGCCGGGCGCTCATCGGCGTGGACGAACTCCACGCGCGCACGGAGTCGCAGTTCCAGGGCCAGCCGCGCCGGGACACGCCGCCGGCCTGACGCCGGATCGGGCCACGCCGGAACGCCGCGGGGGCGGGACGACAACCGGTCGTCCCGCCCCCGTTCGCGTTCCCGGACCGGTGAAGGCTCAGGCCCCGGCGGCCGCCCCCTCCACGACCGGCTCTTCCGCGGCGGGAGCGACCTCACCGAGCCGCTCGAAGAATCGGCCGAAGACGGCGATCCCCTCCCACAGCTGCGAGAGGTCCAGCTTCTCGTTGGGCGAGTGGAGCCCGTCGTCCGGCAGGCCGATGCCGGTGAGGATCACCGGCGCGCCGGCGACGCCAAGATCGGAGGCGATCGGGATGGAGCCGCCCGCCCGCACGTGCACCGCCTTCCGTCCCGTCACCTCCTCGAACGCGGCGTCGAGCACCTCGAAGCAGGGGGCCTTCGTGTCCACCTGCACCGGGTCGCCCCCGTGCAGCATGACGACCTCGACGTCGGCCCACTTCGGCGCGGCCTTCGCGACGGCGCGCTGCAGCCACTTGAACACCTTGTCGCGCTCGAGGCCCGGGACGAGGCGGAGCGAGACCTTCGCCGTCGCCTGGGCGGGAATCACCGTCTTGGCGCCCTCGCCGGTGAAGCCGCCCTTGATGCCGTGGATCTCGAACGTCGGCAGCGCCCACGTCCGCTCGAAGACGCTGTACTCCTTGAGGCCGGTGAGCGCCTTCGCGGTCACCTCCTCGTGCAGGTACTGCTTCTTGTCGAAGGG
>JBAIWX010000062.1:0-1509 GCA_037916975.1 Gemmatimonadales bacterium
CGCGCGCGCCGATTCCGAGAGGAAGGCGACGAGCCGGCGGAGGTCGCGGAGGGCGGGCAGGCTGCGCGTGCGCACGGCAGAGGAGCGGGACCGGGTCATGGTCAGGGTTCCGTTGACGTCAATTGTAATCGGACGGGGGCGCGAGGGAAGGCGCGGCGCCCGCGGGGATGTTATCGGACCTTGGCCGCGGTCGGGAGTCCCCGCCTCCTGCAACCCCGGCCGGGGCTCCACCGTAGGGACCTCGGCCTTACCTTACGCCTTCCTTCACCCCTCCAGTCCGGACCGCCGATGCCGCGTCACCTCGTCCGTGCCCTCGGGGCGCTTGCGCTCGCCGCCGCCCCCCTCGCTGCCCAGTCGGCCGACAAGCCCGCCGACAAGAAGCCGCTCCCGCTCGCCCCGGCGCGCACCGTCGGCTTCACCGCCTCGCGCGGGACCTGGATGTCGGTGGACGTGGCACCCGACGGCCAGACCCTCGTCTTCGACCTCCTGGGCCAGATCTACGTCATGCCGGCGACGGGCGGGCAGGCGAGGGCGCTCACCTCGGGGCCCGCCTTCAACAGCCAGCCGCGGTTCAGCCCGGACGGCAGGCGCATCGCCTTCGTCTCCGACCGGAGCGGCGGCGACAACGTCTGGCTCCTCTCGCTCGACCTCAAGGACACCGTCCAGCTCACCAAGGGGAACGACAACCTGTACGTCTCCCCCGAGTGGACGCCGGACGGCCAGTACGTGGTCGTCTCGCGGAGCGGCGGCCTCGGCGGCGGGGCCAAGCTCTGGATGTACCATGTGGACGGTGGCAACGGCGTCCAGCTCATCAAGGAGCCGGCGAACCTCAAGACCGTCGGCGCCGCCTTCGGCCCCGATGGCCGCTACATCTGGTACGCGCAGCGGACGGGCGACTGGCAGTACAACGCCATCCTCCCGCAGTACCAGCTCGCCGTCTACGACCGCGAGCGCGGCACGGCGACGCCGATGACGAACCGCTGGGGCTCGGCGTTCCGCCCGGCGCTCTCGCCCGACGGGAAGTGGCTCGCCTACGGCACCCGGCACGACGCCGCGACGGGGCTCCGCATCCGCGAGATCGCCACCGGCACCGAGCGCTGGCTCGCCTACCCCGTGCAGCGGGACGACCAGGAATCCCGCGCGACCCTCGACGTGCTCCCCGGCTACAGCTTCACCGCCGACTCGCGCGCGCTCGTGGTGAGCTACGGCGGCGAGTTCTGGCGCGTCCCGGTGGACGGCGGCGCCGCCACGAAGATCCCCTTCTCGGCCGAGGCGGCGATCGCGCTCGGGCCGGACGTCCGCACGAAGTACAAGGTGGACGACGCGCCGACGTTCGTGGCGCGGCAGGTGCGCGACGCGGTGCCGTCGCCGGACGGCACGAAGCTCGCCTTCACCGCGCTCGACCGGCTCTACGTGATGGACTGGCCGAACGGCACGCCGAAGCGCCTCACCACGCAGGACGTCGGCGAGTACTACCCCAGCTGGTCCCCGGACGGGAAGAGCGTCGCC
>JBAIWX010000063.1:0-16667 GCA_037916975.1 Gemmatimonadales bacterium
CGCGATGCGCCGGGACCGGGAGGTAGAGCTCCAGCGCGCCGGCGGCCTCGGCGTCGGCGGCCACCGCGGCCGCGGTCTCGCCCGCCGCCGCGCCGAGGACCTGCCAGCCGCCGCCGCCGCCCGCGCCGAGCCAGCGCTGCAGGGAGACCTTGCCCTCGGGATAGGGGGAGCGCCGCACCGCCTCGTGGACCGCGGAGCGGAAGGCGGGGTCGCGCAGCGCGCGGGCCACGCGCCGGGCCAGGCGCTCGAGGCGCTGGGCGCGCGGCGCGGCCGCGTCCTGCGACGCGGCGAGGTCGGGCGGCGAGCCCGGCTGCGTGGGGGACGGGCGGTCCGCGCACGCCGCGAGCGCCGCGGCGAGCAGGGCGAGGGGGACGGCTCGGATGAACGACATGGGACACCTCCGGGTGATGGCGCCGGGAGGGCGCCGGGTTCGGAGGTGCCAACGTGCGGGAGGCCGGGGGCGGGGTCGGGACCCGCGAAGTGCGCGCGCGGGCCGAAAAACGGGGGCGCGGGCCCGGGGACGGCCGCTAGAACTCCATGCGGCTCACGCGCGCGAGGCCGGCGCGGAGTGCCACGAGGGTGGTCGCGAGGCAGAGCGCGGCGGCGAGGGCGAGGGCGCCCGCGAGCGCGGGGTCGAGCGCGAGCGGCTCCCCCTGCTGCGACGCCTGCACGAAGGCGAGCACCGGCCGCGCCTCGAGGGCGATCACGGCCCCGAGGAGCGCCACGCTCGCGAGCATGAACACGAGGCCGCCGAAGCTCGTCGGGATCTGCGCCGCGTTCTCGGTGTCGAACTGCGGGAAGAGCGCGCCGAAGCAGAGCGCGAGCGCGCTCGACGCGAGGGTGTAGAGGGTGATCGTCCCGACGCTGATCGCCATCATGAAGGGCGAGGCCTGCAGCAGCACGTTCGTGGCCCCGGTGATGAGGAGCCCGAGCACGAGGAGCGGCAGCGTCCCCGTCCAGTACTTGCTCCAGACGAGGGCCCGCAGGTCGAGCGGGCTCGAGCGGAGGAGCCACATCTGGCGCCCCTCGAGCGACACGGCCGGGAAGACGAAGCGCGCGGCGATGGCGCTGAGGACGAAGCCCGCGAGCCCCTGGTTGAGGAAGACGACGAGCGTCACGAGGAAGAACGACACCCGCTCGCCGGTGTAGAGCGGCAGCGCCCGGATGTTGAGCAGGTAGACGAGCAGCAGCACCGCGAGCAGGATGAGCTGGCTCCACTGCGTCGCGTCGCGGAAGAAGACCAGCACGTCCTTCACGATGAACTCGCGCTTGGCCGCCGGGAGCGGCGCGAGCAGCCGCCCCGCGAGCGCCGGCCACCAGCGGCCGCCCGCCGCCTGGTCGCTCCCCTCCTGCGCCTTGGTGAACCCCGCCCGGTAGAGCCGCCGGTGCAGCTCGGCCCCCAGCACCACGAACGCCCCCGCCGTGGTCCAGAGGAGCGCGATGGGCAGCGGGTCGGCCACCTGGCGGAGCCAGTTCATCACCATCTGCGCCGCCCACTCGCTCGGGAGCCAGGGGTTGTCGGGGCTCCGGAGCGCGCCGAGGAACTCGACGAGGTTCCGGTAGCCCTCCGGGCGGGCGAGCCGCTCGGGGCGGAGCACGCGCAGCACCACCACCAGGACGCCCACCGCCCCCACCGCCACGAGGCCGAGGAGGTCCCGTGCCCGCCGGGCCGGGAAGACGTTCACGAGGACGAGGGTGAGCGCCGAGCCGACGACGGCCGGCAGCGCGACGTACGGCACGAATGCCGCGACCGCGACGAGCGCGAACCCGGGCCCGCCGTCGAAGACCACGCCGTAGGCCGCGAGGATGGGGAGCGCCAGGAGCGCGACCATCCACGAGGCGTGCAGCGCCGTCTCCATCAGCTTGGCGAGGTAGAAGGTGAGCCAGTCGGTGGGCGCCGCCTGCAGCAGGTCGAGGTCCTTCGCGAGGAAGAACGTCGAGAGCGCCGTGATGAGGCTCGAGAAGAGGAGGATCGCGCCGCAGGTGAGGAGGAGCACGCCGAGCATCTTGGCGGGGAGGTAGCCGCCGATCTCGGCCTGGCCCTTCATGTAGCGGAGCACGCGCACCACGACCGCGAAGACCGCCGACCAGAACCCGGCGCCCGCGAGGCCGAGGAGGAGGAGCTTGAGCGGCGCGCCGGAGCCCTCGCGGCGGAGCCGCGCGAGCGCCGTCCGCCACTTGGGCAGGAGGATGACCGGGATGCCGGGCGCGGGCGCGGTCACCTCACCCCTCCAGCACCGCGCCCAGCTCGCGGTCGGGCGCCCCGCCCGTGAGGCGGAGGAACAGCTCCTCGAGCGAGGCGTCGCCGGCGTCGTGCTGGGCGCGGAGCTCGGGCATCGTCCCGAGCCCCACGAGGCGGCCGCCCAGGATGATCCCGATCCGGTCGCACATCGCCTCGGCCACCTCGAGGGTGTGCGTGCTCATGAGCACCGTGCCGCCGCGGTCGCAGAACTCGCGGAAGAGGTCCTTGAGGAGCCGTGCGCTCTTCGGGTCGAGTCCCACCATCGGCTCGTCCACCACGATCACCTCGGGGCGGTGCACCAGCGCGCTCGCGATGATGAGCTTCTGCCGCATGCCGTGGCTGTACGACTCGGTGAGCTCGTGCTTCCACGGGGCGAGGTCGAAGAGGCCCAGCAGCTCGTCGATCCGCCGCTCGATCGCCGCGCCCTCCTGCCCGAAGAGCGCCGCCACGAAGCGCAGGAACTCGGCCCCCGTGAGCTTGTCGTAGACGAACGGCCGGTCGGGGATGAAGCCCATGCGGAGCTTCGCCTCGCGCGGGCGGGTGGCGAGGTCGTCGCCGCCGATCTCGATCGTCCCGCTCGTCGGCTGGAGGATCCCGGCGATCATGCGGAGCGTCGTCGTCTTGCCCGCGCCGTTCGGCCCGAGGAACCCGAACAGCTCGCCCGGTGGCACCACCAGGTCGAGCCCGTCCACGGCGGTGAAGGTGCCGTACCGCTTGGTGAGCTTCGTGAGCCGGATCATCGTGGGGAGCCCCCGGACGGTCGCGCCGGCGCCAGCAGCAGGGCGCGCGGGATGATGTCGAGCGCGGCCCCGGCGCTCGGCGCCGCCAGCCGCAGGTACGCCGCCCCTGCAGGGGCCGTGCCGAAGGTCGGGTCCACCGCCACCCATCCCCCGTCCCACACCTCGGCCCAGGCGTGCCGGCGCCACGCGCCGGAGGCGTCGAGCACGAGGCCCGCCACCGGGCGCGCCGTGAGCCCGGCGGCGCGGGCGAGGGCGGTGAAGAGCAGGGCGTGCTCGGCGGCGTCGCCGCGGCGGAGCGCCAGCACCCGGCGGGCGTCCGCCGGCCCCACGGGGAGCGGGGTCCGCGCGATGCGTCCCGCGGTCCAGCGGGCGAAGCGCCCGGCGAGCGCCAGCGCGTCGTCGCGGCCGCGGCCGATCTCGCCCGCCAGGGCGACGATCGCGGGATCCGCCGAGGGGACGAGGCCGTCGGGCGAGCTGACTCCCGCCGTGTCGGGCTCCTGCGGCACCGCGACGCCGCCCAGCGCGAGGGTGTCGCCCGCGAGCCGCCCGGGCTGGTCGGTCACGGGGAGGCGCCGGGCGGCCGCGCCCCGCACGACGACGGCGAGCCGGGACGGCGCCGGCGGACGCTCGGCGAGCGGGGCGACCGCCGGCACGCGGACCAGCGACTCGGGTGCCGCCACGACGGCTCGCAGGAGGGCGTTGAGCGGCTCGAACGCGGTGCGCTCGAGGACCGCGCCCGGCAGGACCTCGCCGCCCGCGAGGAGCCCGTCGGCATCGAGCCACGCGGTGCGCGTGGTCCCGTCCACCTGCACCGTCGTCCGGAGGGCCGGGACGGTGTCGGTCTCGACGAGCCGCCAGCCGCCGCCGGGCTCCGCGACCGCGCTGTCGTGCACCACGACGAGCGACTCCGCCTCGAAGCGGAGCAGCGCGGGCGCGAGCCGCCGGTCCCGCGGCAGCGCGAGCACGAGCCGGCGCGCCGCACCGGGGCGGCGCCGGCCGTCGAACGCCGCGAGGAGGGGCAGGGTCGCCCGGAGGGCGAGGCGCCCCGCCGCGGTCCGCACGGTGTCCACCCGGCGCCCCGCCGCGTCCGCCGTCTCCCAGACGAGGAGCGAATCGCCGAGGAGCGTGCCCTGCACCACCTGCCGGCGCGGCCCGCGGATCATCGTGCTGGTGAACGCCTCGAGCGTGAGCCCGCGCGTGAGCGTCGCCTGGGTGCGCTCGACGTAGCGCTCCGCCGTGCCCGCGGGCCCGGTGCGCAGGAAGACGTCGAGCACCTCGGTCACCGTGACCGCGGCGGTGGTCGTGTCGAAGGAGAGGGCGTAGAGCCCGGCCAGCGAATCGCCGATGCGGACGGCGTAGCTCGCCGACGCGGGCGAGACCGGGGCGGCCGCCTCGACGCGGCGCGCCGTACGGGGGAACCAAGTGCGCTGCGCCAGCCACGCGAGCGAGAGCCCCCACGCGGCGAGGATGGCGTACCCGACCTGCCGGCGGCTCAGCGGCGGAGCCTCCGCACCACCGCCTCGACCGCCGCCTGCTCGGTCGCGTGCTCGCAGACGATGCGGAGCCGGCCCGGCGCGCCCGCCGCCGGCAGCGACTCGACGAGCAGCGCCGCCGCCTCCTCGAGCGCGAGCTGGCCCGGCCCCGCGCCGACGAGCGGCGTCGCGACCTCCTCGAGCCCCCACCGCGCCGCCTGCTCCCACGCGCTCGCGAGCGCCCGGCGCACGGTCGTGGCGCTCGCCGGCGTGTCGGCGTCCTGCAGCACCACGTGCACCACGAACTCCGCCGGGAGGTCGCCGGCGGGGGTCACCACCGCCGAGCCCGCCGCGAGCGGCTGGGTGACCTGCCGTGCCTCGAGGAAGCGTGCGCCGGCCTGCCGGTCGAGGCGCGTCATGGCCGGGGAGAGCGGCCCCAGCGAGGCGTCGGCCGGGCGGAGCACCGCGTCCGCCTCCACGAAGGCGAGGTCGTCCACGACGACGTGGATCACGCGCCCTGCAGCTCCCGGCTGCGGCGGTACATCGCCATCGCCTCCTCGGGGCGCGCCATGCGGTCGAGGACGCGCCCGGCGAGGTGGTAGGTGCGCGCCTGGCGCTCGTCGAGCTCGGCGGAGCGCTGCAGCGCCTGCAGCGCCGCCGGGAGCTGGCCCGCCTGGTTGAGGGCCTCGCCGAGGTAGTACCACGTCTCCGCCGACTCCGGGCGGAGCTCGAGGGTGCGGCGCAGCGCGGCCGCGGCGTCCACCGCCAGCCCCTTCCGCAGCAGCACGAGGCCGAGCTCGAAGAGCCCGCCGGCGTGGGTCGGCTGCGCCTTGAGGACGCGCCGCACGTCGGACTCGGCGTCCACCAACTCCTTGCGGCGGCGCTGGAAGGCGGCACGGGCGAGCAGGAGCTCGGGCTCGGCCGGGTGCTCCCGCAGCGCGGCGGCGTACGTCTCGAGGGTCCCCGCCACGTCACCGCGGCGCTCGAGCAGCGCCGCGAGGCCGAGGGCGCCGCCCACGTGGCCCGGCGCGCGCTCGAGCAGTTCCTGGAAGAGCGCCTCCGCTTCCGCGAGGCGGTCCCGCGTCACCGCCTCGGTGGCGCGCGCGAGGAGCCGCTCCGGGTCCGCCGGGGCCGTCGCCGCCGCCTCGGGCGCCGCCTCGGGGGGGGCGCCGCCGAAGGGCTGCAGGCTCATGCCGGCGTCCGGCTCGCGGCCGGGGGGCTCCGCCTCGGGCCGGTCGGCACCGAGAAAATCCTCGATCGAGTGCTCGCGGCCGCTCATCCGGCCGTGGCGGGTGCGTCGCATGCGGGCTCCGTGAAGCGTGCGGCCGGGACCCGCGCTCGGCGAGGCCCGGCCGGCCAACTGGACACGAGCAAGACTAGACGGCCCCCGGCCAGACCGGAAGCGGTGACGCCGCGGCGGCGGCGCCCGCCGGGCCGATCGTCCCCGGCGGGTTGAAGCGTCCCCGGGGTTCGGGTAGCTTTCGGGGCTTATGTCCCGGGAATTCCTCCTCGTCCGCGGTGCCCGCGAGCACAACCTCAAGAACGTCTCGGTCAGCATCCCGCGGAACCGCCTGACGGTGGTGACCGGGCTCTCCGGGTCGGGCAAGTCGTCGCTCGCGTTCGACACGATCTACGCCGAGGGCCAGCGGCGCTACGTCGAGTCCCTCTCGGCGTATGCGCGGCAGTTCCTCGGGCTCATGGAGAAGCCCGACGTGGACGCGATCGAGGGCCTCTCCCCGGCCATCTCGATCGAGCAGAAGACCACCGGCCAGAACCCGCGCTCCACCGTCGGCACCGTCACGGAGATCTACGACTACCTCCGGCTCCTCTGGGCGCGGGTGGGCGTGCCGCACTGCCCGAACGACGGGAGCCCGGTCACCCGCTCGAGCGCGTCGCAGATCACCGACGCCGTCCTCGCGTGGCCGCCCGAGACGCGCATCGAGGTCCTCGCCCCGCTCGTGCGCGGCCGCAAGGGCGAGTTCCGCGACCTCTTCGAGGACGTCCAGAAGCGCGGCTACGTGCGCGTGCGCGTGGACGGCGAGACGTACGACCTGGGCCAGGTCCCGGCGCTCAACCGGCGCCAGAACCACGACATCGCCGTCGTGGTGGACCGCCTCGTCGTGCGGCCCGGGGACCGCGGACGCCTCGCCGACTCGATCGAGGCGGTGCTCGCCCTCGCCGAGGGGGTCGTGGAGGTGGTGCGCCACGGCGGGGCGAAGGGCCCCGAGTCGGTGCTCTTCAGCGAGCGCTTCGCCTGCCCGGCGTGCGGCCTCTCGCTGCCGGAACTCGAGCCGCGGCAGTTCTCGTTCAACAGCCCCTTCGGCGCGTGCCCCGACTGCCACGGCGTCGGCACGCGCAAGGAGCCGAACCCCGACCTCATCCTCGGCGACCCGAGCATCTCGATCCTCGAGGGCGTGGTCCTCCCCTGGGGCGAGCCCGCCGGCTACCTGCGCAAGGCGGTGCTGCCGACGCTCGCGAAGGCGTTCCGCTTCGACCTCGCGGCGCCCTGGGGCCAGCTCTCCGAGGCGGCGCGGAAGGCGCTCCTCCACGGCGCGCCGGGGAAGCTCCGCTTCGCGCCCGAGGGCGGGGGCCGCGCGAAGGCGGAGCAGGAGGCGGAGTGGGAGGGGATCCTCCGGAACGTCGAGCGCCGCTACCGGGAGGCCTCGAGCGACGCGGTGCGCGCGCAGCTCGAGGAGTTCATGGTGGAGCAGCCGTGCCGCACCTGCCACGGGCGCCGGCTCAAGGCGGAGAGCCTCGCCGTGACGGTGGGCGGGCGCGGCATCGGCGAGGTGGTGGAGCTGCCCGTGGACGAGGCGCTCGCGTTCTTCGCGGGGCTCCCGCTGCGGCGGCAGGGGGAGGCGGGCCCGGGCCTCGACGCCGACATCGCGGGGCCGATCCTCAAGGAGGTGGGCGACCGGCTCCGCTTCCTCACCGACGTGGGGCTCGACTACCTCACGCTCGGCCGCGCCGCGGGCAGCCTCTCGGGCGGCGAGATGCAGCGCATCCGCCTCGCGACGCAGATCGGCTCGCGGCTGGTCGGCGTGCTCTACATCCTCGACGAGCCGAGCATCGGGCTCCACCAGCGGGACAACGAGCGGCTCCTGCGCACGCTGCGCGACCTGCGGGACCTCGGGAACACGGTCATCGTCGTCGAGCACGACGAGGACACGATCCGGGCGGCGGACCACATCATCGACCTCGGTCCGCGCGCGGGGCGGTTGGGCGGCGAGGTGGTGGCCGAGGGGACGCTCGAGGAGGTGCTGCGGCACCCGACGTCGCTCACGGCGCGCTACCTCCGCGGGGAGCTCCGGGTGCGCGTCCCGCCGGCGCGGCGGGAGCGGATCGCGGGGAAGGCGCTGCGCGTGGTCGGCGCGCGCGCGAACAACCTGCGGGACCTCACCGTCGAGTTCCCGCTCGGCCTCTTCGTCGCGGTCACGGGCGTGTCGGGCTCGGGGAAGAGCACGCTCGTCACCGACATCCTGTACCAGGCGCTCGCGCGCCGCTTCTACCGGGCGCGGGTGATCCCCGGGGAGCACGCGCGCATCGAGGGGCTCGACCTGATCGACAAGGTCATCGACATCGACCAGAGCCCGATCGGCCGCACCCCGCGCTCGAACCCCGCCACCTACACCGGCCTCTTCACGCCGATCCGCGAGCTCTTCACGAGCCTGCCCGACGCGAAGCTCCGCGGCTACGGCCCCGGCCGCTTCTCGTTCAACGTGAAGGGCGGCCGCTGCGAGGCGTGCCAGGGCGACGGGCTCGTCAAGATCGAGATGCACTTCCTCCCGGACGTGTATGTGCCCTGCGAGGTGTGCAAGGGGCGGCGCTACAACCGCGAGACCCTCGAGGTGCGCTACAAGGGGAAGAGCATCGCCGACGTGCTCGACCTCACCGTCGCCGATGCCCTCGACTTCTTCGGCGCGCAGCGGCGGATCGCCGAGAAGCTCGAGCTCCTCAACGACGTCGGGCTGGGGTACATCCACCTGGGCCAGGCGGCGACCACCCTCTCCGGCGGCGAGGCGCAGCGGGTCAAGCTCGCCACCGAGCTCGCCAAGCGCGACAGCGGCCGCACCCTCTACATCCTCGACGAGCCGACAACCGGGCTCCACTTCGAGGACGTGCGGCTCCTCCTCGAGGTGCTCCACCGCCTCGTGGACAAGGGGAACAGCGTGCTCGTCATCGAGCACAACCTCGACGTGATCAAGACCGCCGACTGGATCGTGGACCTGGGCCCCGAGGGCGGGATGGGCGGCGGCCGCGTCGTGGCCGCCGGCACGCCCGAGGAGGTGGCCCGCGTCGAGGCGAGCCACACCGGGCGCTTCCTGCGGCGGCTGCTGGGCTGAGCGCGGGGCCCTCGCGCCGCCGCCCGGGGGCGTCCTACCTTTCCTGCCCAGCGTGATGACAGCGTCAGACTCCCTCGCCGACCTCCGCGCCCGCCTGGGCGACCGCTACCTCATCGAGCGCGAGCTCGGCCGGGGCGGGATGGGGGCGGTGTTCCTCGCGCGGGACCGGCGGCTCGACCGGCCGGTGGCGCTCAAGGTGCTGCCACCCGCGTTCGCCGCGCAGGCCGACCTCCGCGAGCGCTTCCTCCGCGAGACGCGGCTCGCCGCCGGCTTCTCCCACCCGAACATCGTCCCGGTCTTCGCCGTGGAGGAGGCCGACGGGCTCCTCGCCTTCGCCATGGGCTTCGTCGAGGGGGAGAGCCTCGCCCAGCGGGTGCGGCGGACCGGGCCGCTCGGCGCCCGCGACGCCGTGCGGCTCCTCCAGGACGTCGGCTACGCCCTCGCGTACGCGCACGGCCGCGGCGTCGTGCACCGGGACATCAAGCCCGACAACATCATGCTCGAGCGCGCGACCGGCCGCGCGCTCCTCATGGACTTCGGCATCGCGCGCAGCGTGGCGCCCGAGGCCGGCGCCCCGGGCCTCACGCGGGTGGGTGAGGTGGTGGGTACCCCGGAGTTCATGAGCCCGGAGCAGGCCTCCGGCGACCACGTGGATGGCCGGAGCGACCTCTACTCGCTCGGCCTGGTCGCGTGGTTCGCGCTCACGGGCGAGCCCGCGATCACCGAGGAGACCACCCACAAGATCCTGGTCCGGCAGCTCACGCAGGTGCTCCCCGGCGTCGCGACCCGCCGCCCCGACCTCCCGGCGGCGCTGGCCGAGGTCGTGGATCGCTGCGTCCGCAAGGACCCGGCGGCGCGCTTCGCGGACGCCGCCGCGATGGTGGACGCGCTCGAGGCGGCGCAGCTCGCCGCGCCCGAGGTGCCCCTCCCGGTGCGATTGCTGGCGCAGGACCTCGGCCAGCTCGGCCTCGTCGCGGGCTTCCTGGCGGTGATCATCGTCCTGATGCAGCGGCTCAGCATGGTCACCGGGCGGGCCGACCTCGACATCGCGCTCCCCGCCGTCTTCCTCGCCGCCGTCCTCTGGGGCCGGACCGCCACGGCGGTGGATGCGGCCCGCCGCGTGCTCGAGGACGGCTTCACCCCGGCGGACGTGATGGCCGGGTTCCGGCGCGTGCTCGAGGAGCGCGCCGCCGACCGGGCACGCCTCCGCACCCTCGCGGCGGTGCGCGCGCGCCGCCGCCGCACGGTGCGCGCGTTCGTCGCGGTGATCGGTGCGGCGATCCTGCTCACCTCGCTCGCCTGGGCGCAGCGCGTCGAGCTGGCGCCCGGGATCTACCGCGTCGGGATCCCCTGGGCGATCGTGCTCGCGGCGTGCGCCGTGATGAGCGGCATCGCCGTGATCGGCCTGCTGCGGAGCCCGTTCCGCGCCGGGCCCGGCGAGCGGCTCTTCCGCCTGGCCTGGACCGGCCTGCCGGGACGACTCCTCCTCGCCGTCGCCGGCAGGGGGCTCGCCCGCGGCGGGGTGGCCGTCGGGACCGCGTCCGTAGCCGCGCCGTCGCCGGCGGTCCCCGCGCCCGTCCGCGAGGCGTCCGCCGCGGCCCCGCCGCTCGCCGAGCGCATGGAAGGGCTCGAGCGCCGCGTCGCCGAGCTCGAGGCGTGGCGGGCCGGCGCCGCGCCGCCGCCGCGCTAGCTTTCCGCCTCCGCCGGACCGGCCGCCCCGGCCCGGCCCCGTCCCACCCCGATCCTGGAACCCCGGAACCTCACCGTGCGCACGCTCCGCGTCCTCGCCCTCCTCGTCCTCGCCGCCGCGCCCGTCGCGGCACAGCGGGACTCCTCGCTGCTCGACGTGCAGCGGATCTTCGCCTCGCCCGAGTTCCGCGGCGAGCGCTTCGGTCCCGCGCGCTGGATCGAGGGCGGCGCCGCGTACACGACCCTCGAACCCGCCGGCAGCGGCAGGGGCATGGACATCGTCCGCTACGCCACCGAGTCCGGCGCGCGGAGCGTGCTCGTCCCCGCCTCGGCCCTCGTGCCCGCCGGCGACTCGGTGCCGCTCGGCATCGAGGACTACCAGTGGTCGGCCGACTACCGGAAGCTCCTCGTCTTCACCAACTCCCAGCCGGTGTGGCGGCAGAACACCCGTGGCGACTACTGGGTCCTCGACCGCAACGCCGGCACGCTCCGCCGGCTGGGCGGCGCGGCGGCGCGCCCCTCGACCCTCATGTTCGCCAAGTTCTCCCCCGACGGCGGCCGGGTGGGCTACGTTCGCGAGCACGACCTGTACGTCGAGGACCTCGCCTCCGGCGCCATCACCGCGCTCACCCGCGACGGGTCGCGCACCGTGATCAACGGCACCTTCGACTGGGTGTACGAGGAGGAGCTCGACCTCCGCGACGGCTGGCGCTGGAGCCCCGACGGCACCCGCATCGCCTTCTGGCAGCTCGACGCCGACGGCGTGCGGGACTACACGCTCCTCAACACCACCGACTCGCTCTACTCCTATGCCGTGCCGATCCAGTACCCGAAGGCCGGCGAGCGGAACTCCGCGGGCCGGATCGGCGTCGTGGGCGCGGCGGGGGGCGAGGTCCGCTGGCTCCCCTTCGACGGCGACCCGCGCGAGCAGTACCTCGCGCGCATGGACTGGGCGGCGAACTCCAGCGAGCTCCTCATCGAGCGGCTCAACCGGCTCCAGAACACCCTCGAGCTGGTCCTCGCCGACGCGACCACCGGCGCCCTGCGCACGCTCCTCACCGAGCGGGACAGCGCGTGGGTGGACGTGGTGGACAACGTCACCTGGCTCGGCGGCGGGAAGCGCTTCACCTGGACGAGCGAGCGGGACGGCTGGGAGCACGTGTACGTCGTCTCCCGCGACGGCCGGCAGGCCACGCTCGTCACCCCGGGCGCCTTCGACGTGCTCGGCGTGGAGGGCGTGGACGAGAAGGGGGGCTGGCTCTACTTCATCGCGTCGCCCGACAACCCGGCGCAGCGCTACCTCTGGCGGGCCCGCCTCGACGGGAAGGGGAAGCCCGAGCGGCTCACCCCCGCCGCGTACGCCGGCACGAACGGCTACGACCTCGCCCCGGGCGCGCAGTTCGCGTGGCACACCCACTCGAGCTTCACCGAGGTGCCGACCATGCGCCTCGTGCGGCTCCCGAAGCACGAGACCGTCCGCACCGTCATCGCGAACGAGAAGCTCCGCGCGCGCGTGGCGGCGCTCCGGAAGGGCACCGTCGAGTTCACCCGGCTCGACGCCGGCGAGGGCGGGACGCTGCAGGCCTGGGTCATGAAGCCCCCGGCGTTCGACCCGGCGCGGAAGTACCCGGTGCTCTTCTACGTGTACGGCGGCCCCGGCTCCCAGACGGTCCTCGACGCCTTCGGCGGCTACTACCTCTGGCACCTCATGCTGACCCAGCAGGGCGTGGTCGTCGCGAGCGTGGACAACCGCGGCACCGGCGCGCGCGGCCGCGCGTTCCGGAAGGTGATCTACGGCCGCCTCGGCGTGCTCGAGAGCCGCGACCAGGCCGCCGCGGCGCAGGCGCTCGCGCGCGAGCCGTGGGTGGACGCCTCCCGCGTCGGGATCTGGGGCTGGAGCTACGGCGGGTTCATGTCGCTCAACGTGCTCTTCCGTTCGCCCGACGTCTACCGCATGGCGATCGCCGTGGCGCCCGTGACCCACTGGAAGTACTACGACAACATCTACACCGAGCGGTACAACGGCCTCCCCTCCGCGAACGCCGCCGGCTACGACGAGGGCTCGCCGCTCTCCGTCGCCGACCGCCTCCGCGGCGACCTGCTGCTCGTGCACGGGAGCGGCGACGACAACGTGCACTACCAGAACTCGGAGGCGCTGGTCAACCGCCTCGTGCAGGCGAACAAGCCGTTCCGGATGATGGAGTATCCGAACCGGAACCACGGCATCTTCGGCGGCAACACGCGGCGCCACCTCTTCGAGCTCCTCACGCGCTTCGTGCAGGAGAAGCTCGTCGGCGCGCCGGCCGCCCTCACCCCCTGAGGGCCGGGCCCCGTGCGCTACGAGCAGGTGGTGGAGCTCCTCGCCTGGGCCGGCGACCACGAACGCCCCGTGCGCGTCGTGGCCGACGACGGGAGCGAGGTCACCGGCGTGCCCACCTCGCTCGACACGCACGTCACCGCCCACGAGGTCTACCTCCGTCCCGCCGGCGGCGACGGGGCGGAGGTCGCCCTCTCCCTGGCGCGGATCGCGCGCGTCGAGCTGGCCTGAGCCTCTGCCCGCCGGGGGCGGGACGCCGTAACTTCCAGACCATGGTCTCCCTGCTCGACATCATCGGCCCCGTGATGGTCGGCCCCTCTTCCTCCCACACGGCGGGGGCGTGCCGGCTGGGCCTCGTCGCCCGCGCGCTCGCGGGCGGGACGCCCGAGGAGGCGCGGGTCGAGCTGCACGGCTCGTTCGCCCGCACCGGCGTGGGGCACGGGACCGACCGCGCCATCGCGGGGGGCCTCCTGGGCTTCGCGCCCGACGACGAACGGCTCCGCGAGAGCCTCGTGCTCGCGGAGCGGGCCGGCTGCCGGGTCACCTTCGAGAACGCGAAGCTCCGGGGCACGCACCACCCGAACACCGCGCGCATCACCGTGCGCCGGGAGGGGCACGCCGCCGTGCTCACAGGCGCGAGCCTCGGGGCGGGCCGCATCCTCGTGAACGAGATCGACGGCTTCCCCGTCGGGCTCACCGGCGCGTACGATGCCCTCGTGCTCGTCGCCGCCGACCTCCCCGGGACGGTCGCCGCCGTCGCCGCGGTGCTGAGCGGCTCCGGCGTGAACGTGGCCACGCTCCGCGTCTCGCGCCGCCGCAAGGGTGGCGAGGCGATCCACGTGTACGAACTCGACTCGCCCCTGCCGAGCGCCACGGTCGGGCAGCTGCGCGCGCTCGAACCCGTCGAGCGCGTCCGCCTCGTGCCCCGGATCGCCTGATGTTCGAGTCCCTCGACGACGCGATCGCGCACGCCGCGGCCGCCAGGACCTCCCTCGGCGAGCTCGCGCTCGCGACGGAGGCGGCGCAGGGACTCCGGAGCCGCGCCGAGGTGGAGGCGGCGCTCGCGCGCGCCCTCGCGGTGATGCGGGGGGCCGTGGAGCGGGGGCACGCGGGGGACCTGCGAAGCGTGTCCGGGCTCGTCGGTGGCGACGCCGCCCGGCTCCGCGCGCCCCGCGGGCCGCTCGCGGGTACGCTCTTCACCGAGGTCCTGGCCGGCGCGCTGGCGGTGCAGGAGGTGAACGCGGCGATGGGCGTCATCGTCGCCGCGCCCACGGCGGGCGGGGCCGGCGTGCTCCCCGGGGTGCTGCTCGCGATCGGCGCGCGCGCCGGGGCGTCCGACGACCGGCTGGTCCGGGGCCTCGCCGCCGCGGGACTCGTCGGCGCGGTCGTCGCCGTGCGGGCCTCGCTCTCCGGGGCCGAGGGCGGGTGCCAGGCCGAGACCGGCGCCGCGGCGGCAATGGCGGCGGCCGCCGGGGTGGAGGTGCTGGGCGGGACGCCGGAGGAGGCGGGCCATGCCGTCGCCCTCGCGATGCAGGGCACCCTCGGCCTCGTGTGTGACCCCCTCGGCGGGCTGGTCGAGGTGCCCTGCGTCTACCGGAATGCCACCGGCGGGGCGATCGCGCTGGCCGGCATCGAGATGGCGCTCGCCGGCGTCCGCTTCCCCATCCCGGTGGACGAGGTCATCGATACCATGGGCGAGATCGGCCGGGCGATGGACGTCCGCTACCGGGAGACCGCCGGCGGCGGCCTGGCGGCGACACCAACCGGGCGCCGCCTGGCTCGGGAGAGGCTGGTGCAGCTCAAGCGCGGTGGTGTAACGTCCTGAAACATTCGCGGGCGGGCAGGCGTAGTGGCCCCCGTTCGCCGCACCTCCTCGTCACGCCGCACGCTGGAGCATCCCATGGGTCTGCGCCGGGACATCGGGCCGATGGTGCTGGTCGCCGCGATGGCGGGGGGCATCCTCCTCTTTCTGGGCTACCTCGCGTCCGAGACGGTCGGCAACCCGGTGTACACGCCGGACCCGAAGGGCATCGTGCTCATGGGCCTCGCCGCCTGCGCCGCGTTCAGCGCGCTCGCGCTCGGCCCGATCGGGCGGGCGATCGGCCGGCGGCTCCTCGAGGGCGAGGCGCCGGAGCGCGGGGAACTCGACGAGATGCGGGACGTGATCGCCCACCTGGAGCGCCAGTTGGCCGAGACGCAGGATCGGCTGGACTTCGCCGAGCGGCTCCTGACCGAGGCGCGCGAGGCACGCGGCCAGGTGGCCGCCCCCCCGACCCGAGAGAGGTGAGGTCGTCATGGCCTTCTCCGTTCCCATCCTCTTCCTGCTCGTCGTGGGTGCCATCGTGCTGTCGAAGGGCCCGCTGGGCCAGGCCCTCGCCGACCGGCTGCGCGGCGGCCCGACGGGCGACGCCCGGCTCGCGGACGAGCTCGACGCGCTCCGCGGCGAGGTCCACGAACTCCGCCGTGAGCTCGCCGAGGCGCAGGAGCGCATCGACTTCACCGAGCGGCTGCTGAGTCGCGGGCGCGACGAGCAGAAGGTGCACTGAGATGGAAGGCGTCCTCGCGATCATCTTCCTCTTCGGCGGCGGAACGCTGTTCCTGCTCTCCGTCAGTCCGGTCGGCAAGGCGGTCGCCGAGCGCATCCGCCGGAGCGGCCCGCAGGCGGCGCCCGACCCCGAGCTGCTGGCGGAGGTGGACGCGCTCCGGCACGAGGTGGCGGAACTGGCGGAACGGCTCGACTTCGCCGAACGGCTGCTCGCGGCCAAGCGGGAGCCCGGGCAGGTCGGCGCCGGCGGGGAGGGCGCGTGAGCTCGTTCCGCCGGGCCATGGGCATGGACTTCGTGGACTTCGCGATCCACGCCTTCGTCACGGTGTGTGCTGCGGTCGTCCTCGCGGGAGCGGCGCGCGAGCACGAGGAAGTGATGGTGGCCGGCGCGATGGCGGCGTCCGCCCTCGTCCTCGCCTGGCGACGGCAGCGCGGACTGCGGAGGGTGGAGCCCGACGAGTCCGGTGCCGGCGAGGTGGCGGCCCAGCGGGTGGCCGAGCTGGAGGGGCGGGTGGCCGAGCTGGAGGAGCGACTGGACTTCGCGGAGCGCCTGCTCGCCCGGCACCGGGACCCAGCGCGCCTCGGCGTCGGGGAGGAGCGATGAGCCTGGCCTGGCAGGCGGTGCCCGCGCCGCCCGCGCCGCCCGGCATCCCGGACCCGGTGGTGGTCATGCACAACGGCGGGCCGGACGCGTGGCAGGCAGTGATGCTCGCCGTGATGACGGTCGCGGGCTGCCTCTTCCTCTACCGCATGTTCGGCCCGCTGGTGACGGCCCTGGCGCGGCGGCTCGAGGGCCGCGGCGGGAGCGCCGCGCTCGAGCAGCGGGTCGAGGAGCTGGAGGCGCGACTCGCCGAGCTCGAAACGTCGTCGCACCGGGTCGCGGAGCTCGAGGAACGGCTGGACTTCGCGGAGCGGCTGCTCGCCCAGGGGCGGGCCGGCGAGCGCCTGCCCGCGCGCGAGGAGGAGCAATGAACCTGTTCCTGCTGCAGGCGGCCCAGGGCCCCGACGCCGCGGCCGCGCAGGCCGCCGCCGAGACGGCCCGGCAGGCGGCGGAGCTCGCGCGGCAGGCCGCGGAGCTCGCCCAGGTGCCGGCCCCCCCGCCATGGGTCACGCTGCCGCCCGCGGTCATCGTCCTCGTCACGCTCGCCATGTGCGCGGCGGCGGCGGTGGTGCTGTGGCCGCTCATGCGCGCGATCGGCCGGCGGATCGAGGGCCGTGCCCACGATCCGGCGCTGCAGGACGAGCTGGCCCGGCTCCGCGCCCGGGTGGACGAGCTCGAGGGGGCCCAGCTCCGCGTGGCGGAGCTCGAGGAGCGGGTG
>JBAIWX010000064.1:0-2709 GCA_037916975.1 Gemmatimonadales bacterium
CGAGCGGTGAGCCGGCGGGCAGGTGACGACGAGCACGTCGGTGGCGAATGTCCCTCACGATGTCTCCTGGACCATGACTGTTCGCAATTCCATGAGAGGTATCGGCGGGATGGCCCGCGGACGCGAGCCAATCCCGCCGTTCACGCGACAGATCCGCCGCCCCGTTTCCGGGCATCGACGGCGCCGCCAGCGGTTACCGCTTGAGGTTGACAAGCTCCTGCAGCATCTCGTCCGACGTGGTGATCACGCGCGCGTTGGCCTGGAAGCCGCGCTGCGTGATGATCATGCTCGTGAACTCCTGCGACAGGTCCACGTTCGAGTTCTCGAGCGCCCCCGGCGTGATCGTCGAGGTGTTGCTCGTCCCCGCGAAGCCCACCACCGCGAGGCCCGAGTTGGCCGACTCCTCGTACACGTTGTCGCCGCTGCGCAGCAGGCCCGACGGGTTGTTGAACTGCGCGAGCGCGATCTGCGCGAGGCTCCGGCTCACGCCGTTGGTGAAGAAGCCGGTCACGACGCCCAGCTTGTCGATCTGGATGTCGGTGAGGTCGCCGGCCTGGTAGCCGTTCTGGCTGTTGATGACCGCGTTCGACTGCCGGGCGAAGCCGGCGAGGCCGTCGATCTGGTTCACCGTGCCCGGGTCGATGTTGACCGTGAAGGCGTCGCCCGCGCCCGCCACCGTGGCGGGGTCGATCACCAGCGGCCCGCCGGTGAACGAGGCGAGCGAGCCGGTCGCGTTGAACGTGACCGTGCCGGTGCCGCCCGAGGTGACCGCCGCCGTCCCGCCGCCCACCGTCGCCGCCCAGCTCCACGTGCCGGCACCGGTGTTGGTGAAGGTGATCTGCAGGTTGTGCGGGGCACCCGCGGCGTCGTACACCGTGATGCCCATGTCGTGCGTGTCGCCCACGGCGGCGTTCTGGTTGAGGTTGCCGGTGAGCGAGATCTGGGACGTCGCCTGCGCGGGCGACTTCTGGCCGAGCGGCAGCCGGATGTCGGTGATCGCGGACGCCGCCGAGAAGTTGCCGAGCGAGTCGGCGTTGATGCCCTGCACGACGAAGCCGTTGTTCGGCGCGATGAGGCGGCCGTTCGCGTCGAGCTGGAAGTTGCCCGCGCGCGTGTAGACCCGCTTGGCCCCGTCGCTGAGGACGAAGAAGGCGTCGCCCTGGATGGCGAGGTCGGTGTTCTGGCCCGTGGACTCGAGCGAGCCCTGGGTGAAGAGCTGGTCGATCGAGCCGATGTTCATCCCCGAGCCGATCTGGATCGGGTTGATGCCGCCGGTGTTGCCCGGCGGGCGCGACGCGCCCTGCAGGAGCTGCGCGAAGGCCTCCTTGAAGGTCACGCGCGACGCCTTGAAGGCGACGGTGTTGACGTTCGCGATGTTGTTGCCGATGACGTCCATCCGGGTCTGGTGGTTCCGGAGCCCGGAGACGCCGGCGAAGAGGGATCGCATCATGGCGCGGTCTGCTCCTAGCGGGAGGTGAGGGCGAAGGCCTGGGCTGCCGCACCTCCAGCGGCCGCCGGGCGGATTTCGATGAGCTGGTCGATGGGCACTTCGAGGTCGCCGACGTGGAGCATCGGCGCGCCGTTGGCACCGTCGAAGGTCACGCTGGTCACGGTCCCCTCGGTGAGGCTCCGGACCGGGATCGTCTCCCCGTTCGGGCCGGTCACCTCCACGGCGTAGCGGAAGGTGCCCGAGGTCAGGCCGCCGACCTCGAGGGTCTGGCGGCCGAAGGCGACGCCGCCCAGGTCCTTCGTGGCGGTCACCTTGCCGTTCACGTCGAGGAGCTTGAGGACGGCCTTGCCGCCCGCCCCCGCGACGTCGAGCGTGAGGCTCGCCGTGCCCGACGCCGGGACGGTGAGGCGGTTCCCCTCCGCCACGACGACGCGGCCGAGGAGCGACGCGCCGAAGGCGGTCTGGTTGGCGAGCGCCGCGAGCTGGTTCGCCTGCGCCTGCGCGTTCACCGCCGAGTTGAGCGAGACGAGCTGCTCGACCGAGCTGAACTGTGCGAGCTGCGCCGCGAGCTCGTGCGGCTGCAGCGGGCTCTGCGGGTCCTGGTTGCGGAGCTGGGCGACGAGCAGCTTGAGGAACGCCTGCTTGTCGAGCTCCTTCGCGGTGCGGTCGGTGAGCAGGCCCGTCGCGGCGCTGCTCGTCCCGGTCCCGCCGGTCGCGGTCACGGCCATCGGGTTCCTACCTCGCTTCCTCGCGCGGGTCCCGCGGCGGGCGGCGCCCGCGCGGGTCGCGCTGGCGCTCGTCCGGCCGCGCGAGGTCGCGCGACTGGGGGTCCTGCCGGTGCGACGCATTGCCGCCGTCGCGCCCGGTCTCCGTGCCGGCGTCGCCACCGGCGGCGGCGCGCGTGGCCCACCCGGCCGCGTCCGCGCCCGCGGCGCCGGTCGGCGCCTGCACCTGCACCTGCGCCTCGCGGAAGCCCTGCCGCGCGAGGCTGCCCTCCAGCTCGCCCACGCGCGCGGCGATCGCCTGCCCCGCCTCCGCGTCGGGCGTCACGATCCTCGCCCGCACCGCCCCGCCCCGCACCGACACCTGGATGCTCGCGCCGCCGTCGCCCTCGGCGAGCCGGACGGTGATCCGGTCACCGGCCGGCGGGAGCGCCGGCTCCGGCGGCAGCGGCATGGCGCTCCTCGGCTCGCTGGCCGGGGCCGGTCCCGACGCGGGGCTCGCGAGGCGCGCGGGCATCCCCGCCGCCACCTCGGCCC
>JBAIWX010000065.1:0-24624 GCA_037916975.1 Gemmatimonadales bacterium
AAATGCGCCAAAGGGGCAAGGCCAGCGCGGCGAAGAGCAGCACCGAGGCCGACGCGAGGAGCAGTCTCGAGAACCGGGACATCGTTACTTCCCTCCCTTCTTTTCGGCGTCCTGCGCGAGCTGCGCCTGCGTCTTCCCGCTGATCGAGGCGACGAGCTTCGTCGACGACCCGGCCGGCGAGATGCGGATGTAGCCCTGCATCTCCTGGTGCAGCGCCGAGCAGAAGTCGGTGCAGTAGAAGGGGAAGACGCCCACCCTGGTGGGCACCCACGCGACCGTCCGCGTGGCCCCCGGCATCACCAGCGCCTCCGCATTCTGCATCCCCGTCACGGCGAAGCCGTGCGGCACGTCCCAGTCCTGCTCGAGGTTGGTGACGTGGAAGAAGACCGAGTCGCCGACCTGCACCCCCTCGATGTTGTCGGGCATGAAGTGGCTGCGGATCGCCGTCATGTAGACGTCCACCCGCGTCCCCTTCCGGACCACGCGCGCCTCCTTCTCGCTCTTCGCGGCGAACGGGTCGGCGTTCTGGGCGAGCGGATAGGTCCGGACCTGCTTCTCCTTGATCAGGCTCGCCGGCAGCGCCTGGGCGTAGTGCGGCTCGCCGATGGTGGGGAAGTCGAGCAGGAGCTTCATCTTGTCGCCCGAGATGTCGATGAGCTGGGCCGACTGGGCGAGCTCCGGCCCGGTCGGGAGGTAGCGGTCCTTCGTGATCTTGTTGAGCGCGACCACGTACTTGCCCCACGGCTTCCGCGAGTCACCGCCCGGGATCATGAGGTGGCCGATCGAGTAGTAGGTCGGGATCCGGTCGAGGACGGTGCAGTCCTTGACCCGCCACTTCACGATCTCGCTCGAGACGAACATCGAGGTGTAGGCGTTGCCCCTGTCGTCGAACTCGGTGTGGAGCGGCCCGAGGCCCGGCTCCTTCACCTCGCAGCCGATGACGGCGTCGTACCGGAGGACCGGGATCCCCGCGACGTTCCCCTCGAACGCCTTGTCGGCGATCGCCTTCGTCATCTTCGCGAAGGAGTGCACCGGGATCACCGTCGCGAGCTTGCCGCCCGCCGCGATCATCCCGCCCGTCGGGTCCACGTCCACGCCGTGCGGGGACTTCGGCGTCGGCAGGTAGAAGACCATGCCGTCGCACTGCGCCGGCGTGATCACCTTCACGCTGCTCAGGAACTCGGTCCGGGCCACGTGGTCCTCGCCCACCCAGTTGTGGGCGTAGCGGGCCGGCTCCGTCGTCGCCTTGCCCTCGGCGACGCACTGCTCGGCGCGCTTCCAGTTCACCGCCGCGATGAAGTCCTTGTCGTGCTGGCTCGCGTTCCGCTCGAGCAGGGTGTTCGCCTGTTCCGAGTTGTACGAGGTGAAGAAGGCCCACCCGTCCGACGGGCCCTTGCCCGCGTGCGCCAGGTCGTAGTCGAAGCCGGGCAGCCGGATCTGGAAGGCGATGGACATCTTCCCGGTCGGCTGGTTCGCGCGGATGAAGCTGAGGGTGCCGGCGAACTTCGTCTTGTAGTCGGCGATCGGCACGTCGGCCTGCGGGATCGGCACGCTGAAGCGCGTGCCCGCGACCGCGTACTCGGTGTTCTGCGTCACGAAGGGCGAGGAGTGGTTCCCGGCCGAGTTCGGGACCTCGATGATCTCCTCGGTGTCCATCTCCTGCAGGTTGATGCGCGCCACGCGCGGGGTGTTGTTGCCGTTGATGAAGATCCAGCGGCCGTCCGGGACGCCGTCGGTCTGCGACAGCTCGGGGTGGTGCGCGTCGTCCCACGGCACGAACCCGAAGCTCGTGTTGAGCATCGCCTTCGACTGCTCGTTGTAGCCGTAGCCCTTCTCCGGGAACTGGGAGAAGACGGGGATGTCGCGGAGGAGGCGACCCGACGGGAGCGCGTAGACCGAGAGGTTCCCGTTGAAGCCGCCCGAGAAGAAGGCGTAGAACTCGTCGTACTGGCCCGGCGCCACGTACACCTTGCTGGCGGCGTCGCCGGCGGTGCCGAGCGCCGTCCCCTGGGTCGTGCGGCCGCAGCTCGCCGCGACGACCGCCACCGTGGCGGCGGCCGCCACGACGAGCCCGGCGGTGCGGATGCGGGTGCGCGAGGACATCTGGAGGGTCTCCTGTGACGGGATGGTCGGGGCGCTCACGACTTGGGCGCCGGCTGGGTGCGGAGGTACTCCACGATCGTGCGCGCCTCGTCCGGCGTGAGCCCCAGGTTCGGCATCTGGGTCATGTACTCGGCGAGGAGCTTCTTCACCTCGGGGTGCTTCGTGTACATCTCCTGCGGGTTGAGCACCATGTTCATCACGAACGTCGGCCCCAGCCGGTCCACGACGCCGCCGAGCGGCGGGCCCACGTACCTCTCGCCCATCTTGTGGCAGGCGCTGCACTTGCCCTCGAAGAGCGCCTTCCCCTGCTCCGCCTTCTCGTGGTCCGGCGCGCCGAGGACCACCTCCTGCGTGACCGGCCCGATGCCGTGCTTGAGCTGGAACGGGGTGAGGCCCCCCTCGGCGGCCGGCGCGGCCGCGGCGGCGGGCTGGCCCTCGCCGCCCTGGGGCTTGGCGCCCCCGCACGCCGCGGAGAGCGGCAGGGCGAGCGCGAGGAGGATCGGCAGACGGCGGGACGACATGGCGTACTCCATCGGGGTGGTGGGGCCGGCGCGCGGGGGGCGGCGCGGGAGCCCCGGGGTCGAGCCGCCGCCCTGCTGGCGGGCGGCGGCGCCGGTGATTGCGGGACCGCCGGCACGGTCCTATAATATGACAAGGACATGATAATATGAGACAATGAAGCGACCATGAAGGCGCGATGCGCCTCTGGTTCAGGATCCCAGCCGCCTTCCCGGGGACGACGATGCTCTCGCAGACCGCCGAATACGCGCTCCGTGTCGTGCTCTTCATCGCCCAGCGCGAGGCGGCGGGCCCCGTCGTCGCGGAGACGATCGCGACGGCGCTCGGGCTCCCGCAGAACTACATCGCGAAGACGCTCCATCGGCTCGCGCAGGCGGGGGTGCTCGCGTCGGTGCGCGGCAAGGGCGGCGGGTTCCGCCTCGCCGTCCCCGCGGGGCGCCTGCCGCTGATCGAGGTGGTGGGGCTGTTCGACCGGGTGGAGCCGGTGCGGCAGTGCCTGCTCGGCCGCCCGGCCTGCAGTGACGCGCATCCGTGCGAGGCGCACGGCAGGTGGAAGGGGGTGAGCGAGACGGTGGCGCACTTCTTCCGCGACACCACCATCGGCGACCTCCTCGGCGAGGCGGGCGTCGCGGTGCCGCGCGCGCGCCGCGCGCGCGGGCGCTAGCTCAGGCGGTTCCCCCGGCGCGGCCCGCGTCGAGCACCGCGCGCACGCGCTTGAGGAGGTCGCCCGCGGTCCAGGGCTTGTGCATGAAGGGGACGCCGTCGTCCAGGCGGGCGCCCTCGCTGAGGTCGCGGTTGGTGTAGCCGCTGGTGCAGAGCACCGCGACGTCCCGCCCGCCGGCGCGCAGCCGCTCGATCAGCTCCCGCCCCCCCATCCCCGGCATCACCACGTCGGTCACCACGAGCGCGATCTCCTCCGCGTGCCGGCGCCAGGTCTCGAGCGCCTCGCGGCCGTCGCTCGCGAGGAGCACGCGGTAGCCGTGCCGCTCGAGGATCCGCTTCGCCGCGACGCGGATGAGCTCCTCGTCCTCCGCGAGCAGGATCGTCTCCGTGCCGCCGACCGCGGCCGGCGCCGCCGCGGCCTCCGGGCGCGCGGCCGGCTCGGCGTGCACCCGCGGGAAGAGGAGGCGCACCTGCGTCCCCGCGCCCGGCGCGCTCCGGATGGCGATGAACCCGTCGTGCTGCTTCACCAGCCCGTACACCATCGAGAGGCCGAGACCCGTGCCGGTGCCCGCGGGCTTGGTGGTGAAGAAGGGCTCGAACGCCCGGAGGCGCGTGGCGTCCGACATGCCGGTGCCGGTGTCCTCCACGTCGAGCTCCACGTACTCGCCCGGCACCCCCCACCCCTGCGCCTCGCACTCCTCGCGCGCGAGGGAGGTGGCGCGCACGCGGAGCACGAGGCTCCCGCCCTCGGGCATCGCGTCGCGCGCGTTCGTGGCGAGGTTGAGGAGCACCTGCGCGAGGGCGCCGGTGTCGGCGCGGACCACCGCCTGCGGCTCCTCGAGCTCCACCGTCACCGTGATGGACTCGGGCAGCAGCCGGCGGAGGAGCCGCGCGTGCTCGGCGACCGCAGCGCCCAGCGTGAGGGGCTCGAGGTCGAGCTTCTCCTGGCGCGCGTAGGCAAGGAGCTTCCGTACCATGTCGGCGCCCCGCTGCGCCGCCGTGCGGATCGAGGCGATCTCCGCGACCATCTCCGGCTCGTCGCTCGGCATCATCCCGTCGAGCATGGTGACGTTGGCGAGGATGACGGTGAGGAGGTTGTTGAAGTCGTGCGCGATCCCGCCGGTGAGCCGGCCGACCGCCTCCATGCGCTGCGCGGTGCGGAGCCGGGCCTCGAGGCGGCGGGTCTCGCTCGCGTCGCGGAGCACCACCACGTGCCGGCCGCCCCCGACGGGCGCATGCCCGGCGAACTCCGCCTCGCGCACGCTGCCGTCGTCGTGGTGGAAGCCCCAGCCCGCCGTCGGGGCAGCCCCCGCGCGCAGCGGCTCCCAGACCGCGGTGAGCCAGCCCGCTGCGGAGGGGGCCGCGAACTCACCGAGCCGGTGGCCGCGGAGCTCGGCGGGACGACGGCCGAGGAGAAGCGCGGCCGCGGCGTTGACGCGCAGGATCGTCGTGTCGTCCCCGAGCAGGAGCACCGCCTCGGGCACCGCGTCGAGCACCGCGCGCAACTCGGCGTCGCGCCCCCGCACCTCGAGGTCGGCGGCGTGGCGCGCGGTCACGTCGCGCACCACCAGGACGGCGCCCGGCTGGCCGGCGCGGGGCGTCGCGGCGAGCGCGTACCAGCGCGTGCCGCCCGCCCCGGCCTGCTCGAGCTCGAGGTCGAAGCGCGGGGCGCGGCCCGCGAGGACCGCGTCGAGGGCGGCGCGCGCAGCCGTCGCGTCGCCGAGGCGGTCGCGGAGGACCGGCTCGAGGAGCTCGGGCAGGTCGAGGCCGGGCCGCGCGGCGGCCAGCGCCGAGCGCAGGGGCGTGGCGACCCCGTCGCGCAGCGTGGCGGGATGGGCGACCACGACCCCGTCGGCGTCCAGCACGAGCACCTCGGCGGGCTGCGCGTCGAGGAGCGCGCCGAGGGCCTCGGTGGCCGTCGTCTCGGGGTCGGCGGGGAGGGCCATGGGTCGGGTGGTGTCGGCTCGCGCGGGAGGAGGGCGGTGGGACCGCGAGGGAAGATGGCCGGGGCGGGATGCCCCGGCAACGGCCCCGGGGGGAGCCCCGGGGCAACTCCCTTCCGAAAAGTCGTCCTGCGTTGCAATGTTGTCACCAGCATCCGGCCGTCCCGGCACGGATCGTCCATGCCGACAACGAGTTCACCCCGCTCCGCCGCACCGGGCCGCGCCGCGTGGCGCCCCCCGACGCCCTTGGTGCAGGCACCGCCCGCGAGGCCGTCCATGAATCCGTGTCCGTCCGTCGCCGAGCGAAATCGCCGGCTCCCGTGGTTCCTCACCCCCGTCCTGTTCCTCACCCTCCTGCTCGCCCCGATCCCGTTGCTCGCCCAGACCGGCACCGTGTCCGGGCGCGTCACGCGCGCGGACGACGGTGCGGCGCTCGCGGGGGTGTCGGTCACGCTCCGGGGCACGACACAGACCGCGGTGACGGGCACCGACGGCAAGTACACGCTCTACCGCGTGCCGCCGGGTCCCCAGGTGCTCGTCTTCCGCTGGATCGGCTACCAGCCGGTCGAGGCATCGGTCACGGTCGTCGCGGGCCAGGTGGCGACCGCCGATGCGTCGCTCGCCGCGGCCCCGGTGTCGCTCGGCGAGATCGTGGTGGAGGGCGCGTCGCGCGCGCCGGAGCGGGTCGTCGAGGCGCCCGCCGCGGTGTCGGTGATCGAGCCCCAGGTGCTCGAGAACACCGCGATGACCGGCCAGGCGCCGGTGGCGCTGCAGGCGGTGCCGGGCGTGGACGTGGTGCAGAACGGCATGAACGACTTCAACGTGAACGCCCGCGGCTTCAACTCTTCGCTCAACCGGCGCGTGCTCGTGCTGCAGGACGGGCGCGACCTCTCGATCGCCTTCCTGGGCGCGCAGGAGTGGAACGGCCTCGCCGGCTCGCTCGACGAGTTCAGCAAGATCGAGGTCGTGCGCGGCCCCGGCTCGGCGCTCTACGGCGCCAACGCCTTCAGCGGCGTGATCGCGCTCTCGACGCCCACGGCGCGCGAGGTGGAGGGGACGAAGGTGAGCTTCAGCGCGGGCGAGCTGAGCTCCTTCCGCGGCGACTTTCGCCACGCCGGGCTGCTGAGCCAGGGCCGCTTCGGCTACAAGCTCACCGGCGGCTACACCACGAGCGACACCTGGACCCGGTCCCGCACGGCGTTCGACGGCAGGGACCTCCAGCGCGAGTACGCCGTCGCGACCGACTCGGCGGTGCCGCTCGCCCGCGAGGTGGTGGCGCTCAATGGCCAGAGCATCGACCCGAACACGGGCGCCGCGGTCGGCGACCGCAAGAAGCTCCAGAACTGGTACGGGACGCTGCGGCTCGACTGGTACCTCCCGCGCGGCCACGTGGCGAGCGCCGAGGCGGGCTACTCGCGGGTCGAGAACGAGGTCTTCGTGACGGGCATCGGCCGCGTGCAGGTGCCGAAGGCGGAGAAGCCGTACGCGCGGGTGACGTACGCGGCGCCGCGGTTCAACCTCATGGCGTGGTGGAACAACCGGAACTCGCTCGACCCGCAGCGCTCCCTCGCCTCGGGCGCGGCGCTCAACGAGACCTCGAACGTCTACCACGTCGAGGGGCAGTACAACCGCGACTTCCTCAAGGACAACCGCGCACGGGTCATCCTGGGCTCCTCGTACCGCTCGATCCACGTCAACACCGACGGCACGCTCATGCGGCCCGAGGACGACGCCCGGTCCGACCACATCGTCTCGGCGTACGGGCAGCTCGAGTACCGGCTCAACCCGCAGGTCCGCCTCGTCAGCGCCGCCCGCCTCGACGATGGCAACCTCTTCAAGACCCAGTTCTCGCCCAAGGCGGCGGTGGTCTTCAGCCCGAGCGAGCGCCATTCCGTCCACGTGTCGTGGAACAAGGCGTTCATGACGCCGAACTACTCGGAGTGGTTCCTCCGGGTGGCGGCGGGCGCGCCGGCGTCGCTCGCGCAGCTCGAGGCGGGCCTCCGCGCCAACCCGCAGCTCGGCCCGCTGCTGGCGCAGGTGCCCAACGGCACGCTCTTCACCAACACCTCGGCGGTGCCGGTGCTGGCGCTCGGCAACCGCGACCTGACGCCCGAGCAGACCGAGGGCTTCGAGCTCGGCTACAAGGGCCAGCTCGGCAAGCGGGTGTTCGTGTCGGTGGACCTCTACGCCTCCACGCTCCGGAACTTCGTGACCGACCTGCTCCCTGGCGTGAACCCCACGTACGGCCCGTGGACGGCGCCCGCCGAGGTGCCGCAGGCGGGGCGTGCGGTGCTCGAGCAGGCGGTGCGCACCGTGCTGCTCTCGAACCCGGCCACGGCGCTCGCCGGCCGCGGCCTCACGCGGCTCCAGGACGGCTCGACGGCGATCGTGGTCTCGTACACGAACGCGGGCCGCGTCATCCAGCGCGGCATCGAGGTGGGCCTCGGCTACCAGCTGACCAACGAGCTCCGCGCCGACGCCTCGTTCACCGGCTTCGACTTCGAGGTGCAGGAGCAGGCGGTGGGCGACCAGCTGCTCCCGAACACGCCGGGCAAGAAGGGGAGCATCGGCCTGAGCTACCTGGGCAGCAAGTTCGACGCGAACGCGACGCTCCGCCTCGTGGACGGCTACAGCTGGTCGGCGGGCGTGTTCAGCGGGTACGTGCCGTCGGCCCAGACGGTGAACGCGAGCGCGGGGTACCGGCTCAACAACTACCTGCGCGTGAGTGCCACCGCCACCAACGTCTTCGACCAGAAGCGCTTCTCCCTCTACGGCGGCGCGGTGGTGGGCCGCCGGCTCCTGGCGGGGGTGACGGGCACGTTCTGACGCCGGGCGCGACGGCGCGCGGGTCCACGACGGGGCGGCCGGGCGACCGGCCGCCCCGTCGCGCGTCCGGGCCCCCTTGCGCCGGACTTAATCAAGCGATTAATTAAGCCCATGCCCAAGCCGTCCCCCGCCCCACCCACCGCCCCGACCCCCGAGGGCACCGCCGAAGCGATCCTCGACGCCGCCGAGCGGCTCTTCGCCGAGCGGGGGTTCGCCCGCACCACCATCAAGGCCATCGCCGCCGGCGCGGGCGGCGTGAACTCCGCGCTCCTCTACTACTACTTCGGCGACAAGGACGGGGTGTATCGCGCCGTCTTCCGCCGGCGGATCGAGGCGCTGATGGCCGAGGGGATGCGGCAGCTCGACGGCGCCGCGTCGCCCGCCGACGCCATCCGCCGCTTCGCCCGCGCCTACATGGACCACATGCTGGCGCACCCCACGATGCCGCGGCTCCTGATCCGCGAGGTGGTGGACCACGACGCCGCGCATGCCGTCGAGGAGGTTCGCCGCGTCGCCTCCGGCGCCTTCCAGCGCCTCTGCGACGTGATCCGGGCGGGCCAGGCGCGCGGCGACTTCCGCCGCGACCTCGACCCCGCGCACGCCGCGCTCTCGACCTTGAGCCCCGTCGTGTACGTGCTCATCGCCCGGCCGATCGTGAGCGTGCTGCTCACCGGCGGCCGCGGCGGCCTCACCGACGACACCCTCCGCGCCTTCGCGGAACACGCCGCCGACTTCGCCCTCGCGGCCCTCGCGCCCCGCGCGCGGCCCGCCGGAGACTGAGATGCCGCGCCGACTCCCCGCCCCGCTCGTGCTCGCCGTCCTGCTGTCCCTCGCCGCCTGCGGGCGCGGGAACGCCCCTCCGGCGCTCGCCGGCACCGTGGAGGTGAACGAGGCCTCCCTCGCTCCCTCGGTGCCCGCGCGCGTCGTCCGCCTCGCCGCCGACGAGGGCCAGGCGGTCCGCGCGGGCGACACCGTCGCCGTGCTCACCCAGGCGACGCTCCCCGCGACGCGGGCCGAGCAGGAGGCGCGGCTCGCCGCGGCGCGGGCGACCCTCGCGGAGCTCGAGCACGGGACCCGCGCGCAGGACCTGCGGGCGGCGGAGGCGGAACTCGCCGGCGCCGAGGCGGAGGCCACGCGCGCCGTCGCGGAGCGGGACCGGATGCGGCGTCTCGGCGAGCTGAAGGTGGTGAGCCGCCAGCAGGTGGAGGACGCCGACGCGGCCGCCGAGCTGGCCACGAGCCGGCGGGACGCGGCGGCCGAGCGGCTCGCCGCGCTCCGCGAGGGGCCGAGGCGCGAGCGGGTCGAGCAGGCGCGGGCGGAGGTGGCCCGGGCGCGGGCGGCACTCGCGGGCGTGGAGGCGACCGCGACGGACCTGGTGCTGGTGGCACCGTTCGACGGCCGCGTGCTCGTCCGCCACGCGGAGCCCGGCGAGCTCCTCCAGCCGGGGGCGCCGGTGCTCACCGTCGGGGAGGCGGCGCGCCCGTGGGTGAGCGTGTACGTGCCGGCACACCTCGCCGCGCGGCTCGCGCCGGGCGACAGCGCCACCGTCGCGCTCGCGGGCGTGCCCGACCGGCGCTACGCGGGGCGGGTCCTCTCCGTGGCCTCGCGCGCGGAGTTCACGCCCCGCGTGGCGCTCACCGACGAGGAGCGGGCCGACCTCATGTTCCGCGTGCGCGTCGCGGTCGCCGACACGACGGGCGTCGTGAAGGCGGGGCTTCCCGCCACCGTCGCCTTCGCCGTGGCGGCGCAGTGACGGCGCCGATGGCCGTCGCGCACGCGCCCGCCGCGGGCACGGACGCGATCATCGAGACGCGCGGGCTCCGGAAGGCGTTCGGGTCGCTCGTCGCGGTGGACGACCTCGACCTCCGGGTCCCGCGCGGCGAGGTGTTCGGCCTCCTCGGCTCGAACGGGAGCGGGAAGACGACGACGATCCGGATGCTCTGCGGGCTCCTCGAGCCCACGGCGGGGACGGCGCGCGTGGCGGGGCTCGACGTCGTCCGCGAGCCCGAGGCGGTGCGGCGGCGGATCGGGTACATGTCGCAGAAGTTCGGGCTCTACGACGACCTCACGGTGCTCGAGAACCTCCGCTTCTACGCCGGGCTCTACGGCCTGCGCGGCGCGGCGCTCGAGGCGCGGGTCGCCGAGCAGCTCGCCGAGCTCGGCCTGGGCGAGCGGGCCGGCCAGCTCACCGGGACGCTGAGCGGCGGCTGGAAGCAGCGGATCGCGCTCGCCTGCGCCACCTCCCACCGGCCGGCGCTCCTCTTCCTCGACGAGCCGACGGCCGGGGTGGACCCGGCCTCCCGGCAGCGCTTCTGGGAGCACATCGCGGCGCTCGCGGCGGCGGGGACCTCGGTGCTGGTCACGACGCACTACATGGACGAGGCGGCGCGCTGCCAGCGCCTCGTGCTGCTCGCGCGCGGCCGGCTCATCGCCGACGGGACGCCGGCCGCGATCCTCGCGCAGTTCGGCGAGCCCACCCTCGAGGCGGTCTTCATCCGCCTCCAGCGCGAGGCGGGGGCCGCATGAGCCTCCGCACCTGGCTCGCGGGCTCCCCCTTCTGGCCGATGCTCCGCAAGGAGTTCATCCAGATGCGGCGGGACCGCCTCACGCTCGCGCTGATGGTGGGCGTGCCGGCGATCCAGCTCCTCCTCTTCGGGTTCGCCATCCAGACCGAGGTGCGCCACCTCCCGACGATCGTGCTCGACGAGGCCCGCACGAGCGAGAGCCGGGCCCTCGTGGCGGCGCTCGAGAACACCGACGACTTCCGCATCACGGGCTACGTGGCCAGCCGGGACGAGCTCCGGCGGCGGATCGTGCGGGGCGACGCGCAGGCCGCGGTCGTGATCCCGCCGGACTTCGCCACCGACCTCGCGCGGAACCGCTCGGCGGCGGCCCAGGTGATCGTGGACGCCGCCGACCCGATGGCCTCCTCCTCGGCGATGCAGGGCGCGGCGCAGGCCGGCATCGCGCGGGCCCAGGCGATCCTGCGCGCGCGCGGCGCGCCGCCCCTCCCGCTCGAGGTGAGCGTGCGGCCGTGGTTCAACCCGACGCTCCGGAGCGCCACCTACATCGTGCCGGGGATCATCGGGGTGCTGCTCTCGATGACGATGGTGATCATCACGAGCATCGCGGTGGTGCGCGAGCGCGAGCGCGGGACGCTGGAGCAGCTCATCGTCACGCCGATCACGCGCGCCAGCCTGATGCTCGGCAAGATCGTGCCGTTCATCATCGTGGGCTACGTGCAGATCACGGTCGTGCTGGTGCTGGGGAAGCTGGTGTTCGACGTGCCGCTGCGGGGGAGCCTGCCCTTCCTGTACGCCGTGTCGCTGCCGTTCATCGTGGCGAGCCTCGGCATCGGGCTCATCCTCTCCACGTTCGTGGCGACGCAGTCGCAGGCGATGCAGCTCGGGTTCCTCTTCCTGCTGCCCAACATCCTCCTCTCGGGCTTCATGTTCCCGCGCCAGGCGATGCCGGCCCTCGCGCAGTGGCTCGGGGCGGCGCTGCCGCTCACCTACTTCCTCGAGCTGCTGCGCGGGATCCTGCTCAAGGACGCGGGCGCCGCCGACCTCTGGCGGCCCACCGTCGCACTCGTGGCGTTCGCCGTCGCGCTCGTGACCGCCGCGACGCTCAAGTTCCACAAGTCGCTCGACTGACCCCCGGCGGCGCGGCCGCCGGCCGCCGTTCAGGGCGAGAGCCGGTCGATCCGCCAGGCCTCGCCCTGCTTCGCGTAGCGCACCCGGTCGTGCAGCCGGCTCTCGCGCCCCTGCCAGAACTCGAACTCGTGCGGGACGAGGCGGTAGCCGCCCCAGTGGTCGGGGAGCGGGACCTCCTCGCCCGGGAACCGGCGCGCGACCTCCTCGAGGCGCTCCTCGAGGGTGCGGCGGCTCGGCAGCACCATGCTCTGGTGGGACGCCCACGCGCCGAGGCGGCTCCCCACGGGCCGCGTGTGGTAGTAGGCCGCCGATTCCTCGCGCGAGACCTTCCGGATGCTCCCCACCAGCCGCACCTGCCGCTCGAGCTCCGGCCAGTAGAAGACGCCCGCGGCGCGCGGGTTCTCGGCCAGCTCGCGGCCCTTCCGGCTCCGGTAGTCGGTGAAGAAGGTGAAGCCGCTCGCGTCGAATCCCCGCAGCAGGACGATGCGCGCCGAGGGCACCCCGTCCGCGGAGGCGGTGGCGAGGGTGAAGGCGTGCGGCTCGAGCAGCTCGGCCCGGAGCGCCTGGTCGAGCCAGCGGCCGAACTCGGCCACCGGATCGGGAGCGACGTCGGCGACGTCGAGGCTCGCGAGGCGATACTCCCGGCGGAGCTGGGCGATGCCCGGCGTGGTCATGCGGGACTCCCGGCGCGGCGCGCCTAGCGGACGAGGTGGAGCGCGGCCTGGCGGCGCCACGCCCAGTGCGCGACGCCGTCGGGGCCGAGGATCACGTCCTCCTCCTGCGCGGAGTGGACGCGCTGCCCGTCCCATTCGGGCACCCGGGCAGAGGCCTGCAGCTCGATCGAGTACCAGCTGTCGGGGATCACCCGGTGGTCGCCGCGGCCCGGGACGCCCTCCTGCCGGTCCCAGAGCCCGATGAGCGGCCCGGCCCCGTGCCCGTGGAAGCCGATCGGGTGCGAGTACACCGAGCCGTCGATCCCCTCGGCCGCCATGCGGGCGCGGGCGCTCGCCAGCACCTCGTTCCCGGTGCGGCCGGCGCGGAGCTCCCCGAGCACGATGTCCTGCAGGCGGTTCGAGGCGGCGAGCGCCGCCTTGAGCCCGTCGGGGGCGTCGTCCTCCCCCTCCCGCAGGACGTACCCCATGTGCTGGATGTCGGTGTTGAGCCCGAGGGCCGTGATCCCCACGTCGCAGTGGAGGAGGTCGCCCCGCTCGATGACCGGGTCCTCGCCGAGCGAGGCCTCGTCGGCGCCGCGGCGCTGCACCGCCACGCTCGGCTGGAACCAGGTGCCGAGGCCGAGGTCGTTCACCCGCTGGCGGAACCACCAGACGAGGTCGCTGGTGCGGGTGACGCCGGGCCGGATCACCTGGGCGGAGAACATCGTGTCGATCAGCCCCCAGGTGAGCTCCACCAGCCTCGGGTACACCGCCGACTCGCCCGGGAGCCGCGTCGCGAGGAGGTCCACCGCGAGGCGCTCCGCGTGCACGAGCCGCGGCGTCCACCGGGGCCCGAGCGCCGCGCGAAGCTGCTGGTACTCGCCGGCGGTGAGGCCGTCAGCGAAGGCGAATGTCGGCGAGATGTCCACGGCGATCTTCCGCGGCCGGCGATCCTCCACCACCCGGCGGAGGAGCCGCCACTGCTCGTCGCCCCAGAGTTCGGCGCGGCGCGCCCCCGTGCCAGCGACCGCAGTCGCCTCGCCGCGGAGCGCGTCGTACACCCCGCCCTGCGAGGTGCCGCCGAGGGCCAGCCGCTCGACCCCGGCATCGGGACCGCGGTCGAAGAAGACGTAGATGGTCCGCCGGCGCGCGGCGAAGGTCGTGGGCGAGACGAGCGCCGGGAAGACGGGATCCTCGGCGTACTCGCGCATCGGGACCACCCACATGTCGATCCCGTCGCGGCGCATGAGCGGCGGCAGGACCCGCTCGAGCCGCTCCGCGAGCCACGCCTGCCGGAGCTCCGCCTGCTCCCGCAGGGTGCCGAAGGGACGGACCGGCGCCTGCGCGCGGGCGGCGGGCGCGGCGACGACGAGGAGCAGGGCGAGGAGGGCGGCAGCGCGCGGCATGGGAGCAAGTTGTCCAGCGCTCCCCTCCCGCACAACGGGCGCGACTGGCGCCGGCCCCGCACGCGCGCCTACACTCCGGAAGCCCTCCCTTCACGCGAGCTTCATGGCCCGTTCCCTCGACGCCCCCGGCCGCCTCGTGCGCGAGGCCTGGCGGCGGCTCGGCCCGCTGCCCGGCGGCCGCCTGCTGTTCAGCCTGTTGCTCGGCCGCATCGTCCCCTACACCGGCACGCTGGGCGCGCGGGTGGAGGCGCTCGAGCCCGGCTGGTGCCGCGTGCGCCTCCGCGACCGGCGGCGCGTCCGCAACCACCTCCGCTCTGTGCATGCGGTGGCGCTCGTGAACCTCGCCGAGTTCGCGAGCGGGCTCGCCATGCTCGCGGCGCTCCCGGACGGGACGCGCGGCATCGTGGTGCGGATCGGGATGACCTACCTCAGGAAGGCGCGCGGGACGCTCCTCGCCGAGTGCCGGTGCGCCCCGCCCGACCCGGGGTTCGAGGGCGAGGTGGTGCTCGAGCCGGTGATCTCCGACGCGTCCGGCGCGGTCGTGGCGCAGGGGTCGGTGACCTGGCTCCTCCGGCCCGCGGCGCCCGCGACGCATGGCTGACGCCCCGGCCCCTCGTCCCGGCGGCGCGGCGCCCGCCGTGCCGGCGCGCGAGACGGCGCTCATGCGCGACGCCGGCATCGCCGTCCCGCTCATCTGCGGGGCGATGTATCCCTGCTCCAACCCCGAGCTCGTCGCGGCGGTGAGCGAGGCGGGCGGGATCGGCATCGTGCAGCCGCTCTCCCTCACCTTCGTGCACCGCTGGGAGTTCCGCGCCGGCCTCGCGCGGATCCGCGCGCTCACCCCGAAGCCGGTCGGGATGAACGTCATCCTCGAAACCTCCTCCCGGCTCTACCTCGACCGGATGCGGCGCTACGTCGAGGCCTCGCTCGAGGACGGGATCCGCTTCTTCGTCACCTCCCTCGGCGACCCGCGCTGGGTCGTGGACCTGGTCCACGCGGCGGGCGGGAAGGTGTACCACGACGTCGTGGAGGCGCGGCATGCGCGGAAGGCGGTGGGCGGCGGGGTGGACGGGCTCATCGGCGTGAACGCCAACGCCGGAGGGCACGCCGGGTCACGGACGCCGGAGGCGCTGCTCGCGGAGCTCGCCCCCTTCGGGAAGCCCGTCGTCGCCGCCGGCGGCGCGGGGGACGAGCGCGAGTTCGCGCGCCTGCTCGCCCTGGGCTACGCGGGCGTGCAGATGGGGACGCGCTTCATCGCGACCACGGAGTGCACCGCGCCGGAGGAGTACAAGCGGGCGCTCCTCGCGGCGAACCCCGAGGACATCGTCCTCACGGAGCGGGTGACCGGGGTGCCGCTCGCGGTGATCAACACGCCCTGGGTCCGGCGGACCGGCACGCGCGCCGGGCCGATCGCCCGGTGGATGCTCCGCGGCCGGCGTACGAAGCACCTGATGCGCACCCTCTACTCCGTCCGCTCGGCACTCCGCCTGAGGAAGGTCGCGACGGGGGGCGGGACCTCGCGGGACTACTGGCAGGCGGGCAGGAGCGTGGGCGGCATCAGCACCATCGAGCCCGCGGGCGAGATCGTCCGGCGCTGCGCCCGCGCGGCGGGGTTCGTCGCGCCGTGACCCGGTGCCGGCGTCGCGGCGCAGGGAGCGCCGCGTGAACCCGCTCGCCGACCCCGCCGCGCGCCTCGTGATCGCGCACCGCGGCGCCGGGGTGGAGGCGCCGGAGAACACCCTCCCCGCCTTCGCGCGCGCACTCGAGCGCGGCGCGCACGCCCTCGAGCTCGACGTGCACCTCGCCGCCGACGGCGAGGTCGTCGTGATCCACGACCCCACCGTGGACCGCACCACCGACCGCACGGGACCGGTCGCGGGGTTCACCGCCGCCGAGCTCGGGGCCATGGACGCCGGCCACCGCTGGACCCGCGACGGCCGGACCTTCCCCTTCCGCGGCCGCGGGATCGGGATCCCCACCCTCGCGCAGGTGCTTCGGGCGTTCCCCGACGTGCCGCTCCTCATCGAGGTGAAGACGGGCGCGGTGCAGGAGGCGCTCGCGCGCGTGCTGCTCGCGCTCGGCGCCGAGGGGCGGGTGGTGGTGGCGGGCGAGGGGCACGACTGGTTCGGCCGCTTCCGCTCGGCCCCCTTCATCGCGGGCGCGTCGGCGAAGGACATCCTGCGGCTCGTCCTGGCGCCCGTCCTCGGGCCGCCGCGTCCCCCGGGCTACCGGATGCTCAGCGTGCCGCTCCGGCACCGGGGGCTCGTGATCCCGACCGCGGGCTTCGTGCGGCGCGCGCACCGCCTCGGCGCGGCGGTGTCGGTGTGGACCGTGGACGACGCGCGGGAGGCGACACGCCTCTGGCGGCGGGGGGTGAACGGGATCGTCACGAACGACCCGGCGGCGATGGTCGCCGCGCTCCGGGCGCTCGACGGCTGAGCCCGCGGCACCGTGGCGGGAAACGACGACGGGGGAGCCGATCGGCTCCCCCGTCGCGCACCCGGCATCGCCGCGGCTTCAGGGTCCCGCGGGCGGCTCGGGCGTGGCCCCGGCCCCCGCGGGGGCAGGCGCCGGCGCGGGGCCGCGGCGGAAGAGCCGCCCGAGCTTCTCGCGCCACTCGTACATGATCTCGTAGATGGTCGGGATCACGAGCAGGGTGAGGAGGGTGCTCGTGATCGTCCCACCGATCACCGCGCGTCCGAGGGGGGCGCGGAAGTCGGCGCCCTCGCCGCGGCCCAGGGCCACCGGGATCATGCCCGCGATGAGGGCGAGCGTGGTCATCAGGATCGGCCGGAGGCGGATCCGCCCCGCGGCGATGAGCGCGTCGCGGATCGGCGTGCCGTTCCGCTCGTGCTCCCACTTGGCGAAGTCCACGAGGAGGATCGCGTTCTTCGCCACGATGCCCATGAGCAGGATCACCCCGATCAGGCTCATGATGTTGAGCGTGTCGCCGGTGATGATGAGGGCGATCACCACGCCGATGAGCGAGAGCGGGAGCGAGATCAGGATCGCGAGCGGGTCGAGGAACGACTCGAACTGCACCACGAGGATCAGGTACATCATCAGCACCGCGATCCCGAGGGCCAGCAGCACGGAGCCGAAGACCTCCTGCTGGTCGCGCGCCTGCCCGCCCTGCGAGAGGGTGACCCCGGGCGGGAGCGGCGCCTCGGCGCGCACCTTCGCCTGGATCCCGTTGAGGACCTCGTTGAGCGGCTTGCCCTGCACGTTCGCGCCGACGGTGATCACCTTGTCGCGGTCGAGGTGGTCGATCTGCCCGGGCGCCCGGCCGAGCGTGATGTCCACCACCTGGCCGAGGGGCACGGCGGTCGCGGAGCCCGGGAGCGTGACGGGGAGGCGCGCGAGGTCGGCGGGACGGGCCCGCGCCTCGGGGGCGAGGCGCACGCGGACGTCGCGCGTCTCGCCGGTCGGGTCCACCCAGTCGCCAGCGTCGATGCCGGCGAAGGCGGGGCGGAGCGACTGGGCGACGCCCCCCACGGTGAGGCCGAGCGAGCCGGCGAGGGCGCGCTTCGGCTCGATGACGAGCTCGTCCCGCGTGGCGCGGGTCGAGAGCCCCACGTCGGCGGCGCCCGGCACCGTCGCGGCGATCGCCGCCACCCGTTCCGCGTACTGGCTCAGCTGCTGGGTGTTGGTGCCGCGGAACTGCATCTGGATGTCCTTCTGGGCGCCGGCGAAGCCGCCCGAGAAGACGAACACCTTCGCCCCGCCCACCGCGGCGAGCTCGCGCCGCAGGACCTCGCCCAGCTCCGCCTGCGAGCGCCGCCGCTGGTGCTTGGGCACCAGGTGCACGAGCACCGAGCCCTGGTCCACGCCGGGGGTGCGGAAGGGGAGCGGGGTGCCGATGGTGGTGTAGGTGTACTGCACCTCCGGGAGCCGCCGCGCGATGCGCGCCACCGCCTCGGTCTTGGCGCGCGTGTACTCGAGGTTGGCGCTGGGCGGCGCCTCGACGATGACCTCCATCTCGCTCCGGTCGCTCACCGGGACGAACCCCGCGCCCCCGACCGTCGCCTGGAGCACGATGGCGCCGGCGAAGCTCGCCAGCGCGATCGCGACCATCGCGACGCGGTGGTCGAGCGCCCAGCCCACGAGGCGGGCGTAGGCGTCGGTCTGCCGCTCGAACCAGTCGTTGAAGCGCACGAGCGCCCGGCCGAGGCGGCTCCGCTGTGCCGTCGGGACGTGCGGGTCGGCCCAGTAGGCCGAGAGCATCGGGTCGAGCGAGAAGCTCACGAAGAGCGAGACGAGCACCGAGCAGGCGATCGTGAGCGCGAAGGGCTTGAACCACTGGCCCGAGATGCCCGCCATGAAGGCGATCGGCACGAACACCGCGACGATCGAGAAGGTCGTGGCCGCGACCGCGAGCCCGATCTCGTCGGTCCCCTCGTGCGCCGCCCGCAGGTGGTCCTTCCCCATCTCCACGTGCCGGACGATGTTCTCGCGCACCACGATCGCGTCGTCGATCAGGATGCCGATGGCGAGCGAGAGCCCGAGGAGGGACATCGTCTCGAGCTTGAAGCCGAAGGCCCACACCGCGACGAAGCTCGCGAGCACCGAGACGGGGAGCGCGAGGCCGGTGATGACGGTCGAGCGCCAGCTGTTGAGGAAGAGGAACACCACGAGCACGGTGAGGAGTGCCCCCTCGACGAGCGCCTCCTGCACGTTCTGCACGGCGCGCCGGGCGCGCTGGCCCTGGTCGCGCACGACGTCGATCGAGACGTCGGCGGGGAGGCGGGGCTGGAGCCGGGCGAGCTCCGCCTTCACGCGGTCGGCGACGTCGGTGGCGCTGTAGCCCTTCGCCTTCTTCACCTCGATGCCGACGGCGGGACGCGAGTCGTAGATGGCGAGGGTCCGCTGCTCCTCCGCCCCCTCGTACACCCGCGCCACGTCGCCCAGGCGGATGAGGCGCCCGCCCCGTCCCGCCACGACGAGGTTCGCGAAGTCGGCCGCCGACTCGAGGCGGCCCTTGAGACGGATCGTGCGCTCGTCGGCAGGGCCGTTGAGGCGCCCCACCGGCGCCGCGAGGTTCTGCGCCTGGACCGCCTGCACCACCTGCGCGACCGAGAGCCCCGCCGCCTCGAGGCGGACCGGGTCCACCTCGATGGTCATCTCGGGGTAGACGCCCCCCACCACCGTCGCCTGGCCGACGCCGGCGACCGCGCGGATGGCGCGGATCACCATCGGGTCGGCGATCGCCGTGAGCTCGCGCGGGCCCCGCGACGTGGAGTTCACGCTGAGCGAGAGGAGGGACTGCTCCGCCGGGTCCACCTTGGCGATGATCGGCTCCTCCATCTCCTGCGGGAGGTCGCCGCGGATCTCGCTGATGGCGTCGCGCACCTCCTGCGCCGCCTGGTTCACGCCCTTCGAGAAGTCGAAGACGATCGTGAACTGCGCGAGGCCGTCGGTGGCGTTCGAGGTGGTCTTCTCGCGGTCCACGCCGGCCAGGCCGTAGATCTTCTCCTCGATCGGGTCCACCACCTCGCGCTCCACCGTCTCGGGCGACGCCCCCGGGTAGGGGATCCGCACGCTGACGATCGGCTGGGCGATGTCGGGGAACTCGTCGATCTTGAGCTGCGTGAGCGCCGCCACGCCGAAGGCGACGAGGGCGATCATCGCCGTGACGGTGACGATCGGCCGCTTGATGGCGAAGTCGGAGATGAACATCGGGCGGTCAGTCCTTCCGGACCTGCACCGGCGTTCCCGCCGGGAGGCCCTGCGCCGACTTGAGGAGCACGGTGTCGCCCGGCGCCACGCCGGCGACCTCGACCAGCTCCGCGAGCCCGTCGCGGAGGCCCACCGTCACCGGGACCTGCTCCACCCGCCCGCCCTTCACCCGGTGCACGTGCGGGCTCGCGGCGTTCTCGTCCACCGCGCCCGCGGGGACCGCCGTCGCGCGCTTCTGCGCGGTGGCGATCCGCCCCTCCGCGAAGAGGCCGGCCACGAGCGACCGCCCCGGGTTCGGCACCGTGGCCTGCACGCGCACCTGCCGCGTGGCGGGGTCCACCGCGGGACTGATGCGGGTGAGCGTCCCGCGGAGCGGGGTGCCCTCGCTCCCGCTCAGCCCGAACTGCACGGGCGCGCCGAGCCGGAGCCGGCCGAGCGCGTCGGCGGGGACGGTCGCCTCGAGCCGGAGGCTCGCCGGGTCCACCACCGTCACCAGCGCCGTCCCCGGCTGGACCACGTCGCCCGCCGAGGCCTGGCGCTCGCTCACGATGCCGGCGAAGGGGGCCCGCACCGTCGCCTTGGCGAGCTGCTGCTCGGCGCCGGTGAGCCGCGCCTGCGCGTCGGCCACCCCCGCCTCCGCCTGCGCCAGCACCCGGCGGTCGTCCTCGAGGGCGCGCTCGGCGACCGCCCCCGCCGTCGCGAGGCGCTCGCTCCGCTCCGCGTTCCGCCGCGCGAGGTCGCGCGCCGTCTCGGCGCTCCGGAGCGCGGCGCGGGCCGCGAAGACCGCCTCGCGGGCCGTCGTGGGGTCGATCTCCGCGAGCACCTGCCCCGCGCGCACCGGCGTGCCCGGCTCCACGCGCGTCAAGAGGACCACCCCGGAGAGCTCGGCCCGGATGCGCGCCTCGCGCTCGGCCGTGAGCGCGCCGGAGATCATCGGCCCGTCGCTGAGCGTCGTCTCGCTCGCGATCGCGAGGTTCTCGGGGCCGAGCACCACCGCCTCCGCCGGCGTCGCCACCTTCGCCTCGCCCTTCCCGCAGGCCGCCGCCCACGCCCCCGCCCCGAGCAGGAGGAGGAGGGTCCCCGCCCCGGTCCGCGCCATCCGCATCGTCTGCCGCATCGTATCCTGCTTCATGTTGGTCGTCGTCGGTTCGTCCCGCGGGGCTCAGCGCGCCGCGGTGGCCTGGGCCGCCGCCCCGAGCGCGGCGTCCGCCGTGCCGAGGGGGAGGTCCCGCAGCAGCGCGAGCCGGAGCCGCGCCACCTGGAGGTCCCGCGCCGCCTGGGCGCGGTTCGCTTCCGCCTGCGCGCGCTGGATGCGCGCGTCGGCAAGCTCGGTCTGGGTCGAGAGCCCCTCGCGGAAGCGGAGCTCCGCGATCTCGTAGGCCCGGCGCGCCTGCTCCACCGTGCCCGTCGTGGCCGCGAGCGTCGCCTCGGCCGCCTCGAGGGTCTGCACCACGAGGCGGTTGTCGCGCTCCGCCTGCTCGCGCGCGAGCTTGAGCCGGAGCCGCGATTCCTCGACGCCGGCGCGCGCCGCCATCCGGCTCCCGCTCAGGCGGCCGCCGGTGAAGAGCGGCACCCGCGCCTTCACGTTGAGCGACCAGTCATCCACGAACTCGCGGAGCGGCGGGAAGAACTCCCGCCCGAAGCCGATGCGCGCGTAGTCGCTGCCGGCGGACAGCACTGGCCAGCGCTCGCCGTTCGCGGCGCGGAGCTGCTGCTCGCTGGCGCGGACGGTGGCCTCCGCCGAGCGCACCGGGGCGCGCGTGAGCGCCGCCGTGTCCGGGGAGGCGATCCCCGCGAGCCCCGGCGGGAGCGCCGGCGCCTCGGCGGCGTCGAGCGGCGTCACGAGGACGAGCGGCGCGTCGAGCGGGAGGTCGAGCAGCTGGCGGAAGCGGAGGAACGCCTGGTCGCGCTGCACCCGTCGCTGCAGCACGATCGGCTTCTGGTTGTCCCGCGCCACGCGCGCGCGGAGCAGGTCGAACTCGGGCTGGGTGCCCACCTGCCTGCCGAGCTCCACGTCGTGGAGCGTGCGCTCCGCCTGCGCGAGCGTCGAGTCGGCGATGCCGAGCAGGCGGTCCGCGAGCACCGCGTCGTAGTACGCGGCGGCCACGTCGAGGACGAGCTTCGCCCGCGCGCTCGCGTAGTCGAGCTCGGCGGCACCCCGCTGCGCCTCCGCCGCGCCGACCTGCCCGTAGAGCTTCGCGTCGAAGAGCGTGAGCGTCGCCGAGAGGCCGAAGTTCCAGGTGTTCGGCTGGCCGAAGGGGATGCGGCCGTTGCCGAACGGGCTCGAGTTGACCGAGCAGTCCACCGCGCGCTCGAGCGAGTCCACCCGGTCGGCGAGCGGGAGGTTGGGACTCGGGCGGAAGCCGTTGCAGGGGCCGGTGGGGGTGCGCGCCGAGTCGCCGCTCGCCGAGACGAAGCTGCTGAACTGCGTCTTGAGGACGCGCTGGTAGCTCGCGCTCCCGGTGAGCTGCGGGTAGAGGCCGCTGCGCGCCTGCCGGAGCTGGCCGCGGGCGCGCTGCACCCCCGCCTTCGCGATGCCGAGCGCCTCGCTCGTCGCCTCGGCGCGCGCGAGGGCGTCGGTGAGGGAGAGGGCGCCCGGGGCGCCGAGCCGGGCCTGCAGCGTGTCCTGCTGTGCCGCGAGCGGGGCCGCGAGCACGAGGGCGGCGAGCGCCAGCGTCGGACGGGTCACGGGGCCTCCTCCGGGGCGGGCGCGCACGCCGCACCGGCCGCCGCGCCGTGGCGGACGCCGAGCGCAAGGAGCAGCACGCGCACGTACTCGCGCACGGTCACGTCGGCCGGCGGCAGGTAGGGGATCATGTCGCGCCAGAGGGCGTCGGTGAAGAGCGCGCCGATGAGCATGGCACTCGCGGCGTGGGCGTCGAAGTCGCCGGTGGCGAGGCCGCGCGCGCGCAGCCGCTCGATGTACGCCGTCAGCTGGGCGTACTCGCAGCCGGCGTCGGCGCAGACCGCCGGGGTGATCTCGGGACGGTCCACCATGTCGCCCATGACGCGGCGGATGAGGGTCCGGTGGGCGTGGGTGTGCGCGTGGACCTGGCGGGCCCACGCGCAGAGCTCCGTGGCCGGATCGTCCGGATCCGCCGGCAGGCTCGCCAGCCCCTCGCGGTCCTTCATCTCGAGGGCCGCCTTGATGAGGGCGTCCTTCGAGCCGAAGTGCCGGAAGAGGGTCACCTCGTTGACCCCCGCCTCCTGGGCGACCCGGCGGGTCGTGGTACCACGGTACCCGGCATCGGCAAAGACGCGGGCGGTGACGTCGAGGATGCGGTCTCTGGTCGTGTCGGTCATGGGCTGCAAGTATACGCTTGCTTGCAGAATTTGCAAGCAAAGACTTGCTTGCTGATACGGCAACAGAGAACCCCGCGTTTCAGCGCGGGGTTCCGGGCGACTCCTGGACGCGGGTGGGAGGCGCGGCTCAGGGCCGCTCGATCGGGAGCCCCACGCCGTTCCCCCACTCGGTCCAGCTGCCGTCGTAGTTCCGCACCTTCCGGAACCCGAGCAGGTAGGTGAGCACGAACCAGCTGTGGGAGGACCGCTCGCCGATCCGGCAGTAGACGATCGTCTCCTCGTCCTTCCGCAGGCCGTTCTCCTGCTCGTAGAGCGTGCGGAGCTCGCTCGCGGGGCGGAAGGTGTGGGTGACGGGGTCCACCGCGCGCGCCCACGGGATGCTCTTGGCGCCGGGGATGTGCCCGCCGCGGACGGCCCCCTCGTTCGGGTAGTCCGCCATGTGCAGGCGCTCGCCGCGGAATTCCTCGGGGCTCCGCACGTCGACGAGCTTGCCGCCGACGCGCACGTGCGCGAGCACGTCGTCGCGGAAGGCGCGGAGCGCGCGGTCGTCGCGCGGGGGGACGGTGACGTTCCCGGGGGCGTACGTCGGCCGGTCGGTCACGAGCGGCCGCCCCTCCTCCGCCCAGCGCTGCCGGCCGCCGTCCATGAGCCGGAGGTTCTCGAGCCCGAAGAGCCGGAGCACCCAGAACGCATAGGCCGCCCACCAGTTGTTACGGTCGCCATAGAGGACGATCGTGGTCCCCTCGTCGATCCCCTTGCTGCGCAGGAGCCGCTCGAGCGCATCGCGGGTGAGGTAGTCGCGGACGAGCGGGTCGTTGAGCTCCGTGACCCAGTCGAGCTTCACCGCCCCCGGGATGTGTCCCGTCTCGTAGAGCAGCAGGTCCTCGTCCGACTCCACGATGCGGACCGAGGGATCCGCCAGGTGGGCGGCCACCCACTCGGTGGAGACGAGGACCTCGGGGTGGGCATAGCCCCGCTCGGCGATCGGCGTGACCGCGGGGGCCGACTGTTCCTGCGACATGGGACCTTCCTTCCTTGCGGCCGGGGGGCCGCAGACACGAACGGCCGCGCGCGTCGGGGCGGCGGCCAGCAACCGGACACGCCGGACATATACGAGCGATGCTATCGGCTTGTCAACGCGCCGCGGGCCACGCCCAACCCGCCGCCAGCAGCGCCAGCAGCACCCCGAGCGCGATCCAGCCGAGCGCCGCGAGCGCCTGTCCGGGGCCCAGGGTCGGTCCGGGGCGTCGAATCGCCGCGAGGACGGCACCCTGCTCGGGGGCGAGCTCCTCCGCGACGACCTCGGCGAGCCAGGCACCGAGCGGACGGCCTGTCGCCGCCTGGAAGGCCTCGGAGACCGGCGCGTCGGACCGCCAGAAGCGGGCGAATCGCTGCTCGCCGAATGCGTCCAGCATGTACTCGGTGATCCCGTCGGGCGTGCTCGCCTCCTGGCGGGACCATTCCCACGGGGGTGCAATGCTCCCCCCGCCGGGCGCGAGCATCGGCTGGTCGGGCAGCGCGGCGATCGAGGCCCTCGGCGCCAGCAGCCACCGCTCGCAGGCGTCGGGATCGCCCCCGGCGCAGCGCGCGGCGGCCGGCCCCTCCCAGTAGGCCGGGCCCAGCGCGCGGCGCAGGACGCGCCCCGACGGCTCGGTGTAGGAACTGGTCCTGAGCCCCGTGACCAGGTCGCTGGCAGCCACGCGCCAGTCGGGTCCCCAGCGGTTGCCCAGCAGGGAGACCCCGGGCGTCCGGGCGGCGGCAGCCAGCCAGCCCGTCGCGTCGAGCCAGCGGCGCACGGCATCCCCTGGCATCCCGAACCGGCGCACGAGGGCGCACGCGCGCGCGGCCGCGGCCGCCGAGGCGCCGCCGCGCGCCTCGA
>JBAIWX010000066.1:0-4310 GCA_037916975.1 Gemmatimonadales bacterium
AACCGCCGCGGCCGAGGGTGGTCGGCGTGCCGTCGGCGGTGGCGCCGATGAAGCCCTGCGTCACCGGCACTCGCCCCGCCGCGAGGAGCGGGCCCACGCGCTCCGCCGCCGCGCGGGCGATCGCGTCCGGCAGCGGCGTCGCGCGCCCGAAGCGGCCGTCGGTGACGACGACCTCGCGCGCGTCCACCCACGCGGCGTCGAGCCCCGCGCCCCGGAGCGCGGCGGCCACCACGTGCGAGCTCCAGAGCTCCCCCTGGCCCACGAGCCGGTCCCGCTCCGCGTCGGTGAGCGGCCGGCCGAGGGCGGGGCGGAGGAGGTTCCGGAGCGCCTGCGCGCCGTCGTCGAGGGCGGCGCCCGCGTCGCCGGCGCCGGGGAGCGCCGCCGCCACCTCGCGGTGGCGCGCCACCATCGCGTCGATCGTCCCCTCCACCTCGGCGGCGGCCCCCGCCTCGGCGAGCCGGCCGAGCTGGAGGAGGCCGTCGGTGACCTTCGCGAGCGCCGAGACGACCACGAGCGGGCGGTCGTCGAGCCGCTCGGCGACGATCCGCGCCAGCCGCGCGATGGCGTCGGCGTCCTGCACCGACGTCCCGCCGAACTTGCAGACGATCATGCAGGCTCCACGCGGTCACATCGCGCCGCGGCGCGCTCACCCATCGAGCCGTTCCTCCGCCCTGAGCAGCTCGGCGATCTGCACCGCTGCTCCTGCAGCCCCGCGGATCGTGTTGTGGCCGAGGAGGACGAGCTTGAGGTCGAGCACGGTGCACGGGCGTACCCGCCCCACCGTGACCGCCATCCCGCCGCCCCGCTCGAGGTCGAGTCGCGACTGCGGCCGGTCGGGGCGGAGGTCCACCTCGATCGGCGGCGTGGGGGAGCTCGGGAGCGACGGCACCACGCCGGGGCCGCGGAAGGCGCGGAGCGCCTCGAGCGCCTGGTCCACCGTGGGCTTGGTCCGGAAGCCGATCGACGCGACCTCGAGGTGCCCGTCGAGCACCGGGACGCGGTTGCAGTGCGCGCTCAGCGCGAGCGGCGCCGCCGAGACGCCCTTCGCGCCCACGCTGCCCAGGATCTTCCGCGTCTCCCGCTCCATCTTGTCCTCCTCGCCCCCGATGAACGGGATCACGTTCCCGAGGATGTCGAGCGAGGGGACGCCGGGATAGCCCGCGCCGGAGGCGGCCTGCATCGTCGAGACGATCACCCGCTCGATCCCGAACGCCGCGTGGAGCGGGGCGAGCGCCACGACCAGCGCCGCCGTGGAGCAGTTCGGGTTGCAGAGGATGGCGCCGCGCCACCCGCGCTCCTTCCGCTGCGCGTCGAGGAGCGCCACGTGGCCCGCGTTCACCTCCGGCACGAGGAGCGGCACGTCCCAGTCCATCCGGTGCGACTTCGTGTTGCTCACCACCACCGCGCCCGCCCGCGCGAAGTCCTGCTCGATGTCGAGCGCGACCTCCGCGTCGAGCGCGGAGAACACCACGCGGGCCGGGAGCGGCGGGGCGGAGCGCTGCACCACCAGGTCGGCGATGCGGTCGGGAAGCGGCGTGACCTCGCGCCAGCGCACGACGTCGCCGTAGCGGCGCCCGGCGCTCTGGTCGCTCGCCGCCACCGCCGTGAGCTCGAACCAGGGGTGGTCGGCGAGCAGCCGGACGAACTTCTGCCCGACGGTGCCCGTGGCCCCGAGCACCGCCACCGGGATGCGCGCGCTCATGCCGCCTCCGCCCGCGCGATGAGGTCGCGCGCCAGCTTCTCGTAGAGCGCCACGCCGCGCAGCAGGTCCGCCTTCCGGATCCGCTCCTCGTCGGTGTGCGCGACGCGGATCGAGCCGGGGCCGAGCTGGAAGCCCTCGCCCCAGGCGTGGAGGAACGGCAGGTCGCTCGCGAAGCTCACCACGGTCGTCTCCCAGCCCGGCGGCGCCACCGAGGTGACGTGCGGGATCTCGAGGGGGAAGGTGATCGTCACGCCGGCTTCCCGCGTGGCGAGGATGCTCTCCTTGAGCCGGTCGAGCGGCCCGACCGTCCGGTAGAGGAGCTGCGCCTCCGCCCGGTCGGGGATCACGTTCGGCGCCACGCCGCCCCGGATGGTGCCGATGTTGAGCGTCGTCGTGCCGAGGCGGGGGTCGTAGGGGAGCGGGAGGCGCCGGATCCGGCGCAGCGTCTCGAGCAGCGGGACGATCGCCGAGCTCCCCTCGTCCGGGTAGGCCGAGTGTGCGGCGCGTCCCTCCGCGCGGACGTCCACCCGGAGCACCCCCTTCTGGCCCACCGTGAGCTGGTTCTCCGTCGGCTCCCCGTTGATCAGGAAGCGCCCCTTGGGGCCGAGCGCCGCCGCGGCCTTCGCCCCGTCGGAGCCGTTCTCCTCGCCCACCAGGAACAGCAGCCCGACCCGCCGTTCCCCCGCCTCGGCGAGCCGCTCGGCGGCGCTCACCATGGCAGCGGCCAGGCCCTTCGCGTCGCACGTGCCGCGGCCGTGGAGCCACTCGTCGTCCTCGCGCACGCCGAGGTACGGCGGGACGGTGTCGAGGTGGGTCGAGAAGACCACCACCGGGTCCGCCCGGCGGGCCCAGAGGTTGAAGCGGCCAGGCGCGACCGGCTGGCGCTCCACGGTCCAGCCGCGCTCGGCGAGGAGGCGCGCGAGGAGCTCCGCCACCGGGCCTTCCTGGCCGGTGGTCGAGTCCACCTCGCAGAGGGTGCGGGTCAGGGCGATCGGGTCCATGAATGCAAAGGCCCCGCCGGCGGCGAGCGCGGCGGGGCTCCGTGGGTTGGCCTCTGGGTCAGGACATCAGGCCGGCCGGAGCACCGCGCGCGCGCCACGCTTCTTCGGCTGGCGCGCGATGCCGCGCTTGGCCGTCCCCGCGGGGGCGGGGCGATTGGCGGCGTGGCATCGGGCGGCGTGGCGCATGGGCTTCCGGCTCGAGTTCGTGACGACTGTTCACAAGCTACGGAGCGGCGGCGCGCCCGCGCAAGGGAGTCAGGCGGGCGCCGCCCCGAGGCGCGCCGTGCCCGCCTCCGCCTCCCGCGCCGCACGCTGCCCGGCCGCCACGTCCACCCGGAGGAGCAGGACGGCCCCCGCCACGAAGAGCGCGATGATCGAGAGGATCGCCGTCCGGCTCGACCCCGAGAGCGCGATGGAGAGCGAGAAGAGCGCCTGCCCGAAGATGTTCGCGAACTTCTCGAAGATGCTGTAGAACCCGAAGAACTCGGCGGACTTGTGGGGCGGGGTCATCGAGGCGAAGAGGGAGCGCGAGAGCGCCTGCGTCCCGCCCTGGACGAGCCCGACCAGCACCGCGAGCATCACGAAGTGCGTGGCCGTGCGCATGAAGTAGCCGACGACGCTCACGAGCGCGTACACCGCGAGGCCGAGGAGCACCGCCCGCTTGGCGCCCAGCTTCCCGGCGAGCCAGCCGAACGCGAAGGTGCAGGGGAAGCCGATGAACTGCACCAGCAGGATCGCCGAGATGAGGACCCCGGTGTCGAGGCCGATCTCCTCGCCGAAGATGCCCGCCATCTTGATGATCGTCTGGATCCCGTCGTTGTAGACGAGGAAGGCGAGGAGCATCAGGAAGGCGTGCTTGAAGCGGCGGATCTCGCGCAGCGTCGCTGCGAGGCGGCGACCTGCCGCCACGGCCGCGTCCATGGCGTTCCGCCGCTCCCCCGGCTCGAGGAGGCGCGGCGGCTCGGGCACCCGCCGGAAGAGCGGCCACGAAAAGACGAACCACCATCCCGCGGTCATGAGGAAGGTGATCCGGGTCGCGAGCGAGCCGCTGCCCGCCGGGATCCCGAACAGCGCGGGCTTGAGCACGACGGCCACCGAGGCGGCGAGGAGCAGCCCGCCCCCGATGTAGCCGACCGCGTACCCCGCGCTCGAGACCCGGTCCACCTCGTCCACCCGCGCGATGCGGGGGAGGAGCGACTCGTAGAAGACCATGCTCCCGGTGCCGCCCACGATCACGAGCACGTAGAGCCAGCTCGCGAGCCGGAGGTCTCCCTCGCCGATCCAGAACATCCCCGCCGTCGCCGCGATCCCGACCAGCATGGAGAGGAAGCAGAGCCGCTTCACGATGCCGAGGTAGTCGGCGAGCGCACCCGCGAAGGGGGAGACGACGGCGACGATCGCGAACGCGATCACGTTCGCGTCGGAGAAGGCCTTCGTGGCGAGGGGCTTGGGGAGCCCCGCGGCGGCCACCTTCGAGAAGAAGATCGGGAAGATCGCGGTCGTGATGACCGTCTGCATCGCCGAGATGGCCCAGTCGTACATCGCCCACGCGCGGAGCTCGGGGCGGTCGAGGCCGAGGCGCGCGAGGGCGCCGCGGGGCGGGGCGG
>JBAIWX010000067.1:0-9755 GCA_037916975.1 Gemmatimonadales bacterium
ACCGCGCTCGCGGCGCTCCGGGCGTACTCCTGGCCCGGGAACGTGCGCGAGCTGAAGAACACGGTCGAGCGCGCGATCATCCTGACCGAGACCGACGTGGTGGATGCCGACCACATCATCATCCAGCGCCGCTCGGTGGCGCCGGCGCTGTCGGCAGGCGACTCGGTGCACGCCGCGGCCGCGATCGTGGTGCCGCCGGAAGGGCTCACGCTCGATGACGCGGAGCGGCAGCTGATCGCGGCCACCCTCCAGCTCGCCCGCAACAACCACTCCCTTGCCGCCAAGATGCTCGGGCTTTCCCGGCCCACCATCCTCAGAAAGATCAGGAAGTACGGGCTGGGTAAAGTCCCCGAGGAATGAGCGGGGAAGCGGGAGAGCGGGGGAAACGGCAAACCCGGGCGGCGTCAGGCTCCCGGGCTTTTTCATCACGCGAAGGCGCGAAGCGCCGAAGCCATCCGACGGGGACGCTTCCACCGAGCGACGGTCGGGATCTCCATTTGTAGCGTCTTCGGCCCGTCGCGCCTTCGTGTGAACCGAACCGTGCCTCGTTCCCGAAGCCGCGGTAGGCCGGGACTCGGCGAGCGGAAGACGTCGCCTACCGCACCCGCTCCTGGATGTAGGCGACGACGCCTTCCGCGGGGATGCGCACCTGCGCGAGCGTGTCGCGGTCGCGCACGGTGACGGTGCCGTCCTCGGTGGTCTGGCCGTCCACGGTGATGCCGAAGGGAGTGCCCGCCTCGTCCTGGCGGCGGTAGCGCCGCCCGATGGCGCCGCTGTCGTCGTAGAACGAGTTGACGCCGGCGGCCATGAGGTCCTGGTGGATGCGGGCGGAGCGCTCGGGCAGGCCGTCCTTCTTGACCAGGGGGAAGATCCCGGCCTTGATCGGCGCGAGCGAGGGCTTGAAGCGCAGCACGACGCGTTTTTCGCCCTCGACCTCTTCCTCGTGGTAGGCGTCCATGAGCACGACCAGCAGCGTGCGGTCGAGACCGGCGGAGGTCTCGATGATGTACGGGATGTAGCGCTTGTTGGTGTCCGCCGGGTCGATGTACTCGAGCTTCTTCCCCGAGTACTCCTGGTGCCGCGTCAGGTCGAAGTCGGTGCGGTTGTGGATCCCCTCGAATTCCTGCCAGTCGAACGGGAACTCGTACTGGATGTCAAAGGCCCGCTTGGCGTAGTGGGCCAGCTCTTCCTTCGTGTGTTCGTGGAAGCGGAGCTTCTCCTGGCGGATGCCCATGGTCTCCACGTGCCACTCCATCCGCGTGTTCATCCAGTAGTCCAGCCACCGATCGTCGGAGCCCGGCTCGACGAAGAACTGCATCTCCATCTGCTCGAACTCGCGCGTGCGGAAGATGAAGTTGCCGGGCGTGATCTCGTTGCGGAACGCCTTCCCGATCTGCGCGATCCCGAAGGGGACCTTCTGGCGCGAGCTGTTGAGGACGTTCTGGTAGTTGACGTAGATGCCCTGCGCGGTCTCCGGGCGCAGGTAGACCACCGCCGCCTGCTCCTCCACCGGCCCCATGAACGTCTTGAACATGAGGTTGAAGAGCCGCGGCTCGGTGAGGTCGCAGGCGGTGTGCTCGCCCGGCCTCTTCGACGGCTTCTGCGGGCACTGCGCGTCCTGGATCTTGTCGGCCCGGAAGCGGGCCTTGCAGGTGCGGCAGTCCACGAGCGGGTCGGTGAAGCCGGCGACGTGGCCCGACGCCTCCCACACGCGCGGGTGCATCAGGATCGCCGCGTCGATCCCCTCGATGTCGTCGCGCGCGTGGACCATCGCGCGCCACCAGCGGTCCTTCACGTTCTTCTTGAGCTCGACGCCGAGGGGGCCGTAGTCCCACACGGAGCCGAGGCCCCCGTAGATCTCGGAGGACTGGAACACGAAACCGCGTCGCTTGGCGAGCGACACGAGCTTGTCCATCAGGGTGGTGTCCGCCATGGGGAAACCGGAAGGGTGTGGGGTCGGAGGATGCGCGGGCGGGAAAACATAGCGGCACGGCGGCGGGAGAGCAAAGCGCTGCAGTGTGGCGGCCGGCCGACACGAGCCCTTGCACTCCGGCGCAACGGATTGCAGCTGCAACTTCTTTCACTGCATTGACTTGCAACGACTTGCCGCCGTCACCACCTCCGGCATCCTGATTGCCACACCTTAATGTTGAGAGACCCGGCCATGCCCGGCCCGGTCACACTCGCGATCGCCCAGGCGGACGGCAGGCGCCCTCCGCCCCAGTTCAACGGCAAACCGCCGGCGACGGCGGGACGCAAAGCCAGGGGTCTCCCCGAGACAGCCCGGCTGCCTGGATGCCATGCGCCACCCACGCCCGTTCGCCACGCCGCCCCGCCGGGGCGCGCCCCGTGCCGGCTTCTCCCTCCCCGAGCTGCTCGTCGTGCTCGTGGTGGTCGGCATCCTCGTCCTTCTTGCCCGCCCCGCCATCAACCTCGCCCGGGCCCAGGGCAACGCCGCCGTGAGCGGCCTCGCCACCACGCTCCAGGCCGCGCAGCGCGAGGCCGTCGCGCGCCAGCACGACGTGCTCGTCGGCTTCGACGTCCCGAACCGGCGCCTCCAGCTCGTCTTCGACGCGAACGAGAACGGCGCGCTCGACGCCGGCGAACGGGTGAAGAACGTGCCCCTCGACGGCGCCCTCGTGTTCGCCCGCCCGGCCACGGTCGCGGCCCGCGCCTTCGGCGGGCAGGCCGTGGCCTTTCCGGCCGGCGCGACCGGCCTCCCGACGCTCGTCTTCCACCGCAGCGGCAGCGCCAACTTCGCCGGCGGCTTCTACCTCACCTCGAGCCCGGCGGCGGCCGGCGACGCGCGGCGCGCCGCCGACACGCGCGCCGTCGAGGTGATCCGCGCCACCGGCCGCGTCGAGTGGTGGCGCTGGACCGGCTCCACCTGGCAACGGGGGTCCTGATGCACTCGCCACGCCCGCGCGCGGGCTTCACCCTCGTCGAGGTCGCGATCGCCCTCTCCCTCCTGGGCATCGTGACGCTCGCCCTCATGGCCGCGAGCGGTCGGATGCTCCACACGGTGACCGACGACCGCCTGCGGACCACGGCGGCGGCCGCCGCCGACGCCCGCATCGGGCTCGTGCGCCAGTGGCCGACGTATGCCACGCTCGACTCCGCGTACGCCGGCACCGAGGCGAACACCCCGCTCCCCGGCTGGAGCCGCACCACCACGGTGGTCCGCACGGGTGGCGCCAACCAGGCGAACGACTTCAAGCGCGTGACGGTGTCGGTCACCGGCCCGGGCCTGCCGGCCCCGGTCACGCGGTCCGTCACGGTGGCGGCCCCATGACGGCGACGACGCGCCGCGCCGAGCGCGGCATGACCCTGCTCGAGATGCTCGTGGCGATGACGGTGTTCCTGGTCGTGTTCACCGCCTCGCTCCGGGCGGTGGGCGTGCAGTCGCGCGGGTTCACGCGCGGCACCGACGAGCAGGGCGTCCTGCAGAACCTGCGCTACGGGGTGGACCAGGTCGGGCGCGAGCTGCAGACCGCCGGGGCCAACGTCCCCGACCGGCAGCCGCCGCTCGTCTACGCCGGCGCCGGCGCCGTCAGCTTCAACAGCGACCTCGTCTCGAACGTGGCGGGCGACATCTCGGCGGTCTACGTCGACCCCGACGCGCCGGCGGGCCAGGTCTCGGCGCTCACCACGGCGGGCGCCATGACGATCCCCGGCTCGAGCCCCGCCTTCGCCTACCCGTCGGCCAGCTACACCGCCGGCGGCGCCAACAGCCCCGCGGAGACCGTGACCTTCTGGTTCACGCCCGACGCCGAGACCCCGCGCACCGACGATTTCGTGCTCATGCGGCAGGTGAACAACCAGCCGGCCGAGCGCCTCGTGCGGAACGCGCTCGCACCGGCAGGTGGTGCGCCCTTCTTCCGCTACCGCTACCTCAACACCCCGGCGAGCGGCAACCCGACGGTGGACACGGTGCCGACCGCGTGGCTCCCGCTCCGGCACACGGCGCCCCAGCACGGGCAGGTGCCGGACACCGGGGCGGTGGCGCGGGTGGACCTGGTGCGCTCGGTCGAGCTCCGCTTCCGCGTCACCAACGGGAAGTCCGGCGCCGACGAGCGCGTACGCGAGATCGCGACGGTGATCCCCCTCCCCAACATGGGGACGAAGAAGCTGCAGACCTGCGGCGACGCGCCGCTCTTCGGCCAGCCGGTGCTCGCGACGCCCGTCGGCGGCACCGGGACGAGCCGGATCGACCTCGCCTGGGGGGCGGCGGTGGACGAGGGGAGCGGCGAGAAGGACGTGATCCGCTACGTCGTCTGGCGCCGCCCGGCCGGGACGAGCGACTGGGGCGACCCGTACACCTCGCTCCCGTCCGGCAACGCGCCCTACCTCTTCTCCGACACCGACGTCGTGCCGGGCACGGCCTACGAGTACGCGGTGGCGGCGCAGGACTGCACCCCGAACCTCTCCTCCCGCAGCACGACCGCCGCCGTCACCGCGGCGGCGCCCTGACCGGAGCCGACGCCATGTCCCGTCCCCCCTTCCCCCGCGACGAGCGCGGCATCGCGCTCATGACGGTCGTGCTCGTCGCCTTCGCGCTCGCCGCCCTCGCCCTGGGCGCGGCGCTCGTCGCCTCGAACAGCGGACTGATCCGCCGCTTCGCCGAACGGCAGTCCGTCGCGGAGGGCGCCGCGCTCGCCGGGCTCGAGGAGGCGCGCAGCAGGCTCAACGGCACGCGCGGCCTCTACCCCGACAGCAACTACGTGACGCTCGAGGACAGCGCCGCCGTGCTCGACGCCTCCGGCGCCGTGATCCCGGGGCTCCGGCGCTGGACGTACGCGGGGCCGAGCGGCGTGTCGTCGGGGCAGTACGGCGTCTTCGGGAGCATCATCAGCGTCGTCCGGGACGCGGCGAACGTGCGGGTGGTGCGCCGGGCGGAGGTGAACCAGGAGAGCTTCGCGAAGTTCGCCTACTTCACCGACATCGAGCCCTCCACGATCGCCTTCGGGAGCGGCGACCAGATCTTCGGCCCGGTGCACTCGAACGACGTGATCCGGATCTATTCGAGCGGCGCGCGCTTCCGCTCGACGGTCGAGACGGCGCGCACGGTGAGCGGCGCGCAGTACGGCACCTTCGACCAGGGTTACACCGAGAATGCACCGCGGATCGAGATGCCGACGGTCACCGAGCTCACGAAGCTCCGGAACCAGGCGACCGCCGGCAACCTGTACTTCCCCGGCTACACCACCGCCACCGCCGGCCAGGCCCGCACGCGGATCGAGTTCGTGGCGGTGGACCTCGACGGCGACGGCGACGTCACGGACGACGACGAGGGCTTCATCCGCGTCTACGAGGGCGCGGCGGGGAACGAGGCCTTCGTGGTCGCGGACCGGCCGGGGACGATCACGAACACGCGGAACTGCGGCGACTTCCAGGGCCCGCACGCGCCGAGCTTCTCGCCGGCCTCGGCGCACCCCAACTCGGGCGGGCACGCGAAGCAGGCCTCGCTCAACGACAACTCCGCCCGCTGCTACCTGGGCGGCGACCCCGTGCTCACGAACGGCTTCGTCGCCTCGAACGCCGACGGGCGGTGGATCCCCTGGGGCGGCACGGTGGACCCGCGCCTCGCGGCGCGCCCCGACCGGCTCTACCTGCACCCGATCACCCGCGCGCTCAACCCGAACTTCAAGGGCGTGATCTACGTGGATGGCGACGTCGCGATCAGCGGCACCGTGCGGGGCCGGGTGACGCTCGTGTCGCCGCAGGACATCGTCGTGGCGGACAACGTCAAGCAGGCCACGGACCCGGCGGTCGGCACCTGCGACGACATCCTCGGCCTCATCGCGATGAACGACGTCGTGGTCGCGGACAACCTCCTCAACGCCCCGGTGAACGTGCAGGGAAGCGCCTACAAGACGATGCGCCCCGTCGGGAACCAGGACGAGTTCATCCACGCCGTCATCCTGGCGCTCGACGTCTTCACCGTGGAGAACTACGACACCGGGCCGACCAACCGGGAATCCTGCGGCACCACGCAGTGGGGGCGGGGCTGCCTGCAGCTCACGGGGGGCATCATCCAGCGCCAGCGCGGCGCGGTGGGGACCACGTCGGGCACCGGGAACCTGAAGCGCTACCAGTACAACGCCTGCGCCTACACCGACCCGCCACCGTACTTCCCGACGACGGGGCACTTCGCGCGGAACCGGACCTACGACATCGACCCGAAGTCGTTCAGCGTCGCCACCTGGTTCCAGACCTACCAGCACTGACCGGCCTCCCGGAACGGACGACGCCGGGCGCCCGTCCGGGGGCCCGGCGTCGTGCGCAGGGGCTGGGTCGCGTGCTCAGCCGGCGCGCGCCGCCCCCCGGCGGGCGAGCACGTCCCGCACGATGAGCTCGCCGTGGTGCCGGGTGTTCTCGATGAAGAGCCGGTTGTCGTCGTCGCCGCCGGCGATCACGCCCGCGATGTAGAGGCCCGGGACGGGGGTCGTCATCGTGGCCTCGTCGTGCGCCGGGACGCCGCTCTCGGGATCCACCGGGACCCCGGCGTCCCGCAGGAGCGAGAGGTCGGGCCGGTAGCCCGTCATGAGGAGCACCTGGTCGGCCGGGAGCCGCTCCACCTGCCCCGCCGCATCCTCGATCTCGACGTCGCGGGGCGTGATGGCGCGGAGCCGCGACCGCCAGCGCACCTTCACGCTCCCCTCGCGGAGCCGGTTGGTGATGTCCGGGAGGACCCACGCCTTCACGGTGGGATGGAGCGCCTCGCCGCGGAGCACCATCGTGACGTCGGCGCCGGCGCGCCAGCTCTCGAGCGCCGCATCCACCGCCGAATTCCCGCCGCCCACGATCACGACGCGCTGGCGCCAGTGCCGGTGGCCCTCGGTGAAGTAGTGCGCGACGTGCGGGAGGTCCTCGCCGGGGATGCCCAGGCGGTTCGGCTGGTCGTAGTAGCCGGTGGCGACCACCACGTTCGCGGCACGGTAGCTCGTCGCGTCGTGCGGGCGCCGGACCTCGACGGTGAACGTGCCGTCCGGCTCCCGCCGGAGCGCCGTCACCGCCTCCCGCACCCGCACGTCGAGGCCGAACGCCTCGGCCACGCGGCGATAGTAGATGAGCCCGTCGCGGCGGGTCGGCTTCTCCCCGCTCGTCACGAGCGGGATGCCGCCGATCTCGATCTTCTCGGGGGTCGAGAAGAAGGTCATGCCCAGCGGGTACTTCTCGATCGCGCTCACGACGGTGGCGCGGTCGAGGAGCACGGTGCCGAGCCCCGCGCGCACCCCGGCCACCCCGACCGCGAGACCCGCCGGGCCCGCCCCGATCACGAGCAGGTCGATCATACCTCGATGATCTGGTCGCGCCGCGTCCCGACGCTCACGTAGCGGATCGGCACCCCGGAGAGCGCCTCGAGGCGGTCCAGGTAGGCCCGCGCCTGCTTCGGCAGGTCAGCGAGCCGCCGCGCCCCGCCGGTGGGCGCCTGCCAGCCGGGGAGCGTCTCGTACACCGGGCGCACCCGCTCGAGCATCGCCACCTCGCCCGGGAACTCGTCGCACGGCACCCCGTCGCACACGTAGCTCGACCCCACCGGGATCTCGGCGAAGGTGTCGAGCACGTCGAGCTTGGTCACGGCGAGGCCGGTGAGCCCGTTCACCCGCGCGGCGTAGCGGACCACGGTGGCGTCGAACCAGCCGCAGCGCCGCGGGCGGCCCGTCGTCGCGCCGAACTCGCCGCCCAGCTGGCGGAGCTGCTCCTCGAAGGGCGCCGCCGCCTCGGTGGGGAGCGGCCCGTTGCCGACGCGCGTGGTGTACGCCTTCACCACGCCCAGCACGCCGTCGATCGCCGTCGGGCCGATCCCCGCGCCGACGGCCGCGCCGCCGGACGTGGTGTTGGAGGAGGTCACGAAGGGATAGGTGCCGTGGTCCACGTCGAGGAGCGCGCCCTGCGCCCCCTCGAGGAGGACGCGCTTCCCGCCCTTGAGCGCCCGGTGCACCAGGAGCCCGCTGTCCGCGGCGAGCTGCAGGAGCCGCGGCGCGAGGCGCTCCAGGAGCGCCTCGTGCTCCGCGAGCCCGACGCGCGCCTCGCTCCCGAGCTCATGGAGCTGGTGGTTGGCGCGGTCCACCCGCTGCGCGAGCAGCTCGCGCGCCGCCGCGAGGTCGCGCAGGTGCCCGACGCGCAGCCCGCGGCGGCCCACCTTGTCCTCGTAGCACGGGCCGATCCCGCGCCCGGTGGTCCCGATGTTCTGGCGCTTCTCCGCCGCCTGGTCGAGGACCTTGTGGAGCGGCAGCACCAGGTGGGCGCGATCGGACACCACGAGCCGGGCCGGTGCCTCGATCCCGCGCGCGACGAGGTCGTCGAGCTCGTGGAAGAGCTGCTCCGCGTCCAGCACCACCCCGTTCCCGATGACGCAGGTCGTCCCCGGGTGGAGGATGCCGGAGGGGATCTGGTGCAGGATGTACTGCTCCTCGCCGATCACCACGGTGTGGCCGGCGTTGGCGCCCCCCTGGTAGCGGACCACCATCTCCGCCCGCTCGGCGAGCACGTCCACCAGCTTCCCCTTCCCCTCGTCACCCCACTGCGCCCCGACCACCACGAGGCACGAGGTCCCGGCATCGAACATCCGCGGTGTCTCCCCTCTCGACCAACAACAAAAAGGCCCCGGGCGGGGGCCTTGTGAATCCTCGGCACAAGCTAGCCCCGCGCCGGGTGCGGGTCAATCTGGCGCGTCAGCCGACGGCCCGCGGCCCCGCCCCGTCACCCGCGGCCGAGGTCCCGCCCGACGGGTCCGGCGGCAGCGGGAGCGCGGCGAGGGCCGTCCCGAGGAGCGGCCCGAGGCGGCGGGCGGTGTCGAAGGCGAACCCGTCGGCGCTGTCCCGCGGCGTGTGCATGCGGCGCAGCGTGCTGCCGTCGAGGCGCGCCACCGTCACCGCAACCGCCCCCGCCCGGGCCAGCGCGACGCTGTCGGTCAGGATCGCCCACGGCAGGCGGCGGCGGCGGACCGGGAGCCCGAGCGGCGCGAGCGCCGGGGCGAGAGCCGCCCCCAGCGCGTCGCCGGCCGCGTCGTGGTGCACGACGTACAGGTCGCCCGTGTCGTCCACCGTGTCCACGTTCACGACGAGGGTCCCGCACACGAGCCCGGGGGCCTCGCGCACGAGCTGGGTGGCGCCCTGCAGCCCGAACTCCTCCGCGGCGGTCACCAGGAGGCCCGCGTCCCCCGGTGCGCCCTGCAGGGCGTCGAGGGCGGCGAGGAGCCCGGAGGCGTTGTCGCGCGCCCCGGGCGACTCGCCCCGGAGCCGCCCCCGCGCCAGGAGGGCGCCGCCCGCCGCGCCGAGGCCTGCGAGCGCGGCGACCGCGCCGCCGGGCAGCGGCCCCGTGGCCCAGCGGACCGCCGCCGCGGTCCCGAGTGCCGCGATCGCCGCCGCGGCCATCCACACCGCGACGCGCCGGCCCGCGGTCGAGTGGCCCTGCGCCTTCGTGTCGAGGTGGGCGACGAGCCAGCGCCTCACCCGCCGCCCGGGGCGCCGGACGACGAGGTTCGCATCGGCGCGCGGCGTCACGCCCAGCGTGGTCCAGCCGTTCGCGACGCCCCCCGCCACGAGCGCGAGGAAGCCGAGGCCGAGGGCCCAGACGAGGAGGGCGCCCCAGGGGCGGACGGGGAGGAGGAGGAGCGGGACCTCGAGGAGGGTGAGCCAGCCGAGGCCGGCGCCCGCGATCGGGAGGGCGAGAAGCGGGGCCGGCGAGCAGGCGACGGGGCGCTCCTCCACCTCGTAGCCGCGGTCGCGCAGGTGCTGCGCCACGCGACG